>CAMNGM010000016.1 GCA_946538425.1 uncultured Bacteroidales bacterium | reverse complement strand
ATACCATAGATCAGGAGGGCGATCGAGCCGAGCAGTTTCAGGACGATAAGCATAGGTGTATCAGGTTGTCAATATTGTTCGATGAAATCCGTAATCAAGTTGAAGACAGGCTCGTAGCTGTCAAAGACGGCATTCTTCCAGTTGTCCAGCGGCGTGTGGTAATACGGATAGGCGTCCCCATCCTCGTCTTCCAGGAAGATGCAGGGAATCCCGCGCCTGGCAAAGGGATAATGGTCGCTGTTCGCCGCCAGCTTGCCGTGGTTCAGGGACTTGAAATAGCCCTTTTCCGCATTGATGCGCTCGATCAGTTCGAAACCCCGCCGCCCCTCGTCGCTGGTCTCGCAGTAAAGGACGGGGTTGTTGTCGCCGATCATGTCGACATTGACCAGGTACCGGATCATCTCCAGCGGGAAGACGGGATGCTGCGCGTAGTACTCCGAGCCGCGCAGATTCGCATCCTCGCCGGAGAAGGCGATGAACAGGATGTCGAACTTGGGCCGGTTCCGCACGAAATAGGAGGCCAGGGTGACCAGGGCGGCCGTGCCGGAGGCGTTGTCGTTGGCCCCGGGATAGAACACCCGGTGGCCGAGGTTGCCCAGGTGGTCGTAATGGGCCGTGAACACATAGCAGCTGTCGTGGCGGGCTCCCTGCACCGAAGCGATGACATTGAAGCACCGGTAGTTCTTGTAGAACTTGTTGTCGATGTCCACGGTGACGCTCCGGGCGTCCCGGGAAATCTGCTTCGACAAAAGCCAGACGACCGGCTTGGGGTTCACTTTCTCGCCGTAGGCCTTGTAGAACTTCAGGGGTTCGTCCCACGTGAGGATGAGCCCCCTGTTCGGGGCGCCGTCCGCGCTCTGGAGCTTCTGGAAATCGTCCCGGTGCCGGTAGGTGAACCAGAAATCGCACACGACGAAAGCGTCCTTGTATTCGGGCTTCGCCAGGTCGGCGAACACCTTCGCGGCATCGTAGTCGAGGGTGTCGATGTGGTAGACCGGGAAAGTCCCCTGCACGCCCGGGCAGAACTCCCGGACGGTGAAGTCCGTCCCGGGGACCATTCTGCGGCCGTCGACAGAGAGTTTCATATCTCCGGCGAACGTGTTGATGTCCAAGGTGAAATGCTGGCAGGTGACGGCGTCGACCCCGGCCCTGCGGTAGGCTTTCTCCAGATACTTGCCGGCCTTGTTCGCGCCGTCGCGGGCGTAGCCGCGGCCCTGGAACCGCGCAGAACTCAGATCCTTGACAATCTTCTTATATTGCTTCAGGTCCTGGGCGTTTCCGGTCAAGGCGGCGAAGGCCAGCAGGATCAGTATCAATATTCTTTTCATCAGTATGCAAATATAGCAATTCTCCGCCAATCTCAACCCGGATGGTGTTCGCAAATCGGATAGAAATCGTATATTTGTGTCCATATGAAAGCGATACAGATTACCCAACCGTTCGAACTGAACGTCATCGATGTCGAAACGCCCGTTTGCGGGGAAGGCGAAGTGCTGCTGCGGATCCGGTACGTCGGATTCTGCGGGAGCGACCTGAACACCTGGCGCGGGGGGAACGCGATGGCGAAGGCCGGCGTGATCCCGGGCCACGAAGTGGGCGCGGAGATCGCCGCCGTCGGCCCCGGCGTTCCCGACACGCTCCACCCCGGCCTGACCGTCACGGTCGACCCATATACCGCCTGCGGACACTGCGCGTCCTGCCGGAACGGCCGTTTCAACGCCTGCGAGTTCAACGAGACGCTCGGCGTCCAGCGGGACGGCGCGATGCGGGAATACTTCGTGGTTCCCTGGCAGAAAGTCCTTGTGACCGAAGGGATCGCCGTCCGCGACTGCGCCCTGGTCGAGCCCCTGAGCGTCGGTTTCCACGCCGTGAGCCGGGCCCAGGTGAAAGAGAAGGATGTCGTGGCCGTCTTTGGCTGCGGGATGATCGGCATGGGCGCCATCGTCGCGGCCGCGCTCCGCGGGGCGGCGGTCGTCGCGATGGACATCGACGACGAAAAGCTGGAAGTGGCGAAGGCTGTCGGGGCCAAATATACGGTCAATACCGCCAGCGAGGACGTACAGGAAGCCATCTCGGAGCTGACTGGCGGGCTGCTGGCGGACGTCGTCATCGAGGCCGTGGGACTGCCCGTGACGCAGCGGCAGGCCATCGCCGTCGTCGGCTTTACGGGACGCGTCGTCTTCATCGGCTACGCCAAGGACCAGACGACCTTCCGCACCCCCGACTTCGTCAAGAAGGAACTGGACATCCGCGGTTCCCGCAACGCCTGTCCGGAGGATTTCCAGGCCGTCATCGACTATCTCCGGCGCGGCGACTGCCCGTACGACAAGCTGATCACCGCGGTCGTCAAGCCGGAAGAAGCCGCGGAGGCGATGCGGCATTGGCACGAAAACCCCGGAAAGGTGTTCCGGATCCTCGTTGAATTCTAAAACCGCTGCACTATGATCTATCGCGAATTGGGAAAGACCGGAATGAAGCTTTCCGCTATCGGATTCGGCGCCTCCTCCCTGGGCGGCGTCTTCCACGATTTCCAGGAGGCGAATGGCATCGAGGCCGTGTTCGCCGCCATCGACGCCGGCGTCAACTTCATCGACGTATCCCCCTATTATGGCTACTACAAGGCCGAAACCGTGCTCGGGAAGGCCCTGAAGGACATCCCGCGGGACAAGTTCTTCCTGTCCACGAAGGTGGGCCGCTACGGCGAGGACGGACACAACACCTGGGACTACTCCGCCGAACGCGTCACGCGCAGCGTGTACGAGAGCATGGAGCGCCTGCACATCGACTATGTCGACCTGATCAATGTCCACGACATCGAGTTCTCGGACCTCGAGCAGGTTGCCAATGAGACGCTTCCGGCACTCGTCAAGCTCCGGGAGGAGGGTGTCGTCAAGCACGTCGGCATCACCGACCTGCAGCTCGAGAACCTCAAATGGATGGTGGAACACGTGCCCGCCGGAACGGTGGAGAGCGTGCTCAATTTCTGCCACTACTGCCTGAACGACGACAAACTCGTGGATTTCCTGGACTTCTTCGAGGAGCGCGGCATCGGCGTCATCAACGCGTCGCCGTTCTCGATGGGCCTGCTGACGCAGCGGGGCGTGCCGGCCTGGCACCCCGCGCCGGAGGCGCTGGTGGAGGCCTGCCGGCGCGCCGCCGCGCACTGCGCCGCCAAGGACTACCCCATCGAGAAGCTCGCGATGCAGTTCTCCCTGCAGAACCCGCGCATCGCCTCCACGCTCTTCAGCACCACCAAACCCGAGAACCTGAGGAAGAACGTCGCCTATATGGACGAGCCCATCGACCTGCAGCTCGTGCAGGAAGTGCGGGAAATCATCGGCGACCAGTTCCGCGTTTCCTGGTCCAATACCTGACACGATGCTGATTATCGACGCGCACAGCCACCTCTGGCTCCGGCAGGAGGCCGTCGTGGACGGCAAGGAAATCCGGCCGCTCCCGAACGGCCGCAGTATGTTCATGGGCACGGAAGTCCAGATGCTCCCGCCCTTCCTGATCGACGGCCGGAACACCGCCGAGGTGTTCCTATCGAATATGGACTACGCCCAGGTGTCGGCCGCGGTCGTCACCCAGGAGTTCATCGACGGACTGCAGAACGATTACCTGGAGCAGGTGGAACTGCGGTATCCGGAGCGCTTCTTCGTGTTCGGGATGTGCGAGTTCCGTAAGCCCGGCTTCCTCGCCGAGGCGGAGGAACTCGTCGGCCGGGGCTTCCGGGGCATCAAAATCCCCGCGGCCCGGCTCCTGCTGCCCCAGGGCCGCGTCCGGCTGGACGGTCCCGAGATGATGGAGATGTTCCGTTTGATGGAGGACAGGGATATGATCCTGCACGTGGAACTCGCCGACGGCGACCTACAAGTCGCTGAAATGGAAGCGGTTATCGCAGCGTTCCCCCGGCTTCGCATCGTGATCGGCCACTTCGGGATGGTCACCCGGCCCGGCTGGATGGAGCAGATCCGCCTCGCCCGCCATCCCAACGTGTACGTGGAATGCGGCGGCATCACCTGGCTCTTCAACGACGAATTCTATCCCTTCCCTTCGGCCGTACAGGCCATCCGGGAAGCGGCGGACGAAGTGGGCGTCGACAAGCTGATGTGGGGCTCCGACTATCCCCGCACCATCACGGCCATCACCTACAAGATGTCCTACGATTTCATCGTCAAAAACCCGTTCCTGACTGATGAGGAAAAGGCGAAGTTCCTCGGCGAAAACGCCCGCCGCCTTTTCGGCTTCGGCGACCTTCCCATCCCCAGGCGCGTGAAGAATATGTCCGAGTAAGGGGCGCAAAAGAAACTTTTTCCGTAACCTGGAAGTATGCTTGACAAGATTGTATCCCAGATCAATGAAATCGTTTGGAACCCCGGGCTGGTCGTGCTGCTGATCGCCGCCGGACTGTATTTCTCGTTCCGGACGCGGTTCGTGCAGGTCCGCCGGTTCAAACTGATGCTCAAGTCCCTCTTCTCCAAGAAGGAGGGCGCGCAGGGGATCTCCTCGTTCGAGGCGTTCTGCATCGCGCTGTCCGGACGCGTGGGCACCGGCAACATCGTGGGCGTGGCGACGGCCATCGCCTTCGGCGGGCCCGGCGCGGTGTTCTGGATGTGGATCGTCGCCTTCTTCGGCGCCTCCACGGCCTTTGTCGAGTCCACCCTGGCGCAGATCTACAAGTTCCCGCACCATTCCGGATACCGGGGCGGCCCGTTCAGCTTCATCGAGCACGGCCTGGGCAAGAAATGGCTCGGCATCACGTTCGCGGCCATCACCGTCCTCGCCTGCGGGTTCTTCCTGACAACGGTCCAGTCCAACGGCGTCTCGTCGGCCATCAAGAACGCCTTCCCGGTCGCTCCCCTCACCTCCGGCATCGCCCTCGCGGTCATCCTGGGCCTCGTCATCTTCGGCGGGGTCAAGCGCATCGCGCGGGTCGCCTCGGTCGTCACCCCGTTCATGGCCCTCGGCTACATCCTGATGTCGCTGGTGGTCATCGGCTTCCATATCCAGGAGGTCCCCGCGGTGTTCGCGTCCATCGTCACGAACGCCTTCGGCATCCATCCCGTCTGCGGCGGCATCATCGGCTCCACCATCGCGATGGGCGTCAAGCGCGGCATCTTCTCCAACGAGGCCGGCCAGGGCACGGGCGCCATCGTCTCGGCCGCCACCGACGTCCCGCACCCGGCGCAGCAGGGCCTCGCCCAGGCCTTCTCCGTGTATGTGGACACCCTCCTCGTGTGCACCGCCACGGCCCTGATGATCCTGTGCTCCGGCACCTACAACATCCTGGGCAGCGACGGAGAGCTGCTGTACGCCGGCGCGCCGGAACTCGCCAACAACTACGTGAACTACACCCAGAGCGCCGTGGATACGGTGTTCAAGGGCTTCGGCAGCCAGTTCGTGTCCATCGCGATGGTCTTCTTCGCCTTCAGCACCATCATGGCCTACTATTTCTATGCGGAGACCAGCATCATCTACCTGTTCCGCGGCCGGGAAGGGAAGGGCGAGAAGGTCGCCATCCGCATCTTCCAGGCACTGATGCTCGCGGCGGTCGTGTTCGGCGCGGTGCGCGAGGCGGACGTCGTCTGGCAGCTTGGCGACATCGGCGTGGGCCTGATGGCCTGGGTCACCGTCATCGCCATCCTCATCCTGTGCCCGAAGGCCATCAAGTCCCTGAAGGAATTCGAGAAAGTCGCCTGATGCCCGCCCCGACCTACATACAGGTCATCCTGCCGCTCCGGCTGGAGTGGGAACCGTGCTATCGGCTCCCGGAAGGGACCGTGGCGCGGGTCGGCGACCGCGTAAGGGTCCTTTTCGCCCGGAAAGAGTATGTCGGAGCCGTCAGCGCCGTCGACGTGCAGCCTCTGACAGACGAGAACCGGATCCTGCCCATCCTCGCCGTGGAAGAAGGCCTGCCCAAGGTCCTCCCCGATGAAATCAAGTTCTGGAGGGCCGTCAGCGACTATTACCTCTGCTCCATCGGCGAAGTGTACAAGGCCGCCTACCCGGCCCTGAAAATAGACCAGGAGGAGGTGGAAGCCCGGGCCAGGGAAAGGCTGGAAGCGCGCCTGGAGCGGCTGAAGGACAAGGCCTGCAAAGCCCGCCGGGACGATACCCGGGAGCGGTACCAGGCCGAAATCGAGGCGGTCGAGGCGCTGCTGCGGGGCGAGACCCCCGCCGCCGTCCCGACGCCCGTCGCGCTGTCCCCCGCCCAGGAAACCGCCGCCGCGTCAGCCCGCAAGGCGTTCGACCAGGGAAAGACCGTCCTCCTGCACGGGGTCACCGGCTCCGGCAAGACGGAAATCTACCTGAAACTGGCGCAGGAAACCCTGGAGAAGGGGCGGAACGTCCTGTTCCTCGTCCCCGAAATCGCCCTGTCTCGCCAGTTGGAGGACCGCATCGCCGCCGTCTTCCCGGACGTGCAGGTGTTCCATTCGGGCGTGTCCGCGGCGCGCCGCTCGCAGGTGGCGTCCCGGATCCGGAAGCCCGGTCCCTACCTGGTCCTCGGCACCCGCTCCGCCCTGTTCCTCCCCCACCATAACCTAGGGCTGATCATCGTAGACGAAGAACACGACACGTCGTACAAGCAGGATGCGCCGGCTCCGCGCTACAACGCGCGGGAGAGCGCCATCATGCTGGGCGTGATCCAGCAGGCGAATGTCGTGCTGGGCAGCGCCACCCCGTCCCTGGAATCTCTCTATAATGCTGAGACAGGGCGGTTTGTCAAGGTCGACCTGAAGGAACGGTTCCACGCCGGGGACGAGGCGGAAATCCGCCTCATCGACACGGTCGCCGAGCGGCGGAAGCGCGGGATGACCGGCAGCTTCTCCCGCAAACTCATCCACGAGATCAACGATACGCTGGAGGGCGGCGGGCAGGTCCTCGTGCTCCGCGCACGGCGCTCCTACGCCCCGTCGGTCCAGTGCACCGAGTGCGGAAAGATTCCTAAATGCCCGCACTGCCACGTGCCGATGAGCCTGCACCGCGGGCCGGACCGCCTGGTGTGCCACTACTGCGGCCATACGGAGCCGTACACGGACATCTGCCCGTCCTGCCACGGCGAACTGCAGCCGCTGGGGGCCGGCACGCAGAAGGTGGAAGAAGAGCTGAAGGCCCTGTACCCGGAACGCCGCATCGCCCGGCTGGACGGCGACACGCCCGACACGGAGGAAGCCGCCATCATCCGCGGCTTCGCCGACGGGAACATCGACATCCTCGTGGGCACCCAGATCATCACGAAGGGCTTCGACTTCGACGGACTCAGCCTCGTGGCCGTCCTCCAGGCCGACAGTCTCGTGGGCCAGCAGGACTTCCGCGCGGACGAGCGCGCCTTCCAGCTGCTGGAGCAGTTCCGCGGCCGGAGCGGACGGCGGGGCAAGCCCGGCCGGATCGTCATCCAGACCCGCGAACCGGAGCATCCCGTCTACACCCGGCTCCAGGGCAGCGACGACAAGGACCTGCTCGCCGAACGCCGGCTCTTCGGCTATCCCCCCTACACCCGGCTCGTCCACATCACCCTGAAAGACAGCAACGAAAAGCGGCTGGAATTCCTGTCCAAGGAGCTGCGGAACGCCCTCCTCGCCGCATTCTCCGAGGCGGACACCCCGCCCGCCGTCATCGGCCCGTATGCGCCCGCCGTGGACCGCATCGCCGGCGAATCCATCCGGCAGATCCGCGTGACGCTCGCCCGCAACAAGGCGCTCACGGCCCTGAAGAAAACGCTTGAAAAAACGCTCCTTTCGTTCGGAAAGGAGCGTAAGTACGCCGCCCATCTGGCGGTCGACGTGGATCCGGTCTAGCCTCAGTTCCGGGCGATGAAATCCAGGATGGTCCGGTAGTAGAGCATCTGGTTGTCGATGCCCTTGTAGCCGTGGCCCTGTCCCTTCATAATCAGGAACTCGACAGGCTTCCCTTCCTTCTTCAAGGCATCGTACAGCATCTGCGAACCGCCGATGTCCACGCGGTCGTCGTGGTCGCCGTGGATGAGCAGGAGCGGACCGGAAATCTTGTCCACGTGGCTGATGGGCGAACGGTCCATGAGCTTGTCCTTCTCCGTCACCGGGTCGCCGGCCTCCAGGTAGTCCCAGTCCGGGATGTTGGAGTGATAATGCTCCCAGATGATGTCGCAGAAACCGGCCACGGCCACGCCGAAACCGAACGGGAAGGAGGCCTTGAAGCCGTTCACCTCGCCCGGGAAGGTCATCAGACGCATCGTCTCGTAGCCGCCGTGGCTCATTCCGAAGCAGCCGACGCGCTCCGGCGGGATGCCCAGCATCTCGGAGACATAGCGGGCGCAGTAGATCATGTCGATGGTCTCGTTGCCGCCCAGGTCGTGGTCGTTCAGCGCCGCGAAGTCGCGCCCGAACCCGCTGGAACCGCGGGGAGAGGCGCTCAGCACGTACATACCCGCCGCCGTAAAGATCTGGTGTTCCATATCGTACATATTCTCACCGCCGTAGAAGGACATCACCATCAGCCGGGCCTGGTCCGCCGGCAGCGGATTCTCGGGAACCATCAGGTAGGCGTGCAGCCGGCGGGTCTCCCCCGTCGCCGGGTCGATGTCGAAGGTCGGGATGCTCAGCTTCTGCGCGTGGGAAGTGACCATCGAGGACTTGGTCTGCTCCGGCAGGTCCACCAGCACGGACTGCTTCAGCCGGCCGTCCGCGAACTCGACCGTCCAGATCTGGAACAGGACGTCCGTCGCGCCGGCCGAGAGATAGATCTTGTTCCCCACCGTCGTCTTGAGCGTCAGCGTCGCAGGATACCGTTCGGAGACGATTTCGTTGCCGTCGGGATCCAGAATGGTGACATCCGACCCTTCCGGACTCGTGCGGACCGTCGCCAAGTATTTCTTGCCGTCCACCTCCAGCCATTCCGCGCGCACATCCTGCCGATACGCCGTCACGGGACGGACTTCGCCGGTGACGCGGTTGAAGGAATAGACGTTGGCATAGCCGGTATGGTCGGACAGGAAGTACGCGACGTCCCGGGAATACCAGGGCGAAATGACCGCGCAGCCGTCCAGGGACGCCTCCACCGTCGGATCGGTGATGACCTTGTACTCGCCGGAGGCATAGTCCAGGTAGGCGATGTTCGTATAGGTCCGGTTCACGTTCTTCAGGACCGTCAGCAGGCAACCGCTGTCATCCGGACTGGAGGCGATCTCCGTCCACGTCATCCGGAAATCCGGGCGGTCGGTGCAGACGGTCCGGTCCTCGAGGGTCTTGAGGTCCAGGATGTGGAACTCGTCCACGTGGTCGTCCCCCACCTGGTCGATGCGGGCCACATAGAAGGCCTTGTCCTTGGCGTCGTTGAAACTCCAGCCGTAGATGTACGGGACGTCGGTGAAGCAGGAGGTCTCCCCGGTCCGCGGGTCCATCCGGTACAGGTCGATCTTCTCGTCGTTCCGCTGGTCGCCCATCCAGTACAGGTATCCGTCCTTCTCGTTCCAGGAAGGGCTCCAGAAATTCTTCTTGGACCAGTCGTCGGACGAGATGACGGTCCCTTGGCTGATGTCGGTGCTCCGGGTCAGGTCGAGCATCACCAGCGGGCTGGGCTCGTCATTGCGCAGATAATACAGTTTCGTCGCGTCGTCGGACAGATAAAATCCCCAGGTCGTGTACGGGAAACCGGTCAGGAAGGATTTCACGTCCACTTCCCGGTCGATGAAAGCGACCTTCCCGTCATCCTGTTTCTTCGCGCAGGAACTGAAAAGGAATGCCGCCGATAGCAGCAGCATTCCCAAAATCACGGACCTTTTCATTATTTCCTCCAGAATTCGTTCTGGTCAGCAGGGGTGAGGGCCTTGTTGTAGAGCATTTCGTTCTGCGGGATCGGCAGCATATAGCGGGGGCTGTCGGCCGGAAGGGTCTTCACGGTCGCCCAGTGCTCCGGATCCTTCGTACGGTCGAGGGCCTGGTGCGTGCGCTTGATGTCCTGCAGGCGGAAGCCTTCGCCGTAGAGTTCCTTGCGGCGCTCATACAGGACGTTCTCCAGGGAACCGTCCGTCGGGGTGGCGCCGCGGGCGGCCTGCAGCGCATTCAGCACGGCCTTCGCATCGCCACCGGTGCGGGCCTCGCATTCGGCCTTGATCAGGTAGGCCTCCGCGATGCGGGCCAGCGGGAAGTCGGCGTCACCGATGGACAGTTCGCGGTGGCTGAACTTGCTGGTGAACCAACCGTCCTCCGCATAGAAGTAGAACGGGAAGAGCTTGCGGCAGTCGCCGTCCTCGAAAGAATCGCGGAAGCGCTTGGTCCAGCGGACGGTGCTGTAGCCGTAGAGCGGCTCATCGAAGTAGTCGCCCTCCAGCGCCGTGTCCAGGTACTCGATGTCCGCCGGATCGGCCTTTCCCGTCTCATCCACGTTGTAGGCGGCTTTCGCCAGGTAGTAGAAGGACGGAATGGACGCATAGTAGTTGGAAGTGGTCTGGTTGAAGTTGTAGTACATCAGCCATTCCACGTTCGGGTCCATGAAGCCGGCCCGGTAATCGGCCTGGCTCATCAGGTTGCTGCCGGAGAAGTTGTTGGAAGCGGCTTCCGCGGCGAACTTCTCGGCATTGGCCCAGTCGCCCATGTCCAGATAGGCGCGCGCCATGAAGAGGGCGCAAGCCTTCGGGGTGAAGTAGGCGCCATTGCTGGCGTTGCAGTGCTGGCGGGCATAGTCGAAGTCCTTGAGAATCTGCTCGTACGTAGCCTTCAGGGTCGCGCGCGGCATATGCTCGGAAGCGCCGTCGGCCGGTTCCGTACGAAGGATGATGCACGGAGCCTCGGGGTTGAGGGCATAGGTCGGGGCGAACAGGCGGGCCAGGCGCAGGAACATGAAGGCACGGAGGCCATAGGCCTGGCCCAGCAGGTTCTCCTTGCCGGCCTCGTCAGGCATGTCGGTCACGTAGGCGATGATGTTGTTCGCCGCGTCGATGCCCTTGTAGTCGTACTCCCAGATATAGTTGGAATAACCGAACCACCAGGGATCGTCCTCGGGGACCTGGGAATAGGTATAGGAATACAGGTTCCAGTTGTACGTGTCGATGCCGTAGTTGCCGCTGGTCATCAGGGCGTCCTCGCCCATCACCTCGGACATGATGGTGCCCAGGGTGTTGGTCATATAGTAGCCGATGTACATGATGCCGCCGTTGAGAGCCGTCTCGGCCGAAGCGACCGAGGAGAAGATCTGCGTGTCGGAAACGGCGTTGGACGGGACCGGGTTCAGCACGTCCTTGCCGCAGGAAGCCAGTCCGAAGAGAGCGATCGTAGCGATGTAGAATATCTTTTTCATAGCGCGTCCGTTTTAGAAAGTGAGATTAACGCCGAAGGTGAAGGTCCGGCTGAGCGGAATGTAGTTCGCATAAGCGTCATAACCGCCGACACCGAAGATGTCGATGTCGTCATAGCCTTTGTAGCGCTTGTCCTTGAACACCGTGAACAGGTTGTCGGCGTTCACGTACACACGGGCCCCGGAGAGGATGCCTGTCTTCTTGAGCAGGCTCTTGGGCAGGCTGTAGGAGAGGTTCACGTTCTTGAGCTTCAGGTAGGTCGCGTCGTACAGGAAACGCGTGCTCGGGGAGTTGCTCTGGTTGTCGTTCGTGTTGATGAACTTCGGCACGTCGGTGTTGGTGTTGGCCGGGGTCCAGGCGTTGAGTTCGTCCACGCTGATGTTCTTGCCGGAGTTGTTTCCTTCGTGCATCATGTTGGCGTACAGGCTGTCATAGAACTTGCCGCCCAGGTTGTAGTAGAACATGAAGGAGAGGCTCAGGCCCTTCCAGGAGAGGTTGTTCGTGAGGGAACCGAAGCCCCACGGCGTCGAGCGGCCCTGCTGCTCGTACTCGGCCATGGAATAGTTGTTCGTGTTCCCGTCGGCACCCTTCCAGAGCGGGTCGCCGTTGGCGGGATCCACCCCCACCCAGGTGGGCATGTAGAACATGTACTGGCTCTCGCCCACCTTCCAGATCTTCTTGGTGTCGCCCATGATGATGTCGTCGTCACCCGCGAGGTCCAGGATCTTGTCGGCGTTGTAAGAGAAGTTGAAGTCAACGTCCCAGTTGAAGTCCGCCGTCTGCACGGGAATGGCGTTCAGGCTGAACTCCACACCCTGGTTCTGCACCTTGGCGAGGTTCATCATCACGCTGGTCAGACCGTGGGAGGAGGGCAGCGGGAACTCATAGAGCAGGTCGTCGGAAGTCTTCCGGAAGTACTCGACGGAGCCGGAGAGGCGGTTGCTGGCGAAGCCGAAGTCCAGGCCGATGTTCAGCATCTTCTGCTTCTCCCAGCCCAGTTCCGGGTTGGAAAGGCTCGTGTGGCCGAGACCGGAGTTGTAACCGTACTGATAGCTGTCGCTGGCCGTCCACAGACCCAGGGACTCATAGCGGCTCAGGCCGGCGTTGTTGCCGGAAGTACCGTAGCTGACGCGGAACTTGAGGTCGCTCAGCCAGTCGGCGTCTTTCAGGAAGTCCTCCTGCTTCATCCGCCAGGAGGCGCCCACGCTGAAGAAGTTGCCCCACTTGTTGTCCTCGCCGAACACGGAGGAGCCGTCCCGGCGGAACGAAGCGGAGGCGAAGTACTTCTCGGCATAGTTGTACTCGGCGTGTCCCAGGTAGGAGATCAGGGCGGCGTCGGTGTACCAGGACGTGAGGGACTGCGGCTTGCTGGCGCCGGCCAGTTCCTGGAGGAAGTCGAAGGCGAAGCCGGTGGCGGCGCCGTCGAAGCGGGTGATCCGGCTCTGCCAGTACTCGTAACCGGCCATGGCGGACACCGTGTGGAGACCGAAGGAACGGTTGAAGTTCAGCGTGGTGGTGCTGGTGAACATCAGGTCGCTGGTCTGGGTACGGCCGCCGCGGCCGCTGTAAGCCGGACCGTCACCGTGGTACTTGTTCCAATAGAAGATATCGTACACGGACACGTAGTCCGGCGAGAAGGTCGTGCGGGCGGTGAGACCGTCCATGAACTTCACCTCCGTGAAGAAGGAAGCCAGCAGACGGGCCGTATTGGCCTTGTTGGTGTTCATCAGCGGGATGGCCACCGGGTTGAAGTCCTTGGAGGCCGGGTTCGTCCAGTTGTACTGCTTCTCGCCGGCCTCGTCCAGGACGTAGTTCCCGTTGGAATCGACCTTGTACACCGGGACGGCGTTCGGGAAGGCGAGGGCGTTGTACAGCGGGGAGGCGCCGGCGCTCTGGGAGACCTCTGAATTCTGGGTCGCATAGGAGAACACGACGTTTATGCCGCCCTTGAGCCAGGGCTTCACCTGGGCCTCGATGTTCGCCTTGCCGGAATAACGGGTGTAGCGGGCCGTGGGCGTGGTTCCGGTCTGGTCGAAGTAACCGCCGGAGAAGAAGTAGTTGAGTTTGTCGGTGCCGCCGGAGTAACTCAGGTTGTAGTCCTGGGAATACCCTTTCTTCATCACCTCGCGCTGCCAGTCCGTGTCGATGACCACCTTCGCGCCGGCGGCCACATTGCCGCTCGCGTCCAGCGGGTTGGCCACGTTGAACGGGTTCCAGGACAGGGTGCCCTGCGCCTGCTCGTTGGTCCACTCGGCGCCCTTGCCGGCCTCCATATAGCTGTTGAAGATGAGCTTGTAGTAGTCCGCGGAATGCGCCATCTCATACTGGCGAGGAACGGCGGAGATACCGTAGGCGGCATTGAAATTCATATGGCCCTGGCCGGCCTTGCCGGTCTTGGTGGTGATGATCACGACACCGTTTGCCGCGCGGGAACCGTACAGGGAGGCGGCCGCGGCATCCTTCAGCACCGTGATGGACTCGATGTCCTGCGGGTTGATGCTGGACAGGATGCTGGTGGTGGTGTTCGCATCACTGGCGTTCTTGGAGTAATTGGAGCTCGTGGTGGCCACGCCGTCGATCACGTACAGCGGCGAGGAGGAGGCGTTGAGCGTACCGGTACCGCGGATGCGGAAGGTGGTCGCGGCGCCCGGCTGGCCGGAGGCGGTGCTCACCTGAAGGCCGGGAATCTTGCCCTGGAGGGCCTGCTCCACGGAGGAGACGGGCTTCTGGGCCAGTTCGTCGGAGCGGACCATCGTGGCGGAACCCGAGTAGGAGGACTTCTTCGCCGTGCCGTAGGCGACGACGATGGTCTCGTCCAGGAATTCGGCGCTGGGCGTGAGCTCCACGTTCAGGAGGCGGTTGCCCCGGACGGGAACCTGCATGGTCTCATAGCCGATGGAGGAGAAGATCAGGACGCCGTCCGAAGGGACGCTGATCGAATAGACACCATCCACATCGGAAACGACACCCTGCGTGGTGCCGCTGACGATGACGGAGGTAGCGGGAACCGGATCGCCGTTCGAGGCGTCCGTCACTGTACCCTTGACCGTGATGTTCTGCGCGGCGAGCGCCACGCTGACGGAAAGGGCCAGAATCGAGAATAAAATCTTAATTCCTCTCATAGTTAAACATAGATTAAATTTCAGTTTGTAACCGGACCACAACGGCATCCTAGATGCCTGTAGCCCCACTACTCACCCTAACTGACGCAAATATGCAATTTTTTTATTATACTTCCAAATCTATCTTGCAATCCTCGAGCGTGGAACTTTTTGTGGAACATTTCCTTGCAGGGGCGGGGATATTTTCCTATATTTGTGGAATGTTTGCCCATCCGAGGGCGGACCAGCAACGAATATGGGAAAAATCATCGCCATAGCGAACCAAAAGGGCGGCGTGGGCAAGACCACGACGGCCATCAATCTGGCCGCGTCCCTCGCGGTCCTGGAGAAGAAAGTGCTCATCATCGACGCGGACCCGCAGGCCAACACGACCTCCGGTCTCAACTTCTCCCCGGACAACGACGAGAAGCGCACCCTCTACGAGGTCATCCGGGGGGACATTCCCGCGGAGGACGCCCTCATCCAGACGGAGCTGCAGAACCTCCATATGATTCCCTCCCACATCAACCTCGTGGGGTCGGAAATCGAGATGATCAAGTGGCCGGACCGCGAGTCCTACCTCAAGAAGGCCCTCGCGCCCATCCGCGACCGCTACGACTACATCATCATCGACTGCTCCCCTTCCCTGGGCTTCATCACCGTCAACTGCCTCACGGCGGCGGACTCCGTGATGATTCCGGTCCAGCCGGAGTTCTTCGCCCTGGAAGGCCTCGCGAAGCTGCTCCAGACCATCCGCCTGGTGCAAAACAACATCAACCCGGGCCTCACCATCGAGGGCTTCGTCGTGACGATGTTCGACGGCCGCACGAAGGTGCACAGCCAGGTGGTGATGCAGCTGCGCGAGCACTTCAAGGACCTGGTTTTCAACACGATCATCCAGCGCTCCATCCGCCTGAGCGAGGCCCCCTCGCACGGCAAGCCCATCGTCCTATACGACGTGACCAACAACGGCACTTCCAACTACCTCCACCTGGCGGAGGAAGTGCTCACCAAGAACGAAGACAACTGATGGCAAAAGTACAGCACGGCCTGGGCAAGGGGCTCAGCGCCCTCCTCGGCGACGACGCCGCCGACCTCCGCGACATCCGCAAGCCGGTCGGCTACATCAACAAGGAAGTGGTCGGGACCACTCCGGAGAAGGAAGTCACGGCCGACGTCCTCCGCATCCCCGTGGACCTGATCGAACCGAACCCCTTCCAGCCCCGGATGAGTTTCGGGGAGGAAGCCCTGCAGGAACTCTCGGATTCCATCCGCACGTTCGGGCTCATCCAGCCCATCACCGTCCGCAAGAAAGGGTCCAAGTACCAGATCATCAGCGGCGAGCGCCGCTTCCGCGCGTGCACGAAGGCCGGGATGGATATGATTCCCGCCTACATCCGCGACGCGAACGACCAGGGGATGCTGGAGATGGCCATCGTCGAGAACATCCAGCGCGAGAACCTGGACCCGATCGAGGTGGCGATGAGCTACCAGCGCCTGATGGAGGAATGCCGCCTGACGCAGGAGCAGATGGCGGACCGCGTGGGCAAGAAGCGCGCCTCCGTGGCGAACCAGCTGCGGCTCCTGAAACTCCCCGCCAAGGTCCAGCACGACCTGAAGGTGGGTCTGGTGAGCGTCGGCCACGCGAAGGTCCTCCTGGGCGTGGACGACCCGAAGGCGCAGGAGATGCTCTGCGACCTCATCGTCCGCCGCGGCCTTTCCGTCCGCCAGCTGGAAGAGAAGGTGCGTGCGCTGGAGAAAGGTCTTCCGCAGCGGGAAGAGGAAGAGCCCCAGGAACTTCCCGAGATGTACTACCGCCTCCTGGAGAACGTGGGCCGTTACTTCGGCGAGAACATCTCCCTGAAGCGCTCCCCCGCCGGCAAGGGCTCCATCACCATCCGGTTCGATTCGGACGAGCAGATGGAACGTTTCTTGCAGGCCCTGGAACCTAACCGTGGATAGTCCTTCATGAAGTCACGCCTCACCTCCGTCCTAGCCGCCGCGCTGCTCGCGGCGCTCGCGCCTGCCGTCCTCCGCGGCCAGGCGCGGGACGACCAGTTCAAGCGGGACGCTTTCTCGCAGAACTACGCGGACACCTCCAAGCAGGCGAAGACGGACAGTTCGCAGCTCTTCAGCTTCAAGCAGTATTTCGGTTCCCTCGCGCACAAGCGGCCTGGACAGGTGCAGAACCTGTTCATCGGTTCCACCGTCTTCGTGGGCGGCGGCCAGATCTACAACCGGCAGTACTGGAAACTGCCCGTGGTCTACGGCGGCATCGGCGCCGGCGTCGGCCTGGGCATCCACTTCAACAACCAGTACAAGGCCACCGGCGACGACAAGTTCAGGAAATACAGCACCTGGTCCTACATCGGGGCCGGACTGGTCTGGTGGGGATCCCTCCTGGATATGACTGTCAGCTTCCCCGCGGAACGCAAGCCCGATCCCGGCAAGGCCACCCTGTACTCCATCCTGTTCCCCTGCCTGGGACAGGTGTACAACGGCGAATACTGGAAGATTCCCATCTACTGGGGCGCCATCGCCGGGGGCGTGTACTTCTATTCGGACAACAAGCGCAACTACGAGCGCTACCGGTGGATCTACGAACAGGCGACCAGCGAGGACCCGGATGCGGTGAAGCCCCCGATCTCCGCGGAGAACGCGCTCATCTACCGAGACCTCTACCGTCGCTACCGCGACTACTCCATCCTGGCCACGGCCCTGTTCTACGTGGTCCAGGTCGTCGATGCGAATGTCTTCGCGTATATGCAGGACTTCGAAGTGGACGACGACATCACCCTCCGGCTGGAACCTACGGTCATCTCGCCGGAATTCGCCGCAGCCCCCGGAATGGGGCTCGGCCTCACCCTCAGATTCTGATTCCGGATGAAAAAGATTACGATCATATGTGCGGCCTTCCTCCTCCTTTCCCCGCTCCCGGCCGCAGCGGGCCTTCAGTTGGACCGGAAAACCCGCAAGCAGCTGGAAAAGGAGAACATCCAGTTGCGGCAGCGCCTGGAAGAGATCCAGGTCGAGCTTGAATCGCTCAAGTCGGACGTCCAGGAACGCGACAGCCTCCAGAAACAGCTGGACGGCCAGGGTCCCTACCAGGAAGCGGCCGGGATGGGCGCGGCCGTCGACTACTTCGACAGCCCGATGTACGGCGGCGGCGACTATGCGGACGACCAGCAGGAAGGGCTCGACTACACGGACGACGTCACCGACAGCCTGCTGAGCATCTGGTACCTGCACCGCCAGATCCGCGAGAACCCGCAGAGCGAGTACAATATGGACAGCGTCCATTTCTCCTCCGGCGTCCCGGACCAGGTCCTCATCGATCGGCTCCAGAAGATGAATTCCTTCATCCAGCTGCCCTTCAACGAGACCGTCAAGAACTATATGGTCCTCTATTCCGAGAAGATGCCCACCCGGATGGGCCAGATCCTCGGACTCGCGCAGTACTATATGCCCATCTTCGAGGAAGCCTTCCGCAAGTACGGCCTTCCCCTGGAACTCAAGTATATGGCCATCATCGAATCGGCCCTGAACCCGGTGGCGGTCTCCCGCGTGGGCGCGACGGGGATGTGGCAGTTCATGCATTCCACCGCCCGCAACTACGGCCTGCGGATCGACTCCTACATAGACGACCGGATGGACCCGGTCGCCTCCGTGGACGCGGCCGCCCGCTACCTGCGGGACGCCTACCGCATCTTCGGCGACTGGAGCCTCGCCATCTCCTCCTACAACTGCGGCTCCGGCAACGTGAACAAGGCCATCAAGCGCGCCGGCAGGCGGGACTTCTGGTCCATCTACCCGCACCTGCCCCGCGAGACCCGCGGCTACGTGCCGGCGATGGTGGGCGCGATGTACGCCGTGAATTATGCGAAGGAATACGGCCTGGAGCCGGCCCCGGTGCAGATGCCCGCGCACGTCGACACCTTTATGATCAACAAGAACCTCCACTTCCGCCAGATCAGCGAGGTGATCGGGGTTCCGATCGACGACCTGCGCGACCTCAACCCGCAATACTATAAGGACATCGTCCCGGGCAACCAGGGCGAGCAGGTCCTCCGCCTCCCGTTCAACTACAGCAACGCCTTCCTGGACAGCCAGGACACCATCTACAAGTACAAGGCGGCCGAGATGTTCTCCGGTTCCATCGACGACGGCCGGAATTCCCGCCAGACGGCCTCTTCCCGCAAGCCGGCCTCCGGCGGCGGCGAGTGGATCTACTACAAGGTCCGCCGGGGCGACAACCTTGGAAAGATCGCCGCCCGGAACCGCACGACCGTCAAGAACCTCAAGTCCTGGAACGGCCTGAGGAGCGACCGCATCCGCGAAGGACAGCGACTGAAGGTGGGCCGGCGCTAGTGGTCCGCCTGCAACTGGATTTTGAGCCCGGCCACGCCGGGCTTTTCCTTTTGCCACCGGTACGAACCGCGGAGATACAGCTTGAGGGAGGTCTTCCGGAACCGTTTCTTCCAGCCGGCGTAGGCCATCGCCGACCACCCCGTCCCGTAATAGGCCGGCGCCGTGAAATTGCCCGGCGCATCCCGCTCGTAGACATAGATCCGGGACTGCCAGCCGGAAGTGGCGTGCGCCGTGAGGCGGATCCAGGCGAATCCGCCGGGAGGCTTCCAGCCCCCCTCCAGATAGCCCAGCAGGCCGAATCCTCCGTCCCCGACACCGTTCAGGCGCCCCTTGACCGTCCATACGCCCCGGCTCCAGGTGGCATCCGCCCGGATGTCGGCCCGGTCGCTTTCGTAATTCCGCCACCGAAAGACCAGCCGGGATTCGAACAGCCAGCTTTCCGTCGCCGTCCAGGAGAGAAGTCCGGTCGCCTTGGCCTGTCTGCGGCCCGTGTCGGCCGCCGGCCGGGGCACAAGGGCCGCATCGACCGTCAGGGAAGCCTTCCAGGCGCGGCTGTCCGAAAGGAACGCGACACCGGCCGCCGCACCATAGTCCCCGTTCTTCTTCCCGGAGTAGGCGCTCGGAACGGCCCGGACCTGCAGGGCGCCTTTCCAGCGTTCCCTCATCGGGAACAGGCCGCCCACGATGCCTGCGGGCGATTTCCCGTTCCAGGCCGCCTCGCCGAAAAGGTCCACCCCGCGCAGTCCCAGTCTCCCGTCCAGGGAGACGCGCTCCCGCGTGGCCGTGAGTCCGGCCTGGCCGTTCCGCCCCAGCCAGCCGGCGTGGGCGCCCACGGTCCCGTCCAGGGCGCCGAACAGGGCCCATTGGACCCGCCGGCCCGTATAGTCCCAGGCCAGGCCGCGAAACGTGCCCGTCCCGTTGAAGGACCAGGACGGCGCGATGCCGTTCGCGCGCTTGGAGAAGGCGTCCAGGGTGGCCAGGCCCGCCAGCTGGAAAGCGCTCCAGAAGGCCAGTCCCTGCCCGTAGCGGACATTGTAGTCACCGACGAGCATCTTCCCTTTCGGCAGCCGATAGAGCCCGTAGAAAGTCCCGTTCCCGCCCTTCCAGGCCCCGGCCGCCTCCACGTTCCCTGCCGCGAGGCGGTATTTCGCGCCCACGTCCTTCAACGTGGCCCGAACCACGGCCGAATGGCGGAAAGTGAGCGTGTCCCGCACCGCCTCGCCGGGACGGCGGGCGGATTCCAGGGAAAGGAAGGGGCGGAGCGCCGCGACCGCCTCTTTCCCGAATCCGTCCACCCGTTCCAGTTCGGCAAAGGACAGCACGTCACCGGAGAGACTGCGGTACTCGGAGAGCGCGGCGACCTGGTAGGGCGTCAGGAGGCCGCTTTCCAGCAGGCGGGCCCGCGAGGCGCGGTTGAGGGGCAAGGGACGGCTCCGGAAAGACTCCAGTTCGTCGACGAGGCGGTCGTCCAGGGCTTCGGGACCGTCCGCCCCGGTCAGATACAGGGCCGCCCGGACGACCTCGTCGGTCTGGGCGGCGGCCGGCGCGGCGGCCAGCAGGAACACGAGCAGCGCGATTCTTCTTCTCATAGGCCCAAAATACGGCTTTCTTTCCGGCTCCGGCGCGGTTCGGGCGTTGTTTCAGTTCAAAATAAATGTTTTCGATGATTTTTTGTGTTTTTCTTATTATTTTTGTGTTACTAAAACAGGACCCCATGAAAGACAGAATCAAACTTCACGACAAGGTTTTCAAACCCCTCATCACGGAAGACCAGATCGACAAGTCCATCGACGCTGTCGCCGCCAAGATGAACGCCGACTACGAAGGCACCGGAACCGTGCCCGTCCTCCTCTGCGTGCTGAACGGCTCCATCCTCTTCACCGCCGAACTGATGAAGCGCCTGGACTTCGACGTGGACCTGATGTCCATCAAGCTCTCCTCCTACCGGGGCACTTCCTCCACGGGGGCCGTGCATATGGATATGGGCCTCACCGGCGACATCACCGGCAAGGAAGTCATCATCGTGGAAGACATCGTGGACACGGGCCGCACCATCGAGGCCCTCGTCAAGATCCTGTACGCCCGCAAGGCGGCCAAGGTCAAGGTGTGCACCCTGCTCCTGAAACCCCAGATGTACAAGAAGACCATCGGCCTGGACTATGTGGCGATGGAGATTCCGAACGATTTCATCGTGGGCTTCGGCCTGGACTACGACGGCCTCGGCCGCAACTACAGGGACATCTACATCCTGGATAACGACACAAAGCTTTGAATATGAAATACTACATTCTCTTCGGCCCTCCGGGTGCCGGCAAAGGAACCCAGGCCAGCGCCATGGTGCAAAAGTACAACCTCTGCCACCTCTCCACCGGTGAACTCCTCCGCAGCGAGATCGCCGCGGGCACGCCCCTCGGCCTCCAGGCCAAGGCCCTCATCGAGGCCGGCTCCCTCGTCCCCGACGAAGTCGTCGAAGGGATGATCGAGGCGAAGTTCCAGGGCACGGAAGGCGTGGACGGCTTCCTGCTGGACGGCTTCCCCCGCACCATCGCCCAGGCCGAGGCCCTCGACGCGATGCTCGCCAAGACCGGCGAGGCCGTCACGGCCGTGGTCTCCATCATGATTCCCGACGCGATGATCCACGAGCGCATCGCGCACCGCGCCACCATCGAAGGCCGCGCCGACGACGCCCGTCCCGAGGTCGTGGAGAACCGCATCCGCACCTATCACGACAAGACGGAACCCCTCGTGGGGTTCTACAAGGAAACCGGCCGGTACAACGAGATCGACGGCGTGGGCACCATCGCGGAGGTCCAGGGCCGCATCTTCGACCTGATGGACCGCTTCTAGCGCTCATCCCTCATTTCTGGCGCTCCCCTGTCATTTCGAGCGCAGTCGAGAAATCTACTTTTCCTGGTTCCGGATCCCCGAGGGGTCCGGAATCAGTCGTTTTACGGGCTTGAGGTCCGGGAAGAACCGGCTGGCGATGACGCGCACGACCGTGTAGGCGGGGATGGCGACCAGCATCCCGGTCACGCCGCCCAGATGTCCTGCCAGGAGGATGACGATGAAGATCTCCAGCGGGCTCGCCTTGATGCTGGTGGAATAGATGAGGGGCTGGTACACGAAGTTGTCCACCAGCTGGGTCGTGAGCATGATCGCGAGGACGATGAGGGCGAAGATCCAGATGTTCACGTCCAGGCCCACGCCGGTGCCGTACTTGAGGATGACGGCGAGAACCACGCCGAGCACTTCCCCGACGAGCGGGCCCACATACGGGATGATGTTCAGGATGCCCGCGATGAAGGCGATGCCCAGGGCGTACTGGAAGCCCAGCCGGGCGATGATCCACAGGCCCAGGAAATCCAGCAGGGCCACGCCGGTCATTTCCACCAGCAAGCCCACGAAATAGCGGGACAGGAGCCCCTCGATGTCCCCCAGGGACTTCGCCAGGTTCCCTTCGATCCGGTCCGGAACCAGGGAGGTGACGATCTTCCGGAACAAGGTCTCGTCGCGCACGAAGAAGAAGGCGATAAACACGACGGAGAACAGGCCCACCACCAGGCTGGTCACGAAGGAGGTCACGGAACTGATGACCGACGTGACGTTGGACACGCTGGTCACCTCCCGGAGCTTGTCCATCAGGATGGTGATGAAGTTGAAGTCCGGTCCCAGGCCCGGGAACAGGCCCACGATCCAGTCGTTGACCCGGTCCAGCGGATTGCCGTCGGCTGTCACGCTGTTCAGCACGGCGGCGTCGCGGACGATGCCCGTCACCACCGGGATGACCTGCGTCACCACGAGGATCAGCGCTCCGAGGATCACGAAGATGGTGAGGATGGCGAGAAGCCCGTCCGGCGCGGACTTGCCCCGGATGCGGACCTTCCGGAAGAGCCGCATCACAGGCTGCCCGACCAAAGAGACGACGAACGCCACGATGATGTACACGAGGACGCTCTTGAAATACCAGCACAGATACGCCAGGATGGCGAGGGTCGCCGCGATGATGATGTACCGGGCCAGCCGGTCGATGCTTCTTTCCTGTTCCATAGTTTACAAATATAGGCATTTTCACGCAATTCTGTCCCTCCCCTCCCTTTTTCGAGTTATTAAAATATTTTTGTTGAAATTTTGCGAATAATTATTGTTTTTCAATAAATACTTTCTATCTTTGCAATACGAACCTAATTTGTATCCGTTATGATTGCAACTTGGTGGGCCGACTTGAGCCCGGTCATGAAACTCCTGTGGGGCGTCACCCTCACCGCGACACTCATCTTCATCATCCAGACGGTGATGACTTTCCTCGGCGCTGATGCGGACGGCACGGACTTCGACTTGGATGTGGACACGTCCCTGGACGGAACCGACCTGTCGAACATCGACAGCGGAGCCAACCTGTACACCTTCCGCAACTTTGTCAATTTCTTCCTGGGCTTCGGCTGGACGGCCATCATCCTGCAGCCGTCGGTGAAGTCCACCGCCGTCCTGGTCATCATCTCCGTGCTGGTGGGCGTCGCCCTCGTCGCCCTGGTGATGTATATGTTCAAGTGGCTGTACTCGATGCAGCAGAGCGGCAACATCAACGTGTACAAGGCCGCCGTGGGATGCCAGGGCAAATGCTACCTCCGCATTCCGGGCGAGCGCACCGGCGAAGGGAAGGTCCAGATCACCATCCAGGGCGCCGTCCGCGAATACGACGCCGTCACCGACGGGGACGAGATCAAGACCGGCGCCTCCGTCAAGGTCCTAGAAGCCATCGACGGCAACACCCTGCTGGTCGAAGAACTGAACTCTTATATCATCTAAGCATATGGAACAGCTTTACATCATCCTCATCGTCGTGGCGGTCGCCTTCGTGACGCTCGCCGCCATCCTCAAGCGCTACCGTCGCTGCCCGTCCGACAAGATCCTTGTCATCTACGGTAAGACCGGAAAGAATGCTGCCGGTTCCATCTCCTCCGCCCGCTGTATCCACGGCGGTGCCGCCTTCATCTGGCCGGTGTTCCAGGATTACGCCTTCCTAGACCTGAAGCCCATCTCCATCGAATGCAACCTCACCAACGCCCTGTCCAAGCAGAACATCCGCGTGGACGTTCCCTGCCGCTTCACCGTCGGTATCTCCACCGAGCCAGAGAATATGACCAACGCCG
>CAMNGM010000015.1 GCA_946538425.1 uncultured Bacteroidales bacterium | reverse complement strand
CCAGAAGCCCATCCTGCTCCCGGCCTGGGATCCGATGTTCCTGCCGGAAGAATAAAATTCGTTATCTTTCCGGTTCCGGAAAGGTAGTATTCTGAAAACCGTCGCTTCGCGCCCCCTCCCACCGCAAGCGGCGGGCCCCTCGAAGGGTTGGTTTACGGGGTCCCCGAAAATCTGTTGATTTTTGGGGTGTTTCGGCCGAGGGTGGCCATAGGTTTTCAGAATACTACCTTTCCTCCACAATTTCCACTACAATGAATCGTTCTCTTGTCGCCTGTATTGTTTTGACCTGTCTTCTCCTGATAGACCTTCTGGTCGGAGGAGGAGGGGTCTCGTGGGCGACGGGAGCGTTACTATGGAAGCTGCGGGTGCCGAGGGTGCTGACGGCGGTGATTGCCGGGGGCGCCTTGGCGGCGAGCGGGGCGCAGATGCAGACGGTGTTCCGGAATCCGCTGGCCGATCCGCACATTATGGGCGTGAGCGGCGGCGCGGGACTCGGCGCGGCCATCGCGACGATGGCGCTGGGCACGTCGGCGGCCTTCTTCACGGGTTTCACCGTGGCCGTGGCGGCATTCCTCGGGGCCTTCGTGGCAGCGGCGCTCGTCGTCGCAGTATCGGCCCGGTTCCGCTCGGTGACGACGCTGCTGGTGTTCGGCGTGATGCTGGGATTCATCTTCAGCGCGCTGAGCTCGGTCCTGCAGTACACGGCGGGTGAAGAGAGCCTGAAACTGTTCTACAGCTGGATGGCGGGCAGTTTTTCCGGCTGCCGGTACTTCGAGGTCGCGCTGATGGCCGGGGCGCTGGGCATCGGCCTTGCCCTCGCGTTCTGTAACGGCAAGGGACTGGATCTCATCCTGTTCGGCGAGGAGTACGCGACCTTGTCCGGGGCTTCGACCCGCCGCATCCTGTTCCTGTCGATGCTGTCCGCCTGCCTGATGACCGGCACGGTGACGGCCTTCTGCGGCCCGCTCGGGTTCGTGGGCATCGTCGCCCCGCACCTCGCCCGCCGCATCACGGGCTCCTCGGTCCATCGGCAGGTCCTCCCCTGCTCCCTTGCAACCGGCGCTGCCCTCGCCCTCGCGGCCGACATCCTCGCGAACCTCTGGCCCATCCCCCTCCCCGTGGGCTCCACCCTCGCCCTCATCGGCATTCCCCTGATCCTCCTCATCTTGCTGCACCGCAATGCGTCGAACGTAAAAGATTGACACACAATAGTTTAACAATAATGCTTTAGGCCAATCTACCTAAAGCAATTCACACAAAGTGCTGGATATCAACAACATACATTCTACAGTCCTTCGGGTCGACCATCTTAACATCGGCCACGACGGCCGCGACCTGGTCCGGGACATCTCCTTCGAGCTGGCCCCGGGCGAATGCGTGCTGCTGGCTGGCCCCAACGGGACCGGGAAGACGACGCTGCTGAAGCGCCTCGCCGGCGTGTCCGGAGAGATTCCTTCGTCGGTCTCCGACCTCCTCGGAATGACAAAAGGACGTCATTCCGAGCAACGGCCCCACTGTCATTCCGAGCAACAGTCCCACTGTCATTCCGAGCGAAGCGAAGGAATCTATACGCACACAGTTCTCATCCCCACCAACATCCCCAAAGTCAAGGGGTTCACGGTCGAGGCGTTCGTGCGGACGGGGTGCTATCGGGAGAGCGACTGGCGGGGACGGGTTTCGAAGGAGGTCGAAAGAAGGATGGAGGAGGCCCTGAAGATGCTGGGGATCGAGGAGTTGCGGAAGCGGGACATATCGACCTTGAGCGACGGGGAGTTCCAGAAGGCGTGCCTGGCGACGGGATTGACCCGGAAAGCCGAGGTGCTGCTGCTGGACGAGCCGACGGCGCACCTGGACGTGGAGAACCGGATCGATGTGCTGCGGACGCTGCAGGAGGTCGCCCGAAAGACGGGCACGGCCGTCCTGTTCTCCAGCCACGACCTGCACGACGCTCTGCAGGTGGCCGACCGGGTGTTCGCCCTCACCCGCGACGGGCGTTTCCTGGCCTCCGGGCCCTTCGACAAGCTCAGGGACCCGGACGCCGTTCTCCGAGCGGCCTTCCCCGCCCTCGCCAATCTTCTCTAGCGGGAAGTTCCCGGCAGGATGCCGAAAAGTTCACGGTAACATTTGGAGAAATAGGAAGGGGAACTGAAACCGACCTCGTAAGCGATTTCAGCGACGGTCTTGTCCGTGCTTTTCAGCCGTTTTTCCGCTTCTTTGAGCCGCATGATCCGAATCACCTCCACGGGTGAATAACCCGTCAACGCTTTCACTTTCCGGTACAGTTGTACCCGGGACAGGCCGATCTCGGCAGCCAGTTGCTCCACGTTCAGGTCCGGATCCGCCAAGTGCTTCTTCGCATAGGAACGGAAACGGGACAGGAAGTCGTTTTCCTTTTCCGAGGCATCGCTGGTACCGTTTTCCAGATAATAATGCTTGAGCTGCAAGCGGCTTTTGAGGAGATTGCCGACCCGGGACAACAACACCTTTTCGCTGAAGGGCTTGCTGATGTAGGCATCGGCCCCGGAGGCGTATCCCTCGGCCCGCTGATCCTCCATGTTCTTCGCCGTCAGGAGGATGACGGGGATATGGCTGGTCGCCAGCTGGGATTTCAGGGCCTCGCAGAAGGCCAGCCCGTCCATGACCGGCATCATCACGTCGCTGATGACCAGGTCGGGCAGCTGACGCCCGGCCACATCCAGCGCCTCTTTTCCGTCAGCGGCCAGCAGGACCCGGTATTCATCCTTCAGCAACGACGCGATGAAAGTCCGCAGGCTCTCGTTGTCATCCACGACCAGCACCGTCGGCCGTTGGTCATCCGTATCGGTCATCAGTTCCAACTGCTCGGTTTCCCGGCGGGAAGCGCCACTGTCGGTATAGGTGCTGCTGAACTGTTCCTGGTATTTGCCGGCATCTTCAGCTTCGAGGATTTCCGCCCCCGGTTGCTCCAAGGGCAGGGTCACGGTAAAGGTAGTTCCCTCCCCCACCTGACTCTCCACGCCGACACTTCCTCCATGCAACTGGGCGATGCTCTTCACCAAGGCCAGGCCGATACCCGTCCCGGAGGAGCGGTCACCCGCCTGGTAGAACCGGTCGAAGACCAGCCCCAGTTTGTCGGCCGGGATTCCTTCGCCTGTATCGGTCACGGAAAGTTGGACCCGATCCCCTTCGGAGGCAATCCTGACCGCGATACGGTCCTCGGCCGTCGTATGTTTGAACGCGTTGCTCAGGAGGTTGAACAGCACCCTTTCCGTCAGGTGCATGTCGGCCTCCACCATCAGGGACCCAGGTCCCTCATAGCGCAGGTTGCGGCCCTTGAATCCCAGCATCCACTGCTTCACGGCCACCGGCAGGTCAAAGCGGGACACTCGCAAGGGCATCTTTCCGTTCTCGATCTTCCGGAAATCCAGGATGCTGTTCACCAGCCGGAGGAGGATATCGACATTCTCTCGGGCAATCCCCAGCGAGGCGCGGCTTTCCGGATCCAAGCCGGAGGTGTCCATGACATGCTCCAGGGGGCCGGCGATCAGGGACAGCGGCGTCCGGAACTCGTGGCTGACGGAGGTGAAGAACTCCAGCTTCGCGTCGGTGGTCTCCTCCAGTTTCCGGGACAGCAGGTGCAGTTCCTCGTTCCGCCGTTCCAGTTCCGCATTGAAGCGCCGCATGCGGTTGTAGAAAAAGAAAGAGACGGTGAACAACAGGATCAGCAGGGCGGTCAGGCCGATGAGCAGGTACAGGACCAGCCGCTGCGTATTGTACTCGGACAGGGAACTGTCCAGCTGGGCGCTCACTTTCTCCACCATCTCCCGCTGGTCCGTGATCTCATGCTCCTGCATGAGGACCATCGCCGCATTGTGGCTGTCCACGAGGGCCGATTCCAACATCGTCTCCCGGGGGTATTCGTTCCCAGAGAGGATATCCACCGCCAGTTTCATCACCAGGTCGCCCCGGGTCGGATAGATGTAAGTAGCCGTCAGAACGCCGTCCAGGACATCCTGAAGCCCTCCTTCCGGCAAGGCGTCCACGCCCAGCAGCGGCAGCCCGTCCGGCTTTCCGAGGGCTTCCCAGGCGCCCCGGGCCATCCGGTCATTCTGACCGAAGACCGCATCGAATGCAAGCCCTTCTTCCATCCACCGCGCCATCACGCGAGCGCCGCCTTCCTGCAGCCAGTCCCCGTAGTCGGAAGCGACCAGTTCCAGGCCGGGATGCGCCGCCAGCGCCTCCGCAAAGCCCTTGTGCCGCTCGGCGGCCGGAGAAGACTCCCGGAGTCCCTGGATCTCCACCACCCGGCCCTTGCCGTCCAGGATGTCGGCCAGGTAATCGCCCAGGATCCGGCCGACCCGCACATTGTCCGCCCCGATGAAGGCGGTGTACTTGTCGGAATCGATCTTCCGGTCGAACAGGATGACAGGAACACCGGCATCGAAGGCTTCCTCGATGGCCGGCGTGATGGTGTGGCTCTGGTTAGGCGATACGATCAGGAGGTCCACCCCCTCGGCGACCAGCGCCCGGATCTGCGCCATCTGGCGCTCACTGTCGTCATCCGCCGATGTCAGCCGCAGCTGCACCCCGTAGGAATGGGCCGCCAGGGACAGTTCCTCGTTCAGCTTGGAGCGCCAGATATCGTCGCTGCATTGGGATACACCTATGACAAGCTCCTTCTTCCCCCCGGAACAACCGGCGAGAAGAAGGAGGAAGCATAGTAATGGTATAAGAAAAGGCCTGATTCTCAAATCAAATCGATTTTAGTTCCTCGGGGACCACGGGCATGGCCCCTTTCTGGGTACAGACATAGGCGGACACTTTCACCGCCGTCTCATGGGCGACCGCCACCGACTTGCCTTGGAGGATGGAGCCGATGAAGGAGCCGGTGAAGGAATCGCCGGCACCGACGGTATCGGCCACCTCCACCTTCGGAGTCACCTGATAGGACATGCCGCCCGCGTGGAAGACATAACTTCCGTTGGTGCCGCAGGTCAGGATGAGCATCTTCAGGCCATACTGGTCGAAGATATGCCAGCACTTTTCCTCCAGGCTCAGGCCCGGAATATCATACAGGCGGGAAATGGTCACCAGTTCCTCATCATTGATTTTCAGGATGTCGCAGCGCTGGAAAGATGCCTCCAGCACCTCCTTCGTGTAGAAACTCTGACGGAGGTTGATGTCGAATACCTTCAGGCAGTCCGCAGGAACGGCATCCAGGAACGCGCCGATGGTGTTGCGGGAAACCTCGCTCCGCTGCGCCAGGGAGCCGAAGCAAACCGCCTTGCAATCAGCGGCCAGGGCGGCCAGTTCCTCGTCGAACGGGATATTGTCCCAGGCGACATCCGTCTTGATCTGATACTGAGGCACCCCCTGCGCATCCAGGGTAACCTGGACGGTTCCGGTGGGATACTCCACCCGGGCCAGGTGATACGGGAGCCGGTGCTCCTCGAAAGCCTCGACAATCTCCTCGCCCAGCGCATCGTGCCCGATGGCGCTCACGGCGATGCCTTCCAGGCCGAACTGCCGGGCATGATAGGCGAAATTGGCGGGCGCGCCGCCCAGTTTCTTTCCCTCGGGAAGCACATCCCACAGCGCTTCACCGATACCGATAACGTACTTTCCCATATTATTTGTGCATGGTAGTCATATAATACAACAGATACGCGACGCCTACGGCCATCACCGCCACGGCGCCGGCCTGGCCCACCGCGTCGGAGGCGAATCCCATCAGGAGCGGGAACACCGTACCGCCGAACAGGCCCATGATCATCAGGCCCGACACCTCGTTCTGCTTCTCGGGAACCGCCAGGATGGCCTGGGAGAACACGATGGAGAAGATGTTGGAGTTGCCGAAGCCCACCAAGGCGATGGCCACGTACAGGACGGCCTTGCTCACTCCGAAGAACATGCCCACCATCGCCAGGGCCATCATCACGACGCTCACCAGGAAGAACTTCTTGTGGCTGAATTTCGCCAGGATGAACGACCCGGACAGGCAGCCCACCGTTCGGAAGATAAAGTACAGGCTGGTCGCGAAGCCGGCTTCGGTGAGGGTCATGCCCACGCGCTCCATCAGGAGCTTCGGCGCCGTAGTGTTCGTTCCCACGTCGATGCCCACGTGGCACATGATGCCCAGGAAGGACAGCAGCACGATGGGCTTGCCCAGGAGCTTGAAGCAGTCGGCGAAGGAAGAAGCCTTGTCCGGGGCCGCCTCGCGCTCGATCGGAGAGAGGAGGAGCAGGAGGGAGGCCAGGATGCCGATGGCCATGTACACCGGGAAGAGAACTCTCCAGCCGAGGCCGAAGGTAGGCATGGCCGCCGTGGCGCCCCACATCGCGATATACGGAGCCATGAAGGAGGCGATGGCTTTCACGAACTGCCCGAAGGTCATCGTGCTGGCCAGCCGGTCACCCTTGATGATGTTGGTGATGAGCGGGTTCAGGGAAGTCTGCATGAGCGCGTTGCCGATGCCCAGCAGCGAGAAGGAGACGAGCATGAGTCCGTAGCTCTCGCCGAAGATGGGAAGCAGCAGGGAGACGACCGTCACCACGAGGCTCAGCAGCACCGTGTTCTTCCGGCCGATCCTGTTCATCAGCATCCCCGTCGGGACGGAGAAGATCAGGAACCAGAAGAAGACCAGGGAAGGAAAGATGTTGGCGGCCGCGTCGCTCAGGCCCAGGTCGGACTGGACATAGTTGGAGGCGATGCCCACGAGGTCCACGAACCCCATAGCGAAGAAGCAGAGCATCACCGGGATGAGTTGTATCTTTTTGTTCATTTAGCTATCGGATAAAGTGTTACGTCGGCCTTGAGGTTGCCGTACAGTTTCAGGGTATTATAAGGAGAAGACGGGAAGACAAGGTTGGTCATGCAGAAGTCCTCGCCGAAGGCCTCGATACTGGCGCTGTCCACCAGCAGGCGGAGTTCCATCTTGCCGCCCACCTGGGCAGGCGCGGTCGTGACCGCCGCGAAGGACTTGCTGAACTTGACGTTGCCGCTCCCCCGGCGGTCCATCGAGAAGGTCTGGCTCTCCGGTTCGTAGGTGAAAACCACCTGCTCGCCGGTCTCGTTGGAAAGCACGAAGGTGGCGCCTTCCTTCTTGGGAAGGGTGAAGCGGACCACGAGTTCGTAGGCGCGCTGCGGGTTCTCGAAAAGATCCACGGGAGCGGTGGACAGCGTGTACTGAACGGGCCGGCCGCGAAGGGCTTCCACCTCCGGAGAGGGCGTGCTCTTCAGGATGACCTCCTTTCCCTTCCGGACCAGGGACAGGTCGCGGGGAACGGAGTTGGCGCTGCGGAACTGCTTCGTCGGGACGGAATTGGCATACTGCCAGTTGCTCATCCAGGCGATGGCGACCGTTCTGCCGGCGGGAGCGTTGCTCCAGGTGACGGCGGCATAATGGTCCTTACCGTAGTCCATCCAGCGGGTGACGGTGGGAAGGTCGTCGCACTTGAAGGTCTTCCCGTCGAAACTGCCCACGAAATACTGCGTGGCGCTGCCGCCGAAGGGGCCGCCCGGATTGATGTTCAGGAGCAGCACCCACTTGTCCTTGCCCTCGAAAGGAAGGCGGATCAGGTCGGGGCACTCCCAGACACCGTTGTGGTTGCCGTAGGCGAGGCCGAAGCTGCTCTCGTATTTCCAGTCCTTCAGGTTGTCGGAGCTGTAGAACTGCACCTCCTGCCCGGCGGCGAGGACTACCTTCCATTGGCGGGTCTGGTCGTCCCAGAACACCTTGGGATCGCGGAAATCGGGCGTATCCTCGGCCACGATCACCGGATTGCCGGGGTATTTGGTGAAGGTGCGGCCTCCGTCGTTGCTGTAGGCGATGCTCTGGGTCTGGTTGTCCCCGTCCGAGGTGTACATGGCCACGATGGCATCCCGTCCGAATCCGGCCGTATTCTCCTTGTCCACGACGGCACTGCCGCTGAAGATGGCGCCGAGCGCATCCGGAGCGAGGGCAACGCCCAGATGCTCCCAGTTCACCAGGTCCCGGGAAACGGCATGTCCCCAGTGCATATTGCCCCAGAAGCTACCGTACGGGTTATACTGGTAGAAAAGATGCCATTCCCCGTCCTGGTACACCATACCATTAGGGTCGTTCATCCAGCCATATTCCGGGGCGAAATGATAGAGGGGCCGGTAGGCCTTTTCCTGATTGGTCCGGTCGAAGACGGGCGCGGTGGTCATGTCGCTCCAGCACACGTCGTCGGAAGGATCCCGGCGCACGCCGCGGCCCTGGGTCATCCGGACGTCCAGCAGGATGCTGCTGCCACTCCAGGCGCCCAGGTCCAGCGGAACCAGGTAATCCGTCTTGTCGATGGCCAGGGAAACATTGGCAGCAAGGACTTCCGTGCCGTTCGAAAGCACTTTCACGCGCGCTTCCTGCGCCGTTTCCTGTACCGGCAGCAGCACGTAGCGGTCTTTCCCGCTTACCCGGATCATCGTATGCGTGTCGCTCAGATGCCGGATGGTGAGGTTCTGCGCACCGGCGCCCAGGGTAAGCAGGAAGCTCGCTATGAAAAGGATGTATCTCATTGTCAGTGTCTTTTCTCAAAGATACGCTTTTTCACCGGAAAATCAATAGGTGGAGACGCGGACATCGCTGACCTGGATGGAGTTGCCGTAGCCGTTGATGCTCCAGCAGTTCCGGCGGATTCCATAGATCCGGCAGGTGAACGCGCACACATCATTGATGTACATCACCACGACGGAATTGTCCGTAAAGATGTCCACGTGATAGATGTTGTCAGCCGGGCGGACGAAAGCGTAGCCGTCGGCCCCTTCGATGAAGCCCTTGCCTTCCTCCCCTTCCTGCTCGAAATTGACTTTGCGGATGTTCTCGTTCTCCGCATTCACCACCAGGGTATAGTACTTCTTGGAGTCCGTCCCGCGGACAAAGGAAACGCCCCAGCGGTCCCACGCGGAAGCCGTCACCGTGAAGGAGATATGATTGCTGTTCTCCAAGCGGTTGTACAAGGTATAATCGGAACCGCTCTCCACGACCTTGACGTTGAGCGGGCGGCTGTACTTGCCGGCCATGGCCGGCACCTGGCCGAGCGTCAGGGTGCCGTCGGCATGCTGGATGAGCTTGTGGCACACCATGGAACCGGACCAGTTGGGCTCGCCGGAAGCGCCCACGTTGACATTCTTGTCATGGATGGTCGCACCGGTGCGATAGGGGCTCCAGCCCCAGATATAGCGGTCGGTCCCGTCGGAAGCGGTCTTGCCCGCATAGAAGGCGCGGCTGTCCAGCACCCCCTCATGACCGTCCTGCGGCCAATGGGCACCCGGGTCGCCGAAGCATTCCTTCAGGCCCTCGAAACTGCGGGCCATCATGTACTTGACCTTGCGGCTCCAGCTCGCCCGGTAGCCCTCGCTGTACACGAAGTACCACCAGTCCCCCATCTTGAAGATGTCCGGGCATTCACACATGCGGTCCCAAACCATGTTGAAGGAGCCCACATGCTCCCAGGTCCTGAGGTCGGAGGACTTGAAGTCGGCGAATTTCAGGTTGCTGGAAATGACCATGTGCCACAGGCCGTCGTCGGCCTTGAACACCTGCGGATCGCGGAAGTCGTTGCTCGAGTAGCCGAAGTCATCCCCCTTCAGGGCCCAGAGCAGGTCCTTGGTCCAGGTCTTGAAATCCGGGGAGGTAGCCCTCAACACCACCTCGCGGTTGGTGCAGTTGCCGTTGTGGCCGGTGTAGTAGATGTAGTACAGACCGTCTGCCTCATTGTACACGCAGCAGCCGGTTCCGATAGCGGCATCCTGTTCCAACGTGGAAGCGCCGGTGGGAAGGACTTCACCCAGCGAGGTATAGCTGGCACCGTCCTTCGTGGAAACGCCCCAGATCGGATGGAAATTGTAGGTGCCGTTGTTCTCGAACTCCTGCAGGTAGAGGACTTTGTACTCGCCCGCTTTCGCATCCCAGAAAGGCATCGTGTCCCCCACCCGGCCGATGGCGGGGGTATAGTACGTATTGAATCCTTTGTCGTCAGCGCTGGCGAAATAGGTGGAAGAGGCGTCCCAGTCGCGGGGAGCGTCGCCGTATTCTTCCTTGCTGCAAGCCATCGTCAGGGTTCCCATGAGGAGGATGGCGGTGATGTATGCTGTTCTTTTCATACTGCTATTTCGTAAGGTAGTTGATTGCATTCTCGGTCATGATGGCGATGTTGCGGTGGAATTTCTCCTCGTAACCGGCCTCATAGGTATAGGAATACCAGTCGTAGCAGCCGGAGCCGATGCAGATCACGCCGCCCTTGCCGTCCTTCGGGAGGTACTCCCAGGCCACGACGGCTCCGTCGCCGCCCACGCCGAGGATCCGTCCGCCCGTGCGCGCTTCCCAGGCACCGTGGTTGTCATAGCCGCCCCAGTCGGTACCGATGTGGTACTGTGCCGTGGAGTTGGTGATGTGATAGCCGGCATCGGTGCAATAAACCTCGTTGGCATTGTCGCCCTGGACCAGACCCTGGTAGAGCGGATGGTCGTTCTGGCCGTCGAAGATCCGGAAGGTCCAGGGACCGCCGCAAAGCTCGGCGCTGTCTTCGTTCTGGCCCCAGCAGTTGTTCGGCGTGGTCCACTCGTCATCACCGGTAACACCGATGAAGGAAGGCAGGTTCGTGGCATAGCGCGTAAGGAGCAGGGCGCCGCCGGCCTCGTGGAAGGCACGCAGCTGATTCCTGGCAGCCAGGGCCTCCGGTGCCTTGGCCACGAAGGCATCGTGGCCGTCCACACCGCCGTCCATGTGGAAATGCCACCAGATGAGGGCGCACTCGGATAGATCCAGGGTTCCGGCCTGGAGGTCGGAGAAGGAGGCGTACATGGTCCCGGGCACATGGGCGATCATCCAGTCACAGGCCGCCTTGGCCTCGGCATCCAGGTCGTTCATCACCTGCGCCGCGCCCACGAACAGGGCCTTGGGCTTGTCAATGGCAATCACCGTAACGGTATAGACGCTTCTGGCGGAATTGTTCGTCACCGTGTAGGTAACCGGCTCGGAGAAGTCCTGCGCCACACCGGAGGCCGGCGTCACGGTCGCATTCACGCTGTAGGTGATGGTCGGCACCAGGGCATGGATGTTTTCCGATCCGGGGATATAGACCGTGATAGTCTTGGCATCCTGGTCGATCGTGCCGGTGTAGATGTCATTGATGACGAAGTGGCTGATGCGGGCCTCGTCATGCAAGACGGACAGGGTCCAGTCGATGACGGCATCCCCGTTGGTTACATGCAGTCCTTTGGGCGCATCCATGTTCAGTTTCTCCCCTACCCGGACATTGCAGGAGGCTCCGTCCGACAGGGTCAGGGCCGTGATTTCCATTCCGGAGGTTGCGTACACTTCCGGGAGCCGTACCACGATGCTGCGGCTCGGAAGGTCTATGTTTCCCTCGTATCCGTCCAGGGAAAGGGCGCTGACCAGGCAGTCACCGCTGAGGTCCAGGTCGCTGACCGTCGTCTTGGAGCAGGCCACGAGGCCCAGCAGGGCGGCCGCGATATAGAAAAGTTTTGTTTTCATACTCTATTGATTATCACCAGTTACCGATGTTCTGCGTGTAATGGCCGTTGGAAGCGGCGATCTGAGAGGCGGGAATGGGCAGATACTCATCCTTGTCGGCCGTGAAACGGGCCTCGCGGTAGATGGAGCAGTTGTCAATCTCCTCGGCGTAGTACTTGTTCAGCACCTGGGCGGCTTCGCCCCATCGTACCAGGTCGAAGAAACGCTCGCACTCCATGCCCATCTCCAGGCGACGTTCCATCTTGACGATCTTCAGCGCAGCAGCCTTGTCGTAGCTGCCCTTGTACTGGGTTATGTAGATCTTGACACCGTAGCGGGTGGGATAGTCTGCAAACATCTGCGTGGAAGAAGCGGCGCGGGCACGGATCTGGTTCACCAGGTCGATGGCCTTTCCGCTGTCACCCAGTTGGGCATAAGCTTCGGCCCGCTCCAGCAGGACATCGGCATAACGGAAGACGATGCGGTTCATCGGGGATGCCCAATAGGAACCCTTGATGAGGTATTCACCCACCAGGGCGGGATCCACGTTCTGTTTCAGGCTGATATAGTAGCCGTACAGTCCGTTGCCACGGCTCCACTGCTTGCTCTCGTCCTGGATGAAGTTCTTGTTGAACAGGTAAGGAAGGCCGGGCATGCCTACGGTCAGGAACAGGCGCGGGTCGGCATTGTCCACCCCCTTGTCATAATCCTTCTCGTTGAAACTGTCCGGGAGGGGCAGGCCGTCGGCACCGGTGCGGAAGGCGTTCACCAGGTTCTGGCTGGGCTTGTAGAAGTCGCAGGCTCCGTCGGTCACGTTGTCGATGCTGGGGCCGATCAGGCCGTAGCTCCAGTTCAGGTTGCCGTAGGTAGATCCGTCGTTACGGGAATACTGGATGGCCCAGAGGCTTTCCTTGCCGTTCTCGTACATCTCCTCCGGACGGAAGTTGTTGTGGATGTCCGCCTCCAGGCCATAGCCGGCATAGAGGGCGGGTTCGGTGAACTCGATGACTTTGCGGAGGTCCCCGTCATTGACGGAACTGACCTGGTTGCTCTTCGGATCGTCCTGGCGGTAGGCCTTGTACAGATAGACCTTGGCGAGGAAGGCGGCGGCAGCGGCCTTGGTAGGACGGCCCTTGTCGGCCTGGACCGCAGGAAGCGTGTTGTAGGCTTCCATCAGGTCGTCGATGATGACCTGCCATCCCTCGTCATTGGAATAGGCGGTATTGGAGAGTTCATTGTACTCGGCATAGGTCAGGTCGTGCCGGTTCACGAACGGGATGTTCTTGAACAGGCGCTTCAGGAGGAAGTGGCCGTATGCCCGGAGAAACTTCATCTCGGCGAGGCGCTGCTCCTTCATGGCATAGCTCTCGTCGCACTCGTTCAGGAGGGCGATGGCGCTGTTGACACGGGACAGGCTGTTGTACAGGCGCACCCAGATATCATTGAGGTTCCAGTTGGTCGTGAGGACACCCTGCTGGATTTCCAGCTGGTGGAACACGTCACCGTCGGAAGTACCGTTGCCGCCCTTGTAAGCGTCATCGGAGCGCACGTCGAAATTCCACATGGAGAAGGAAGAGTTGATGTCTTCGGCCGTAGTGAAGATGGCATAGGCCGACACCACCATAGCCTCCGCGTTGGCGGGATCCTTCACCTGCTCGTCGCTGAGCGTACCCTGCGGAACCTGTTCTCCCAGCAGGTCGCTGCAGGCTGTGAGGACGCCGAGGACCGGGATCATATAGAGAAGGGAAATAAGCTTTTTCATGATTGTCATGGTTTAGAAGGATACGTTCACACCGAGGGTGGCATTCACCGGGATCGGATAACCGAAGTTGGCATTCTCGGGATCCACGCCCGTGAAGCCGCAGCTCTTGATGGTCAGCAGGTTCTGCGCGGACACATAGGCTCTCAGACGAGCCAGGTGCAGTTTCTCGCACAGACTCTTGGGGACGTTGTAGCCGAGCTGGATGGTACGGAGCTTGGCAAAGGAGCCGTTCTCCACGAAATAGCTGGACACGCGCTTCTCATTGTTGTTGTCCATGATGCTCACGGCAGGAATGTTGGAATCCATGTTCACCGGGCTCCAGGCGTCCAGCATGCGGCGTCCCTTGTTCAGGTTGGAGATGTTCAGACCGCTCCACAGGTCGGTTTCCCGCTTGAGGTCGCTGATCACGTCCACTCCCTGGACACCCTGCCAGAACATTGTGAGATCCACGTTCTTGTACTGCAGGTAGATATTCAGGCCCCAGGTGAAATCCGGAACCGGAGAGTAGATCCACTTCTGGTCCTTTTCGTTGATGACCCCGTCCCCGTTGAGATCCTTCCAGCGGATGCGGCCCAGTCCGGCGCCGCCCTGCGTGGCGTGGTTGTCAATCTCATCCTGGCTCTTGAAGATCCCGTCATAGACATAGCCTACCTGGGCGCCCATGGGATGGCCCACGACGCTTTCGACGCCATTTCCGCCGAAGGTACCGTTGGCCGCGATCGTATCGGGAAGTTTGGTCACCCTGTTGTCATAGGTGCTGATGTTTCCGGAGAAGTCATACTGGAAGTCGCCGGCTTCCCCGCGGTATCCGAAGTTGAATTCCAGACCCCGGTTCTGCATTTCGCCGGCGTTGATCCACTGGGAGGAACCCTCGCCCATCACACCGATGCCAGGCATGTACACCAGGATGTCCGTGGTCTTCTTGTAGTAGGCCTCAAAGGAACCGTAGAGGGCACTCTTGAACAGGGCGAAATCCAGGCCCAGGTTTGTCTGGGTCGTGGTTTCCCATTTCAAGTCGTCATTTCCGAGCTGGTTTCGCTTGAAGCCGCTGGCGAGCGTCTGGCCGCCGTTGGTACCGGCGATGTCGTAGCTCGTTCCGTAGCTCTGCCCACCGAAACCGGCCTCACCGTAATTGCTCTCATAGATGGTGTAGCGGGCGATGTTGGAAATCTCCTGGTTACCGGTCTGTCCCCAGCTGGCCCTGATTTTCAGGTTCTCCAGCCACATGGCATCCTCCAGGAACTTCTCCTTGTCCAGTCTCCAGCCCAGGCTCACGGACGGGAACATACCGAAACGGTTGTTGCGGCCGAAGCGGCTGGAACCGTCGTAACGGAGGGTGACGCTGGCCAGATACCGGTCGGCATAATTGTAGTTCACCTTTCCGAAATAGGAGACCAGGGTGTAGCCACCGCCGCCGCCATACGCCTCAGCCTCGCCCACGGCGGCGCTGGGCCACATGTAATCCGGATTCAGGACGGCGAAATCATACGCCTTCCCGCTGAACCAGGTGTCGTCCTCCCGGTTGATTTCCGTACCCAGGAGCACATCTCCGCGATGGTTGCCCGCTTCAAAGTTGTAGGTCGCGATCGCGTTCCACATCCACTTGAGCCAGTGCTCCTGCTTGGCCTCCACGGCGTTGGTCGCATTGGCCACCGTACCTTCCGTCACCGGATAGGTGAAGATGCGCTGCTCCTTCTGGGAATAGTCCAGGCCGAAGGTCGTCTTGAGATTCAGGCCCTTCATCGGGTTGATGTTCAGATAGGCGTCACCGAACATTCTCCAGTAGTAATAGCGGTTGTCCGCATTGCGGGTCAGGCGGGCGAGCGGGTTCTCGCGGTCGGCATAGCCGCCAACGGGACCGGCGAATTCACCCTCGGTGGTATAGACGGGAATGGACGGGTTGAACTGGAGCACATTCTCCAGGAATCCGCCGGGTGCCTGCACCTCGCTGGTGCGGTTCAGGGTAAAGTGCTCGCCGATGGTGAGGATGTTCTTGTCCCCGATCTTGAGGAGCTTGTAATCCGTGTTGATTCGGGCGGAGAGACGGGAAAAGTCCGAATGCTTGATGATACCGTCATTCTTGTAATAGCCCAGGGAGAAGAACGAATTGCCGCGCTCCGTGCCGTTGCTGAGCGAAAGGTTGTACTGCTGGATAATGCCGGTCCGGGTGGTCTCGCGGAACCAGTCGGTGTCGCTGGCGGGCGTGGTGCCGGACGCGTCCAGGTACTTGTTCATGCGGATCCCGTTCAGGGCGGGGATGCCGTTGGCGTCATAGCCCCAGTCATAGATGTACCCGAGGGCATTCATGTTGGGGTTCAGGCCGTCGTTCACATAGCCCTGCCACATCACCTGGCCGAATTCCTTGGCATTGAGCACCTGCATCCGGTTCACGTAGGTCTGGGCGGCCACGCTGGCGTCGAAATCGACTCTCACTTTCCCGTCCTTGCCGCCCTTGGTCGTAATGATGATGACGCCGTTGGCCGCACGGCTTCCGTAGATGGAGGCCGAGGCGGCGTCTTTCAGGACCTGGATGGACTCGATGTCGTTTCCGTTGAGTTCATGCATGCCGGCCTTGGTCGGGACGCCATCGATGATGTAGAGCGGATCGTTGTCGTTCAGGGTACCGATACCGCGGATGCGGACCGTGGCACTGCCGGACGGAGAACCGTCCGCCGAGATGTTCATGCCCGGGACGCGGCCCTGTAGCGCCTTGACGGGGTTGTTCTCGTTCTGCTTGGCGAGATCGTCGGTGTTGACGGTGGAGATGGCACCGGTGAGGTCGGCCTTACGCTGGACCGTGTAGCCGGTGACAACCACCTCGTCCAGAAGCTGGGCGTCCTCCTGCATGACCACCGACATATTTTCAGTGGCAGGGAGTTCCAAGGTGGTGTAGCCGATGGAGGAGAAAACCAGAATGGCTCCCTCATTGACGCGGATGGTGAAATTCCCGTCAAAATCGGTCGTCACGCCATTCGTCGTTCCTTTCTCCATGACGGCGGCCCCGATGACTCCGTAGCCGTCGGCTCCGGAAGTCACGACGCCGGTCACTTCGATCTGCTGGGCGAAGGCCGTAAAGCCGGCGAGCAGAAGGAAGCTTGCGAAAATCGTTTTTAAATGATGCATAAGTTTATTGGTTGATTTGTAGGTGCCATGCGGTTTGCCGCAAAGATAGATTTACGCGGGCGAACGGGATGCAACGTATGTTGCGGATGATGCATCGAATGTTTCCTTGTAACATTTCTTGCATTTTTTATATATTTGTGATGACAACCTTCCTGACGAATGCCTGACTTCCAGAAGACCGCCCTCGTCACCGGAGCAAGCTCCGGAATCGGCCTCGAATTCGCGCGACAGCTCGCGCGGATAGGGTATGCATTGGGCCTTGTGAGCAACCGGGAACAGGAATTGGCCGATGCGGCCGAGGGGCTGCGCGCCGGGTACGGCGTGCCCGTGCGGACGCTCTGCATCGACCTGACCAAGCCCGGGGCCGCCGAGGAGGTGCTCGCGTGGTGCCCGGAGCCGGACGTGCTTGTGAACAATGCGGGGATGTTCTTTATGGAGTATCTCTCACCGGAGAACCTCGGAAAGGTGCGGACGATGATGGCGCTCCATATGAATGTCGTCACGGAACTGTCCATCCTGGCGGGAGCTCGGATGAAGGAGAAGGGCGGCGGGCACATCCTGAACATCTCGTCGATGACCGCGCGCATTCCCGCGCCGGGCATCGTCATCTATTCGTCCACCAAGGCTTACCTGAAGATGTTCGGGAAGAGCCTTTCCTACGAGCTCCGGCCCTTCGGCGTGATCGTGACCACCGTGTGTCCCTCTGCCGTGGACACGGGCCTTTATCCCCTCCCGGAGCGCCTGCGCGGGTTCCTCCGCCGCATCGGCGTTATCCGCACCCCCGAGTGGCTCGTGCGCCGCTCGCTGAAAGCCCTGTTCCGCGGCCGCCGGACCTTCAGTCCCGGCCTGACGAACTACCTCGTTCCTCCCCTCATCGCGATCCTCCCCGCCCGCCTCATCGACCGCCTGGGCCTGAAATGGATCGCCAACCCTCATTCCGGGCTTGACCCGGAACCTCCTGACACCACCACTACCTAATCATGGAACCGCATCCCATCACCGATACCTCCTCCCTCGAATTCGCCTTCATGGGCGAAGTCAAGGCGGGATTTCCCTCCCCGGCCGAGGACGTCCGGGAAAAGCTGGACCTCGTGAAACTCCTGGTCCGCCACAGCGCATCGACCTTCTTCTTCCGCGTGGACGGCGTGTCCATGGTGGACGCCGACATGGACGAGGGGGACATCCTCATCGTGGACCGCGCCGTGGAGCCGTACAACGACTGCAAGGCGGTCTGTTTCATCGACGGCGAGTATACCGTCAAGCGGGTGGAGATTCACGAGAACGGCGCCCTCCTGCTGCCCTGCAACGAGCATAATCCCAAGTACAAGCCCATCCTCGTGGGCCCCGACAACCAGTTCCTCATCTGGGGCGTGGTGACCTGGATCATCAAGAAGGCCTGACGCACGCCGATGTACGCCCTTGCCGACTGCAACAATTTCTTCGCTTCGTGCGAACGGGTTTTCCGTCCGGACCTGAACGGGAAACCGGTCATCGTGCTGTCCAACAACGACGGCTGCGCGGTGGCCCGCTCCAACGAGGCGAAGGCGCTGGGCATCAAGATGGGCGACCCCTTTTTCAAGATCCGCGACATCATCGAACGGAACCACGTCGCGGTTTTCTCGTCCAATTTCGCGCTGTACGGCGATATGTCGCGCCGGGTGCAGGAAGTGCTCCGCAGCTTCGCCCCGGCGGTGGAGCAGTATTCCATCGACGAGGCCTTCCTGGACCTGACGGGGATGGAGAATGTCGATTTCGCCGCCTTCGCCCGGGAGGTTTCGCGCGCCTGCTGGAAGTATACGTCCATTCCGGTTTCCGTGGGCGTCGCCCCGACGAAGACGCTTGCCAAGATCGCCTCGAAACTGTGCAAGCAGTATCCCAAGCTCCAGGGCGGGTGCTATATGTACCGCCCGCAGGACATTGAGAAGGTGCTCCGCAAGTTCCCGGCGAAGGATGTCTGGGGCATCGGCCGCCGGTCGGTGAAAAAGCTCGAGTCGATGGGCGTGAAAACGGCCTGGGACTACACCCAGCTGCCCGAAACGAGTGTCCGGAAACTCTTCGCCCTGCCGGGATTCCGCACCTGGAAGGAGCTCAAGGGCGTCCCCTGCGTGGAGTTCGAGGATATGGTCGAGCCCAAGCAGAGCATCTGCGTCTCGCGCTCTTTTGCCCACGAGATCAACACTTTACCGGAGCTGACCGAACAAGTGGCCACCTTCGCCGTGAGCGCCGTCGCCAAGCTTCGGAAGCAGGGCTCCCTCGCCCAGGAACTGACCGTCTTCGCCATGACGAACCGGTTCAAGGACGATGCGCCGCAGACCTCGGGCGGCGTGTGCGTGCCCTTCCCCGACGCCACGGCGGACCACCGCACGGTGGTCCTCGCGGCGGTGGAAGGGTGCCGCCGGCTCTTCCGCCCGGGCTTCGGATACAAGAAGGCCGGCGTGGTGTTCACGCGGATCGTCCAGGCCTCGGACCATACGCGTTCCCTCTTCGAGGACGCGGCCGCGGCCGGCAGGGAGGCCCGCCTGTCCGAGACGCTGGACACGATCACGCGCACCTTCGGGCCCGGCGCCGTCCTCTTCGGCGCCCAGGGCGACGGCATCATCCGGAACGCCCGCGAACACCAATCCCCCCACTATACCACCCTGTGGACCGACATCCCGGGGGTGAAGGTGGAATAATCCAGAATTTTGCCTATCTTTGTTTGATATGGACAAACTGTTTCTCATTGACGGACATGCCCTCGTCTTCAAGATGTACTACGCCTTTCTCAGAAGGCCGATGGTCAACTCGAAGGGGGCGGACATGTCCATCCTGTACGGATTCACGAAGTACCTGCTGGAGATGATCGAGCGGGAGAAGCCCACGCACCTGGCGGTGGCATTCGACCCGCCGGGCGGCACCTTCCGCAACGAGCTGTACCCCGAATACAAGGGTACGCGGCCGCCGACTCCGCAGCTCATCATCGACGCCCTAGAGCCCCTTACGGAGCTCGTGCAGGCGATGAACATTCCCGTGCTGATGGTCAAGGGGTTCGAGGCCGATGACGTCATCGGCTCGATGGCCCTCCGCAGCGCGCGGGAAGGGATGGACGTGTACATGGTCACGCCCGACAAGGACTACGGCCAGCTCATCTCGGAGCATGTGTTCCAGTACAAGCCCGGGAAGTCCGGCGGGGACGACGAGATCGTCGACCGCACGGCCATCTGTGAGAAATGGGGCATCCTGGACCCGGTCCAGATCATCGACATGCTCGCCATCTGCGGCGACACGGCGGACAACGTGCCGGGCGTCAAGGGCGTCGGCGAGGTGGGCGCCGGGAAACTGGTGTCCAAATACGGCAGCATCGAAAACATCTATGCCCATCTGGACGAGCTGACGCCGCGCCAGCAGGCGCAGTTCGAGGAGGCACGGAGCTATATCGGCCTGTCCAAGGAGCTCGTGACCATCAAGACCGACATTCCGCTGGAAACGACTGCGGAGGATATGCGGATGGACATGAACTTCTCCCCCGCCATCGCGGACCTCTTTGAGAAATACGAGTTCAACTCCCTCAAGCGCTTCATCGCGCACGTGGGGCCCTCGGCGGCCTCGCAGGAGAGAAAAGAATTCATTGTCAATGATATCACGCCGGCCGAAATGGTCCAGGCTGTGAAGAAGGCCGGTTGCTGCGGCCTCATTACCGAGGCCTATGCCGAGGGCATTTTCGCCCCCGTCAAGCGGGTCATCCTCGGCTGTGAGGACAAGGCCTGCACCGTCCCCGGGGACCGGCTGGACGCCGTCCGGGAACTCCTGGAGGACGCGTCCATCGACAAATACGGCTACGACCTCAAGCTGCAGGCGAACCTCCTCGCCCATGCGGGCATCGCGCTGGAAGGCCGCTGGTACGACATTCCGCTGATGCACTACCTCATCGACCCGGAGAAGAGCCACGCCGCGGACATCCTCGCGCGGAGCTACCTCAACGTCGAACTGGAGGAGGCCCCGGCGGAGGCCGGGACCGGCTCGCTGTTCGACGAGGCGCCCGAGGAGACCGCGGCCTCCCGCTCCCGCGAGGCAGCCGCCCTCGTCCTCCTCGGCGGCAAGGTCCTCGATGAACTCGCCGACCGGAAGCATCTCTACGACGACATGGAGGAGCCGCTGTCCAAGGTGCTCGCGAAGATGGAGCGCGCCGGCGTGAAGGTGGACCTGGGGCAGCTGGACCGGTTCGCCCGGGGGCTCCGGAAGGAGCTCGAGGAGCGGCAGGCGCACATCCGGGAGCTGGTCGGGGAACCCGACCTGAACATCTCCTCCCCCAAGCAGGTGGGCGACATCCTGTTCGACAAGCTGAAGCTGGACCCGAAGGCCAAGAAGAGCGCCCGGGGCCAGTATTCCACCGACGAGGCCACCCTCCTCGCCATCGCGGACCGGCATCCCGTCGTGGACGAGATCCTGGAGTTCCGGGCCGTGAAGAAGCTTTTATCGACCTACATCGAGCCGTTCCCGGCCTATGTCTCGCCGGTGGACGGACGTGTCCATACGACGTTCAACCAGGCACTTACGGCCACCGGCCGCCTATCCAGCTCCAACCCGAACCTGCAGAACATTCCCATCCGCACCGAGCGGGGCAAGGAGATCCGCAAGGCTTTCATTCCGGGGACGCCGGAGGGCGTGATCGTGTCGGCGGACTACTCGCAGATCGAACTCCGCATCATGGCGCACCTCAGCCAGGACGGACACCTCGTGAAAGCGTTCCGCGACGGGGACGACGTCCACGCCGCCACGGCGGCGAAGATCTACGGCATCCCCCTGTCCGAGGTGACGCGCGAGCAGCGCGGCCGCGCCAAGACGGCGAACTTCGGCATCATGTACGGCATCTCGTCCTTCGGCCTCGCGCAGCGGCTGCACCTGGGCCGGAAGGAAGCCAAGGACCTGATCGACGGCTACTTCGCCTCCTTCCCCGCCATCCGGTCGTTCATCGACGACAGCATCGGCTTCGCCCGCGAGAACGGGTATGTGGAGACGCTCTTCGGCCGCCGCCGCTACCTGCCGGACATCAACGCGAAGAACGCCACCGTGCGCTCCCTCGCCGAGCGCAACGCCGTCAACGCCCCCATCCAGGGGACCGCGGCGGACATCATCAAACTGGCGATGATCGGCGTGGACAAGCGGCTCACGGAAGCCGGCCTCAAGAGCCGGATGGTCCTGCAGATCCACGACGAACTGATGTTCGACGCCCTCCCGGAGGAGGTTCCGGCGCTGAAGAAGCTCGTCGTCGATGTGATGGAAAATGTATTGAAACTGTCCGTCCCGCTCACGGTCGAGTGCAGCGACGGTAAGAATTGGCTGGAGGCGCACTGAGATGGGATACCTGGATATGCCTGAGAAAGAGCTGGTGCAACGCGCCGTCGCCGGTGACCAGATGGCCTACCGCGCCATCTACCAGCTGCACGAGAAAGCCATCCGCGGGCGGGTGAGCGGCTATTTCAAGTGGAAGGCCGACGTGGACGACGTCGTGTCGGAGAGCTTCCAGAAAGCCTTCGTGAACCTGCCGCACTTCGACACGGAGCGCGAGCTGCGGCCGTGGCTGTCCACCATCGCCACCCACACCGCCCTGGACCACCTCGCCAGCATCAAGCGCGAGGACCAGAAGAAGGAGGGCATCAAGCTCAAGGCTTCCGGCGAGAGCGCCGAAGGCCAGGGACCGATCACCGACGTGGACCCGGAGGAAGAGATCATCAACGGGGAAAACCACGAGCGGCTGATGGCCTTCATCGAGGAGCTCTCTCCCCTGTACAAGGAGGTGATGGTCAAGTACATGATCGAGGAGCTGGAATACGAGGAGATCGCCAAGGAACTGAAACTGGAGCTGAACACGGTCCGCACCCGCATCCGCCGCGGCAAGCAGCAGCTGGCCGAAATGATGCTCCGAGGAGAAATCGAATGACACCGCAGGAATTCATCGACTTTGTCCGGTCCGATTTCGACCTGACACCCGCGCAGGAGGAACAGTTCCTTGCCTGCGACGCCCTGTACCGCGACTGGAACGCGAAGATCAACGTGATCTCGCGGAAGGACATCGACGGTCTCTATGACCATCACGTCCTCCACTCCCTCGCCATCGCCCGCTACCTGCTCACGCAGCCGGAAACGCTGGAGAAGTTCCGCACGGCCGACGTCCTGGACCTCGGCACCGGCGGCGGCTTCCCGGGCATCCCGCTGGCCATCCTGTTCCCGGAGGCCCGGTTCACGCTGTGCGATTCCGTGGGCAAGAAAACCATCGTCGCGAAGGCCGTCGCTGAGGCGTTGGGGCTGAAGAACGTGGAAGTGGTCAATGCCCGGGCGGAATCCCTGCCGAAGCAGTTCGGTTTCGTCGTCTCCCGCGCCGTCGCCTCGCTCCCGGACTTCTACCCCTGGGTGAAGGGCAAGTTCACCGACGGCATCCTCTACCTCAAGGGCGGCGACGTCGTCGAGGAGATCGCGGAAGTGATGGCCCGCCACCGCCTCCGCCGCGGCTCCGTCCACACCTGGCCCATCTCCGCCTGGCTCCACGACCCCTACTACGACGGAAAGCTCGTAATTTTTATTGAGAAATAGATTTCTCCACTCGCTTCGCTCGGTCGAAATGACAAAACAGGTCTCTTGTCATTTCGAGCGGAACCCGAAGGGTGAAGTCGAGAAATCTAAAATAAAATTTGGCGGTTTCCCCCGAAATTGCTACCTTTGCAGTCCGTCCGTGAAAACGGCTCCCAATCAGCAAAAATATAAAAGATAAATACGATGAAAAGAACATTTCAACCCTCCAACCGCAAGCGCGTGAACAAGCACGGCTTCCGCGCCCGCATGGCTTCCGCCAACGGCCGCCGCGTGCTCTCCGCCCGTCGTCGTCACTGCCGCAAGAAGCTCACCGTCTCCGACGAGGACCGCTGGTAGTCCGTCGACTGGAATCAGAAATTGAAACAGGCTCCGGGATATCCCGAAGCCTGTTTTTTTACCCCATTCCAGGAGGGCGGGGTGCTCTCGCAGTAGTCCTCCCAGTCGATCTTCGCGACCGGGGGCGAGGCACGTCTGAACACGCAAGGAGGAACGATTTGGAGAGGATTCTCTAACTACTCACATTGAAGTTCAACCCATCCACTGGTATGCAGGTATGGAGTCAAGCTGTTGAAAGAGAAACTATACTTGTCCCTGTCTTCTGTCAGCATCTTGACCTGGACACTTCCCTTCAACGAGTTCCCTTTTGATATGCCATTATATTCTCCGGGGCCAAATGTCAGTTCGTCACCCTCAAGCCTTACATCACAATCAATCAGCAATTTTACTGGGGAACGATCAGTATAAGAACCACCTATTGGGTCGCCAAAAGGTCCAAACAGTGTTTTATCTTTAGGAAATATATAACAGTCTCCAGCAGTAACTAGATGGTTGATAGAGAGAACGCCCTTCTCGTTGAAGGGGAAAGGATGATCCCCGTTCAATTCTATTCGAAGATAATACTGATCCGAAGAAGTTGCGAGGAAGAATATATACCTATCTTTCAGCGCCTCCGATATTGGTGGATATATCAGCATATAAAAGACCAAATCATCATTGGATACCTCCATTTCATTTTTGTCTACAAGGAAGACGTTCTCGTCCACTGCAGCCCAATCAATGGCATCCATATCCAAGGACGACCGATCCATAAGACCATCGTTACACGACGCGCCCAAAACGATGAGCCCAGCCGCTAAAATAATTGGTAAGTGTCTCATAATTAAACTCATAAATTAAGGTGGAAAACTAATACCCAAGGTTGATTCTTATGCCCGTAGCAATGGAAAACATCACGGGATGCTCGCTCCGGTAGGTTACAAGCGTATTATTCCCAAAGATCGAGTTGTCCATCGGAATCCTCCAGCTCAGTTCCGGCTCCAGATAGATTCCCAGATGTTTTGTCGCGTTCATTTGGATTCCCCCCGCGCCAACCAGGGAGAGGCTGGGCCGGTCCTTTTCCCGGCTCATCCCGGCGAGCGTCGCATTCAGACAGAGATCCCCCAGTACGCCGCCGCCTGCATAGACGTCAAACCGGGAATTGGAGGCGAAGACCCAATCCAGCCGGACCGGAA
>CAMNGM010000014.1 GCA_946538425.1 uncultured Bacteroidales bacterium | reverse complement strand
CTTTCAACGACCGGAAGTGGGGGACCATCGAAGTCCCTTCCAACTGGGAGATGCAGGGGTACGGCCAGGCCGTGTTCCGCAATGTCACGACTCCTTTCCCGCTGCTGGCCCCCAAGGAGACGCGGGAACGGCTCGTGGCGGCCATGAACAATCCGGATCTGCCGCAGAGTACCCGGGATTATTTCCTGTCTCGCCTGGGAGGCAGCCTGACCCCGCCGCCCTTCGCCGTGGCCGTCCCGGAAGTGCCCGAATTCAACCCCACAGGCGCCTACCGGACCTCTTTCAACCTTCCGAAGAACTGGAAGGGCGAGCAGGTGTTCCTGCGCTTCGAGAAGGTCGCATCGGCCTCGTTCGTGTGGATCAACGGGCAGGAAGTGGGCTATAACGAAGGCGCCCAGGAGCCGGCGGAATACAATGTCACGAAGTACCTCAAGCCCGGGAAGAACACCCTCGCGGTGCTCGTGCTCAAGTACAGCGACGGCTATTACCTGGAAGGCCAGGACTACTGGCGCCTGGCGGGCATCTTCGATGACGTGACCCTGTACGCGTCCCCGCAGGCCCGGATTTGGGACTGGCAGGTGATCACCGACTTCGGGCCGGATTTCGTCGATTCGGACCTGAGCGTCGCCGTCACCTTGCGCGGATTTGACGTGCAGGGGAGCGGATACAAGGTGAAGGCGACCGTTTCCCGGGAAAAGAAGATCGTCGCGCAGATGACCGGCGACCCCGTCGCCATCGGCCCGGGCAGCTGCCAGACGGTGAACCTGGCCGCGAAGGTGAAGGCCCCCGAGAAGTGGACGGCGGAAACCCCGGCGCTGTACCGGCTGGACCTCGTCCTCACGAACGCGGCCGGCAAGGTCGTGGACCAGGTGGACAAGCGGATCGGCTTCAAGAAGACCGAGATCCGCGACGGCGTCTTCTACCTGAACGGGCAGCCCGTCAAGCTCAGCGCGGAGTGCTCCCACATGCAGCATCCCACGCTTGGACACGCGATGACCGAGGAGGTCATCCGCCGCGACATGGAAATCCTCAAGCAGTTCAATTTCAACGCGGTCCGGACCTCGCACTATCCGCCCGTGAACGAATACCTGGACCTGGCCGACGAATACGGCCTCTACATCATCGACGAGACGGGTGACGAGGCCCATGCCTCTGAATACGTGTCCAGCTGGCCGGAATTCACCGAGATGTACCGCGAGCGGGTGCAGCGGATGGTCCTGCGGGACCGCAACCATGCCTGCGTCCTGTTCTGGAGTGCCGGCAACGAGAGCGGCGAAGGCAATAACATCGCCGAGGTAATCAAGGAAGGCAAACGCCTGGATCCCACCCGCTTCTGGATGTACGGCGGCAACGCGGCCAAGCATCCGGCCGAGGACATCGTGGGCCCGCGCTATCCGATCCCCCTGGAGCTCGAACTGGGCTATGGGCTGGATACCAAGGATATGCGTCCTTCCTTCATGGATGAATACGTCTCGGTCGCCGGCAACGGCGGCGGCGCGTTGGACGATTACTGGGAGGTCGTCTATGCCTATCCCAAGCTCATCGGCGGTGCCGTCTGGGATTTCGTGAGCCCCGGCCTGACCGAGCGCGTCCGGACGCTGAAGGACAAGTCTCCGAACGCCGTCCCCGCCCATCTGATGGGCCAGTCGAAGCTGGTGAAAGGGCGCACGGGAAAGGCCGTCGACCTGAACAAGCAGGACCAGTGGGTCCAGCTGTACCGGGCCGATGCGCTGGAGATCGCCGGCGAGGGCCTCACGCTCACGCTGGACATCCTGCCCCGGAAGTACAACGTCTCCGGCGGCTATCTGCTCACCAAGGGCGAGAACCAGTTCGGCCTGCGCCAGTGGCGGGACGAACGCCTGGATTTCTATCTGGACAATGGCCAGAGGCAGGTCCTGTCCGCGCCGCTTCCCGCCGACTGGGAGGGCCGCTGGCACAATGTCACGGCCACTTATGACGGAAAGGAGATGCGGATTTACCTGGACGGGGCCCTGGCGGCTTCCCAGCCGATGACGGGCGCCATCCGGAACCTGCCCCTGTCCGTGTGCATCGGCCGCAGCGAAGACGGTTGCGGGCAGGACACCAACGTGTTCACCTGCGACGCGCTCATCGACAATGCGGGCGTCTTCGCCGAGGCGGTCGCCCCGGATGCCTTGGACCCTTCGAAGGCCGCCCTGTGGCTGGATTTCGAGGAGGAGATGGACGAAGGGACCTTCTGGTCCTATGGCCTGGGCGCGCGGACTTACGGCAGCATCTGGCCGGACCGGACGCCGCAGCCGGAGATGTGGCAGATGAAAAAGAGCGCGCAGCCCCTGTCGTTCCGGTTGCTGGACGCGGACCAGGGGACCGTCGAGGTCTGGAACAGGAATCCGTACTTGAATGCGTCGCATTATCGCACGAGCTGGACGCTGACGGGCGATGACCAGGTCGTCGCCTCCGGCGAAATGCCGCTGGATGTCGCTCCGCTCAGCCGGGCGGTCGTCCGGATCCCGCTCCGGCGCCCGGACGCGGTCCCGGGCGTGGAATACCGGCTGGACATCTCTTCCGTCCTGGCCGAGGACGAGTGTTGGGCGCCGAAGGGCCACGAGATTTCCTGGGATCAGTTCGAACTCAAGGCTTGGAATGTCGCCCGGGTCCATCAGGCCGTTTCCGGCAAGGCCGGCCTTTCGGAGAAGGATGCTTCCTACGTCGTGTCCGGCGAGGGCTTCTCCTACGCGTTCAGCACGGTTACCGGCGAGCTGGTATCGGCGGTCGTCCGTGGGAAGGAAATGATAGCCAAGCCGCTGAAACTCAATGTCTGGCGGGCACCGATCGCCAACGAGGTGGACGGCTGGGGCGGCAGCAGCGCGGGCCGGGTGAATGCGCCCGGTTACAGCGCCGTCGGCCATACGTCGCAGATCCTGGCGGCCCATTACTATGCCGCCGGGCTGGACCGGATGGCTTCGCACCCCATCCAGGTGACCGCCCGCGAAGCGGGGGACGAGGTCGTCGTGGAGGTCCGGACCCTGGCGCTCCTCGGCAGCGAGGACAAGCAGCTGGACGCCTATATCTCCGGCCGGTCGTATTCCGGCTTCGAGGAGTCGTATCACTGGAGCGTGGCGGGTGACGGCACGCTCACCCTGCACCACCGGGTGAATCCGCAGGGAACGATGCCGGCGTGGCTGCCCCGCCTGGGCCTCACCCTGATGCTGGACAAGTCCCTGGACCAGGTGGCCTGGCACGGACGCGGCCCGCAGGCCTCCTATCCGGACCGCAAGAGCGGGTACCGGCTGGGAATCTGGCATACCGACGTGGCGTCGATGTATGAACCCTATCTGATGCCGCAGGACTACGGCCTCCGGATGGACACGCGCTGGGTGCGGATGACGGACGCCTCCGGATGCGGCCTGGAATTCTCGATGGACCAGCCTTTCGCCTTCAACGCGTATGACTGCACGACGGACAACCTGACCAAGGCCGTCTACCAGTTCGACCTGCAGCGGGGCGGGGACATCACCCTGAACTTGGACTACGCCACCTCCGGCGTGGGCGACACCGCCCGGGGCATCCTGGGCGCCTACCGCGCCTACCCGGCCTTGTACGAGCGGACCCTGTGTATCCGTCCTGTCAAATAATCGACCTGAAACTTGAACGATCAAACTTGAACGATCAAACTATGTACGATCTCGCGATCATCGGGGGAGGCCCCGGCGGCTATGTGGCCGCAGAACGCGCCGGTTCCGCCGGCCTTTCCGTCGTCCTTTTCGAGAAACGGGAACTGGGCGGGGTATGCCTGAACGAGGGCTGCATCCCGACCAAGACGCTGCTGTACAGCGCCAAAGTCTTTGATTACAGCCGCCACGCCGACAAGTACGGCGTGAACGTCGACGGCTCCTCCGTTGACTTCGGCGCCATCTTCAAGCGCAAGCAGAAGGTGGTGAAGAAGCTCGTCGGCGGCGTCCGCGTCCAGATGCGGGAAGCCCAGGTGGAGGTCGTCAAGGAGGTGGCCGTCATCCAGGGGCGGGGCGCCGAAGGCTTCGTCATCGCCAGCGGCGAGGCGACGTATGAGGCCCGCAACCTCCTGATCTGCACGGGCTCCGAGGCGGCGGTCCCGCCCATCCCTGGCCTTCGCGAAGGCCTCGGCGGGGTGGTTGTCACCAACCGGGAGATCCTGGCCCTGGAAGAGCCGCCCGCATCCCTGGTCATCATCGGCGGCGGCGTCATCGGCATGGAGTTCGCGAGCTTCTTCAATTCCATCGGCACGAAGGTGACGGTGGTGGAGATGCTCCCGAAGATCCTGGGTCCGCTGGACGACGAGATCAGCGCGATGCTCCAGGCCCAGTATGCGAAGAAGGGCGTGGAGTTCCACCTCAGCTGCAAGGTCGTGGCCGTGGAAGGCAACGAGGTCGTCTATGAGGATCCGGACGGGAACACCTGCCGGGCCGCCGGGGACAAGATCCTCGTCTCCGTGGGCCGCAGGGCCAATTACCAAGGCATCGGCCTGGAAAGCATCGGCGTGGAACTCGCCCTGAATCCGGCGGGCCGTCCCTATGGCATCCGGGTCGATGAAAAGATGCGCACGAACGTCCCGGGCGTCTACGCGGCCGGTGACGTGACCGGCTTCTCGATGCTGGCCCATACCGCCTCCCGCGAAGGCGAGGTGGCCGTGAACGACATCCTGGGCAAGGAAGACCGGATGCACTACGACGCCATTCCGGGCGTGGTGTATACGAACCCGGAGGTCGCCGGGGTGGGTCTCACCGAGGCCGAAGCCGCGCAGAAAGGTCTGGATTACGTGGCCCTGAAGCTCCCGATGGCCTATGCCGGCCGTTTCGTCGCCGAGAACGAGCGCGGCGAGGGCCTTTGCAAGGTGATCGTGGACGGGAAGGACCACCGCGTGCTGGGGGTCCATATGCTGGGCAATCCCTGCTCGGAGATGATCCACGGCGCCTGCATCGCCATCGAACAGGGGATGACGGTCGAGCAGCTGAAGAAGGTCGTCTTCCCGCACCCGACCGTGTCCGAAATCTTCAAGGAAACCGCCTTCCGGCTGTAGGCAGGCTTACCGCTTGTAGATGTTGAACCGCCAGGTGATGCCGACGTCGAAGTTGTTCACCCGGTCGTGGTTGTCGCGGAAATACACCGCGTGGAGCCGCAGGAGGTCGTTTCCGAGCGGGAAGTACTCCACGCCGGCGCCGCCGTACAGGTAGTCGTTGCCCGCCGGCAGGACCAGGTCGTACGAGATCCCGTCCGGGGCGACATTCTCCGCGGCATTCCGTTCGTAGCCCACTTTCGTGCACAGGTTCCATTTCCCGACAGTCCAGATGGCCTTGCCGATGACGGTCCAGTCCGTGAAGAACCGGGGCTGGCCGAAGGCGACGCGGTCGATGCAGTCGACGTCCACGACAAGGGACCCCAGGAAGAACTTGTTGCCCAGCACGAACCAGTTCATCTTCCGGTGCAGTTCGTCTTCCACGTAGTTGTAGCTCCACGTCGTCTTCCAGATCCTTCCGATATGCCCGCTCCAGTACAGGTTGTAGGAGTAGGCGTCCTGGGTGCCCGGGGAGATGGGGGAGGGACAGAACTGGACCGAGATGTCCTGCCCGGGGGCCGGCGAGAAGGTGGCCGTCGCCCCGAAGGCGTAGTACTGGTACAGCCGGCTGCTGAAAGCGCCGTAGTAATACACGTCGATGGGCGGGGAGTCGATCTCGTAGCCGCCAATGAGGATGGCCTGCTTGCCGGCCGTGAAGGACCATTTCGGGGAAGCCTGCCACTTGAGCCACAGGAAGTCCGTGGCGTTGAAGGGATTCTTCTCGTCGATCTTCTTGTTCAGCCGCTGGCGGACGCGGAAGGTCAGTTCGTCCGTAAGCTGTCCCTTGATGTGCAGGTTCAGGTAGTCGCCCTGGAAGTGGGAGTCGTAGACTCCGTCCGTCGTCTGCTGATGGAAGGTGGCGCGGGTGTCGATGGACACCTCGTCCACGTGCGTCTGCTGCGCCCGCAGGAGCGGGCACGCCAGCAGGAGAAGGAGGACTGTCAGTCGTTTGGGCCGCATAGGACGCCTACATCTTCCCTTGTTCGCCCAGGTTGCTGTCCTTGAAGCCCAGGAAGTACAGGACACCGTCCAGGCCGATGGTGTTGATGGACTGCCGGGCGTTGGCGACCACGCGCGGTTTCGCGTGGAAGGCGATGCCGAGGCCGGCCTCGCCGAGCATCGGGAGGTCGTTCGCCCCGTCGCCCACGGCGATCGTCTGCGCGAGGTTCACGCGTTCGGTCTGGGCGATGAGTTTCAGCAGGTCCGCCTTGCGGCGGCCGTCCACGATCTCTCCCAGGTAGCGGCCGGTGAGTTTGCCGTCCTCGCCGATCTCGAGCTCGTTGGCATAGACATAGTCCACGCCGAAGCGCTGGCGGAGGTACTCGCCGAAGAAGGTGAAACCGCCGCTGAGGATGGCGATCTTGTAGCCGTAGGTCTTGAGGACCGCCATCAGGCGGTCGGCGCCCTCGGTGATGGGCAGGTTCTCGGCGATTTCCTGCATCACGCTGACGTCCAGGCCCTTGAGCAGGGCCACGCGCCGCGTGAAGCTCTCCTTGAAGTCGATTTCTCCGCGCATCGCGGACTCCGTGATGGCCCGGACCTCGGCCCCGACGCCGTTCCGTTCGGCGAGCTCGTCGATGCATTCGGTCTGGATGAGGGTGGAGTCCATGTCGAAGCAGATGAGGCGCCGCATCCGGCGGTACATGTCGTCCCGCTGGAGGGAGAAGTCCATCCCCATCTCGGAAGACAGCCGCATCAGGCTTTCCTGCATCTCGTTCTTGTCCTTGGGGACGCCGCGGAGGGAGAATTCGATGCAGGAGCGGGTGTTCCGCTCGGGATGGGCGATGCTCAGGCGGCCGGTGAGGCGCTTGATGGAGTCGATGTCCAGCCCCTGCTCGGCCACGATCCTCGACGCCGCCTCGATCTGGCGGGCGGAGAGGCTCCGGCCGATGACGGTGAGGATGTAGCGCTTCCGGCCCTGCCGGGAAGCCCACTCCTCGTACTCGTCGTCCGGGACCGGCTCGAAGCCGATCTGCACGCCCAGTTCGGTGGTCTTGAACAGGAGTTCCTTCATCACCTGGCCGGAGTGCTGCTCGTCGATGCGGATGAGGATGCCCAGCGACAGGGTGGAATGGATGTCCGCCTGGCCGATGTCCAGGATCTGGGCATCGTACTGGGCGAGGATTTTCATAAAGGCGGCGGTGAGTCCGATCCGGTCCTTGCCGGTGATTCGGACGAGAATCTGTTCGTAGCGCATAAACTAGCGGATGGAAGCGTTGATGAAATGGAGATAACCCCAGCGGTCCGGCATATGCATATTCACCTCGCCGGTAGGATTCCAGACCCAGTTCTCTTCCGGGCCTTCCTTCTTCAACCACTCCACGCGGGAGAAGTTGATCCGCCAGGGATTGAACTTCGTCGGGCTGTCGAAGCCGATGGCGAGGGACGCGAACGGGATGGCCCATTCCACGGTCCAGCCCTTGTCGGCCTTCTTCGCGTCGTTGATCTTGCCGTCCACGCGGACCTTCAGCCGCACGTCCCTGCAGTCCCACGGCAGGAAGAAGTTGCCGCCGGCGTTGTAGGGCTTGTCCATGATGAGGTCCATCAGGGTGCCGAAGGCGTTGCATTCGAATTCGAAGTAGAACTTGCCGTCGCCGTCCGGGTCGAGGAAGACCTCGAAGTCGTTGTCCCGGTAGATGATGGCGTCGCGCTCGGTAAGGGAGGCCGTGACCTGGTCCTCCTCGATGATGCCGGCGACATACAGGTATTCGTCGTCCCAGAGCATCTTCATATGCGTCTCTTGGGTGGGCGCGGGCTGGAAGTCCACCCCGCGGATGTCCACGAAGGCCTCGGACAGGGGAGCGGCCTGCCAGTCGGGCTCGTTGAGCTTTCCGTCTATCTTGATTTTTCCGGTGGTCCGGTAACAGTCGTAGTTGCGATGGTCCTGGGCCCCCGCTTCGAGGCTGACAAGCATCGCAATGAGAATCAGGTATTTACGCATTACTTGAAAAATTTGTCCACTTCCTTGACGGTGTCGGGGAGGGCGAAGACCGCCACGCGGTCGTACGGCTCGATCCGGGTGTCGCCGATGGCGATGAAGGAGTCGCTGCCCCGGATGATGCCGCCGATGATGGCGTTGCGCGGGAAGTCGATGTCTTTCAGGGGCGCCTTCGTGATCCGGGCGTCCGGGGCGACCGTGTACTCCAGCACCTCCGCGTCCGTCCCGCTCATATAGCGGACGAAACGGACCTTGTCGGACAGGGTGAACTTGAAGATGCGGCCCGCCGTGATGAGTTTCTTGTTGATGACCGCATCCACGCCCATATCCTCGGCGAGGCGCAGGTATTCGAGGTTCTCCACCTGGGCCACGGTGCGGGAGACGCCGAACTTCTTCGCGACGACGCAGGAGAGGATATTCGCCTCGTCGTTGCCGGTGACGGCCACGAGGGCGTCGTAGTCCCGGATGCCCTCCTCCACGAGGAAGTCCGAGTTGCGGGCGTCGCCGTTCGCGACCAGCAGGCCTCCGGACAGCTTTTCGGTCAGTTCCCGGCAGCGCTGCTTGTCGATGTCGATGATCTTCACGGCGTCCAGTTGCTGGCGCAGGAGCTGGGCCGCCACCATCTCGCCGATCTCGCTGCCGCCGAGGATCATCACCTTGTTCACCTCGATGTTGTCCTTCCCCAGGAACTTCAAGATGGCCGGGACCCCTTCCCGCTTGGCGATGAGGTACAGGTGGTCGTTGTAGGCGAACCGGGTGTCGGACTTGGGGATGATGGTCTCGCCCTTGCGGGCGATGGCGATGATGCGGAGCTGGGCCTCCGAGGAGGCGGCCGTCATCGCCGTCACGAATTCGGTGACCTTCATATCCAGGATGGGGGAGTCGTCGTCCAGGCGGAAAACCACCAGCTGGAGTTTCCCGCGGGCGAAGTCCATCGAGTCCGTGGAGGCCGTATGTTTGAGGAGGTCGATGATCTCGTCGCTGGCGATTTTCTCGGGATAGAAGAGCATGTCGATGCCCATATCCTTGAAGATCAGCTTGTTTTCGGGAAGAAGGTAGGCCTCGTCCTCGATGCGGGCGATCACCCGCTTGGACCCCAGCCGCTTCGCCAGCTGGGCACTGACGATGTTCACGGTCTGGGTGGTGGAGGGATTGACCGCGATGAAAAGGTCCGCCTTCGCGCAGCCGGCTTCCCGGAGGACCTGGATGGAAGAGGGGTCGCCGAGGACGGTGACCACGTCGGCCGTCGCGTTGAGCCGCTGCAGCCGCGCCTCGTTGTCGTCGATGACGGTGATGTCGCCGCCTTCGTGGCTGAGCATCTTCGCCAGGTGGGAGCCCACCTGGCCGGCCCCTTCGATGATGATCTTCATACGCTGTCCTTGTTATCTTTCACAAAGATAAGCAGATTTCTCGACAAGCTCGAAATAGCAAGGGGATTTTTGCGAAGATTTGTTTATATTTGCACTATCATGAAACGACTTCTTGCCTTCGCAGCCGGCGTGCTGATGCTCGTCTCCTGCTCCGAAACCTTCAATGCGGGCCGCCTTCTCCAGGGCGGAATGATCGCCGCGCAGGCCATGTCCCTGTCCGATGAACAGGTGCAGGCCTATGTCCACCAGTACATCACCCAGCTTGACGCCCAGAGCAAGGTGCTGCCGGAGACGAACGCCTACACGAAGCGTCTCCGCAACCTGACCAAGGGCCTGACGGCCGTGGACGGCGTGCCGCTGAACTTCAAGGTGTACCAGGAGAACCAGGTGAACGCGTTCGCCTGCGCCGACGGCAGCGTGCGCGTGTATACCGGCATTATGGACGTGATGACGGACAACGAGCTGCTGGGCGTGATCGGCCACGAGATCGGCCACGTCGCGATGAAGCATACGAAGAAGGAGATGCGCGCTTCGCTCCTGACGAGCGCGGCCCTCGAGGGGATCGCCTCCACCAGCCAGACGGCCGCCACCCTCACGGACTCCCAGCTGGGCGCGATCGGCAACGCCGTCCTGAACGCCCGGTATTCCCGGAAGCAGGAGAGCGAGGCCGACGACTACGGCTACCAGTTCCTCAAGGCCGTGGGCAAGAACCCCTGGGGAATGGCGATGTCCTTCGAAAAGCTGCAGAAGGTGGCCGGCGGATCCGGCGCCCAGGCTTCGGCCGCGCAGAAGCTGTTCTCCTCCCACCCGGACACGCAGACCCGCATCCAGCGGATGGCAGAACGGGCCACGGCGGAAGGCTACAAGCGTCCGGCGAAATAACCGATTGTCATTCCGAATGTAGTTTTCCTGTCATTCCGAGCGTAGCGAAGGAATCTTGCCCGCAAGGGCACGGGGCACCATCCACTTGGAATACCATCCGTGGATGGTGACTTCTTTTTGTTGGGAGGCCACTTCGTCCGGGTCCGGCTTGCGGCGCAGCTTCCAGTACTCGGCGTGGGCCTTGACCACGGCCTTGTAGGCGTCCCATTTCCGGGTGACCAGGTAGCTGACGGCGGAGGCGCCGTCCAGGAGCATCCGCGTGAGGATGCGCCGCCGGGCCTTGCCCAGGGCGCCTTCCACGCTGTATCCCTGCGCCCGGAAGGTCTTGGCCAGGTTGTTCTCCAGCAGCAGGAGGTTGTTCCGGTAGTTGAGGCGGAGCTTGGCGGGGGAGTCGTTCGGGAGGGTGCCGCCGCCGATGTGGTAGACGTACGATTCCGGGACGACCGTGACCCGGTATCCGGCGAGCTGCAGGCGCCAGCACAGGTCGATTTCCTCCATATGGGCGAAGAAGCGCTCGTCCAGGCCTCCGAGCTTCTTCCACAGCCGGCTCCTCACCAGCAGGCAGGCGCCCGACACCCAGAAGACGTCGGCGGGGGTGTCATACTGGCCCTCGTCCTTCTCCACCAGCTTCATCGCGCGGCCCCGGCAGAAGGGGTAGCCGTAGCGGTCCAGCAGGCCGCCTGCCGCCCCCGCGTACTCGAAGCGGGTCCGGTCGTGCCAGGACAGCAGCTTGGGGCCGCAGGCGCCGCATCTGGGGTGGGCGTCCATCCAGGCGACGAGGGGCTTCAGCCAGTCTTTCGGCACCTCGATGTCGGAGTTGATGAGAACGTAATACTCGGCCTCCACCTGGGCGAGGGCGCGGTTGTACCCTCCGGTGAAGCCGTAGTTCTTGTCCAGCCGGATCTGCCGGATGGCGGGGAACTCGTGGTGGAGCATCTCCAGGGACCCGTCCGTCGAGGCGCTGTCCGCCACGATGACTTCCGCGTCCATCCCTTCCGTGGAGGCGATGAGCCCCGGAAGGAAGTCACGCAGGTATCTCTTCGTGTTCCAGTTCAGAATGACGACGGCCGTTTTCATGCGTTGCAGTCGATGTTTTCGAAGGCCAGGGTCGGAATCGACTTGGACATACAGGGGCGGGCGTCGTCGGCCGTGGCGACGAGGCGGTTCCACAGGTCGATGAAGTTGCCCGTGACCAGCATCTCGCGCACCGGATGCGTGATGCGGCCGTCCTCGAAGGCGAATCCCTCGATCCCGTAGGAGAAATCGCCCGTGGACGTGTTGGAGTTGCCGCCGTTGAACCCGGTGATGAGGATGCCGCGGCCGATCTTCCGCATCAGGTCCTCCCGCGTCTTGCATCCGCCGAAGGGAACGACCTTCGGGCGGGTGGCGTCTTCGATGGTCGGGGCCATCCCGGTCTTCCCGGCGATGTACGTGTTCACGAAATAGCGGGTGATGACGCCCCGGTCGACGATCGGGAACTCCTGCGTCGCGACGCCTTCGCTGTCCCACAGGCGGGAGCCCGTCTCCCCGGGGTTGCGGGGGCAGTCCAGGATGGTCAGCCGCTCCGGGAACACCCGTTGGCCCGCCTTGTCCAGGAGGAAAGAATTCTTCTGCTGGACGGCATAGCCGCCGAGGGCGTTCAGGACCGGCGTCAGGAACTTGGAGGCGCACTCGCTGTCCACCACGATATTGCATTTCCCGCCGGGATGGTCCATCGGCCCGATCTGCGCGGCGGCGCGCCGGACGGCCGTCTCGCTGCAGGTTTCCAGGGCGGGGAGGATGTCCCGGAGCCGCGGGGCCGCATCCCACCAGTAGCTTGCGTAGCGGTTGCCGTCGGGGTCTTCCACCGTGACTTCATAGCCGATCTCGAAGGAGGTCTCCGTGTGCCGGGCGAAAAGCCCGTTCGAGTCCATCACGACACTGTCGAAGAGGCTGTCGGAATACTCGCCTTCCTCGGAAATGAGGGTGAAGCCCTTCTCGAGTTCCGCTTTCCGGCGCCAGACCGCGGTGCCAAGGGCGAGTTCCCGCCTCTTGTCGGAGGTGAGTTCCTCGTAGGCCGGGTCGTACAGGCCCGGCTCCCGGCCGGTGAGCGCATCTTTCGCGGTGCGCGAGGGGTCCGGCAAGTCGCGGGCCGGGTCCGGCTGGAGGGTGCGGACCGTGTCGATGGCGTCAAGGAGGAACGCCTTCAGGCCTTCCTCTTCCAGCCGGTTGGAGGAGAAACTCCCGAACCGGCCGTCCACGAACAGGGCCACCTGCAGGCTCCGGTCCAGGGCGTGGGTCACCTTGTCCAACTCGCCGTTCAGCATCCCGAACAGCTCCATCAGGCTCTTGTTCAGCGTCACGCGCGCTTTCTGTGCGCCGCTTGCGAGCGCAAATTCCATCGCGGTCCGCGCGAGGGCGATTTCCTGGTCTGTCAGCATATTATTCTCCTCCTACGGTCAGGTTCTTGACAAGGACGGTCGGAATGCCGCAGGAGACGGGAACGCTCTGCTCCTTTCCGCAGGTCCAGGCGCCGGGGTCGATGACGAGGTCGTCGCCCACGGCGACGATGTCCCGCAGGGCTTCCGGGCCGTTGCCGATGATGTTGATATCCTTCACGGGGGCCGTCAGGCGGCCGTTCTCGATGAGGAAGCCGCTCTTGACGAAGAAGGTGAAGTCGCCTTCCCCGATTTTGACCTGCCCGTTGGAGAACTGGTCCACGTAGATTCCTTTCGGGACGGAGGCGATGATGTCCGCCGGGGCGGCGTTGCCGCTTTCCATATAGGTGGAACGCATCCGGGGGATAGGGGCGTAGCGGAAGGATTCGCGGCGGCCGTTCCCGGTCGGGGACACGCCGTAGTGGCGGGCGCTGATGCGGTCGTGCAAGTAGGAGGTCAGGATGCCGTCCTCCACCATATACGTCTTCTGCGCGGGAACGCCTTCGTCGTCGTAATTGAGCGAGCCGCGGTTCCCCTTGAGGGTGCCGTCGTCGATGATCCGGATCCCCTCGGCGCAGATGCGCTGGCCCATCTTGTCGGAGAAGATGGACGTGCCCTTGCGGTTGAAATCGGCCTCGAAGGCGTGGCCCATCGCCTCGTGGAGGAGGATGCCGGAGGCGCCGGCGCCCATCACCACGGGCATCCGCCCGCCCTTGGGCCGGCGGGCGGCGAACCGCTCGTCGATGCCCTTCACGGCCTCGGCCGCCATCTCTTCCAGGAGCCGGTCGGTGAGCATCTCCGCGCCGGCGCGGAAACTCCGGGAGACGGTCTTGTTCTCGGTTTTCCCGCCCTGCTGGAAGATGGCGGTCACCGAGACGGTGCCCATCGGACGGGTCTCGTACTTGAGCTCCTTGAGGGAGTTGTACATCAGCACGTCCGTCACCTGCCAGGCCAGCATCGCGATGATCTTGACGATGCGGTTGTCGCGGACCTGGACGGCCTGCTCCAGCTTCTTCAGGAAGGGGATGAGGGCCGACGCCTCCGTCTCGCGCCAGGGGCTTCCGGCGGGGTAGCGGTCGGCGGCGGGGTTGGGCTCGCCGCGGAAGCGGCGCCCGACCATCCGCGAGCCGTTCGCCTCCGCCCGGACGGAATGCTCATAGAAGGCCGAGGTTCCGTCGGCGATGGCCGACGCGGCCCGGGCGCAGGAGAGCATGTCCGGCATCGCCGTGCTTTCCGCGTAGGCGTAGCCCGTCTTCTCGCCGCACAGGACGCGGATGCCCACGCCGTAGTCGATGTGCCGGCCGGCGGCGTTGACGATACCGTCCCGGAGGGTGAGGTTGCCGTAGGTCGTATTCTCGAAGTAGAGGTCACAGTAGTCGCCGCCGTGCCGCAGGGCTTCGGCGACGAGCGTGTCCAACTGTGATTCCCCCACCCGGAACAGGTCCAGATACGATTGCTTAGGGTGAATCATGCGTTTGCTCGAACTGTTGTTTGATTTGTTGGTACAGGGGCAGGTCCCGGACCGTCGTCCCTTTCGCGCTGCCTTCCGCGAAGATGCGGAACTCCGTTTCGCTGTTGTCCACGAGCATCCATTTGTCACAGACCGGGGCGTACAGCTTGAAGAAATACTCCAGGCCGGTGTAGTACCGCCGCCGGATGATGTCCGGGGCCACGTCGTGCCCGCCGGCCTCCACCCGGGCGGCCACCCGCTTGATGGCAATCTCGGGGTCGCGGAGCCACAGGTACACCACCGTGACGAAGTATCCCTGGTCCTGGGCCATCCTGACCATCTTGATGAGGGACCGGGTGGCGAGGGTGGTCTCGATGCAGAAATCCTCCCGCCGGGTGAACAGGTAGCGCAGTTTCTTGAGCATATACCGGCTGGCCGTGATGTACGCCGTTTCGGGATGGAACGGCGCGAGGCTCTTCGCGAACTCGTCCGAGTTCACGAACTCGCTGCAATCCAGCAGCTCCGGGAGCAGCGTGTAGGACGCCGTGGTCTTCCCGGAGCCGTTGCAGCCGGATATGATGTACATACGGGGCAAGGCCTGTACCTGGGTATGGGGTTATTCGGCCGTCGCCGCGTTGATCTTGCGGAGCATCGCGAACATGATGAGGCCGGCGACCACGCACAGGCTCATCAGGATCGCCCAGTTGGCCCACAGGGGAACGCGTTCCCACAGGAGGCCGGGGATGGAGCTCAGGTAGTTCCCGACCGCGGTGGAGGCGAACCAGAGGCCCATCATCAGGCCCTTCAGGCGCGGCGGGGCCACCTTCGTGACGAAGGAGATGCCCATCGGGCTCAGGAGCAGTTCCGCGAAGGTGAGGACGAGGTAAGTGCCGATCAGGTAGGTCGGAACCACCGGGTCCGGGGAGACGGTGCCGGCGAGCTGGGCCGGGGAGGCCTGTCCGCGGGAGGCATAGACCATCACCAGGTAGCCCAGGGCGGCGACGAACATCCCGAGCCCGATCTTCATCGGGGCGGAAGGTTCCTTCTTGCGCTTGGCCAGACTGTCGAAGATGGCCATCGAGATGGGGGTCAGGGCTACGACGAAGAACGGGTTGAACTGCTGGAACTCCTGCGGGAAGATCTCTAGCGGGTTCGCCTGTCCCTGGTGGATGCCGTAGACGCCGATCCACAGGGCGGCCGTGACGAAGCCGCAGACGATCTTGCCCGTGGTCTTCTCGCTCTGGAAGACACCGAACAGGGTATAGACGGAGGCGGCGATCAGGGCGAGGGCCCAGATGTTGAAGCCGATGCGGGTCGCGCCGGTGGCGAAGCTCTGCGTGTAGTCGCGGGCGAACCAGGTCAGGGACTGGCCGTTCTGGTGGAATGCCATCCAGAAGAAGATGACCACCGCGAACACGAGGACGAGGGCGACGATGCGGCTCTTCTCCTGTTCCTTGGTGAGTTCCTTGACGGGCGTGGCGCTGGCGGCGGCCTGCTTGGCGTTCACGTCGGCGTGCTTGAACCAGCTCTTGCAGCCGAAGTAGATGGCGATCGAGACGATCAGGGAGAGGCACGCCACGGCGAAGCCCATGTTGTAGGCGCTGGACAGGTGGTCGATGTAGTACTGGCAGAAGGCGGCGGTGTCCATCTGTCCGATGCCGGGCATCTGGCCCATCAGGCCTTCCAGCTGGGCCACCTTGTCCGGGGCGATGGTGCCGTCCAGGAACTGGTGCGCGAGGGCCGGGATGTCAGCCTTGTAGATCAGGCCGGCCTTGCCCAGGAACTTGTTCGTGATGGCCGTGGCGGCCGCCGGGGCGAACATCGCGCCGATGTTGATGGCCATATAGAACAGCGAGAAGGCGGAGTCGCGCTTGGCGGAATACTTCGGGTCGTCGTAGAGATTGCCCACGAGGACCTGCAGGTTGCCCTTGAACAGACCGGTGCCGATGGCGATCAGCGCCAGGGCGCCGATCATCAGCGCGATGCCGAGGGTGTTGGCGGGAGTCGGGATGGACAGGCACACATAGCCGGCGAACATGATGGAGATGCCGGTCACCACGCACTTGCCGTAGCCGATCTTGTCGGCCAGCCAGCCGCCCACGACCGGCATGAAATACACCGCCGCGAGGAAGATGGCGTAGACCTGGCTGGCGGTCGCTCCGTTCCAGCCGAACTTCGCCTGGAGGAAGAGCATGAAGATGGCCAGCATCGTGTAGTAGCCGAAGCGCTCACCGGTATTGGCGAGCGCGAGGGCGAAGAGTCCTTTGGGTTGTCCTTTGAACATATGATTTTCGATTAAATTATGCGTTGGTGACGCGTTCGAGCCACTTGACCATGCCCAGCATCACGCCCATCGAGATCAGGCAGACGACGAGGAATACGGTCCAGCATTTCCAGATGGGCCAGGCATTGTACATGACCGGGCCGATCCAGATCAGGCCGTTGCCCAGGGCGGTAGCGCCGAGCCAGAGGCCCTGGCACAGGCCGAGCAGGTTCTTCGGGGCGACCTTCGACACGAAGGAGAGGCCGAGCGGGGAGATGAACAGCTCCGCGACCGTGAGGAAGAAGTAGGTGACGATGAGAACCCACCAGTCGGCCTTCATGCCGAGGGCGACACTCTCGTCGAGGGCGCGGAATTCGGTGCCGGAAGGATAGTGGTTCGAGATGGAGAAGATCATCAGGAACAGATAGGCGATGGCCGCGATCCCCATGCCGTAGGCAATCTTCCGCGGCGTGGAGACCACTTTCCCTTTCTTGGCGAGCGCGCCGAAAATGGCCATGATGATCGGGGTGAGGACGATGACGAAGAACGGATTGACCGCCTGCCAGATTTCCGGGGCGATCTTGTCGGTCTTGACAAAGTCACGGGCGAAGAAGGAGAGGGATTGGCCATTCTGGTGGAACGAGAACCAGAAGAAGACGGCGATGCCGAGGACCGCGAACAGGGCGTACATCCGCTGCTTGATTTCCTTGGCCATGGCCTGCTTCTCTTCCTGGGTATAGGAGACGCCTTCGAGGGAGGCCTTCTTGGCGGGGTTCGGGAAGATCTTCTTGTTGGCCAGGAAGATGACGAGGGATATCACCATGGCCAGTGCCGAAGCGATGTAGGAGAAGTGGACGCCCTGGTTGAAAACCTCCAGGTAGGCCGCAGGATCGAAGGTGGTGCCGGTCAAAGTGACCTTGTCCACGATATCCGCGTATTTCCCGGACAGGTCGCCGAGGTTCCCCGATAGGGCTTTGTGGCAAAGTTCGGGAAGGTTGGAGTTGTACAGGAAGCCGTGGATCTTGAGCCACCATTGACGGATCAGCGGGGCGACGAACGGGGCGATGAGACCGCCGACGTTGATGAAGACGTAAAAGATCTGGAAACCGGCGTCCCGCTTGTCCTTGGCGACGGCGAGGGCTTCCGGGCCCTTTTTCGCCTCTTCGGCCTCGAAACTGTCGTACATCTGGCCGACGATGGCCTGGAGGTTGCCCTTGAACAGGCCGTTGCCGAAGGCGATCATCGCCAGGGCGATGCAGGTGAAGGGGAGAAGCCAGGAGATGTTTCCGGCCTTGGCCGTGATGGGCAGGGCGAGGAGGATGTATCCCGCGGCCATGATGATGAGGCCCTTCTGGATGGTTCCTTTGTAGTTCTGGGTCCGGTCGGCGATGATGCCGCCTACCAGGGAAAGCACGTAGATCGATGTGTAGAAAATGGAATAGATGACACTGGCGGCCCCGTCGCTGATGCCGAACTTGGAGGCGAGGAACAGGGCAAGGACCGCATTCATGATGTAGTAGCCGAAACGTTCGCCCATATTGCTGAGCGCGGCGGCAAGCAGTCCTTTCGGATGGTTTTTGAACATATCTATGAAGTTTTAAGAATCGTCGCGGGTTTCACAAATATAACAAAGATTTCCCAAAAAAGCGTATCTTTGTAAGGATATGGACAAGAAAAGGACATTCGGCGCCCGCGCGGTGGGGGCTTTCCTGAGGCTCCGCGCCCGCCTGCCGCTCGCATACCACTACGCCTGGGGGCGGTTCGTCGCCTGGTTGGTCCGCGACGTCTTCCGCTACCGGAACGACGTGGTCCTCACGAACGTGGCCCGCAGTTTCCCCGACAAGGACTACGATTTCGTCAAGGACGTATATCGCAAGTTCTATGACCATTTCGGGCAGGTCGTCGCCGAGACGGTGTGGTTCTCGGGCTGCCGCGGGGAGAAGGGCCGGCAGCGGCTGCTCCGGCAGGGACTCTGCCAGATCGACAACATCGACGAATTCAACGCCTTCTACGACCGTTCCTCCTCGGTGATGCTCCTGAACTCCCACGCCGGCAACTGGGAACTCCTGGGCGGCGTGGCGCAGTATGACACGCTGGCGCCGGGCAAGCGCACCTGGGGCGACAAGGACGTGGTCGTCGTGTACCGGTCGCTGTCCAGCAAGCTCTGGGACCAGGTGATGGCCGAGGGGCGCTGCGCCCCGGTCTCGGACCTGGACTTCCAAGGCTATGTGGACGGGGACTCCATCCTCCGGTATGCGGTTTCCCACCGTCACGAGAAGAAACTCTACATCTTCACCACCGACCAGTATCCCTACTGGCGGGCCGGCCGCTTCTCCATCGGCGAATTCCTGCACCAGGACACCCTCGCGATGGCCGGCGGCACCGCCATCGCCTGCAAGATGGGGATGTCCGTGGCCTACATCCGCTGGTACCGGACGGAGGAGGGACAGTACCGCCTGACTTTCGTCCCCGTCGTGGAGAATGCTTCCGAAAGCACCCCGGAAGAACTGATGAAACTGTTTTACAAGCATCTGGAGAAGGACATCCAGACCCAGCCCTGGAACTATCTCTGGACGCATAAACGCTGGAGAATCCAATGAACCTCAGAATTTTTGCCGCCAGCCTTCTGCTGGCCGTTCCCGCCTTCCTCGAGGCGCAGACCGTGACTTACAGCCTCCCGCAGACCACCGTGACGGTGGAAGTGGACGCCGTGCAGGAATCTTTCTTCGCCGGCCCCTATGCCGCCTACGCCAAGCGTTTCCTCGGGATCGACGTCCGGGAGACGGACGCTTCCCGCTCCTATGTGAAGGAAGTCCGCCTCGTCACCCGGGTGGAGGCCGATCCGCAGGCCCGCTACTCGGTGGAAACCAAGGGCGTCGAGGACCGTTTCCTCGCCCTGACTTCCCAGGGACTCGTCTCTTTCCAGGACCGGCTGGAAGCCGGTGACCTCGTCTGGCGCTTCAACCCGCAGCCGGAAGCCGATTTCGGCACCAAGGGCGTGACCTCCCAGACGCGGACCGAGACCCGCACCATCTGGAAGGAGGTCGAGACGGACACCGCCTTCGTGCGCGTCCCCGTGGAAGAGGCCTATCAGGTGCAGAAGACCCTGGAGATGAAGGCGCAGGAGGCCGCCGATATGGTCCTGAAGGCCCGGCGGGAGCGTTTCAACATCTCCACCGGCAACACCGACGCCACCTTCAGCGGGGAGGCGCTCGGCGCCGCCATCGCCGAATTGGACCGGGTGGAGAAGGAGTACCTGACCCTCTTCACCGGCTATACCGTCGCCCGCGAGCAGAGCGGCTCGTTCGACGTCGTCCCCTCCGGCTCCGCGCGCAAGTATACGGCTTTCCGCCTGAACGACCGGGAAGGCATCGTCACCGAAGGCGCGGGCGCCGTCTATTCCTTGGAATTCTCCCCGGAGGAAGTGTCCGACCCGCAGACCGCCCTCCGCGACACCAAGAACGTGGTCCATTATCGGATTCCCGCCGTGTGCAACGTGCGGCTGACCACGGGAGGCCGGACGCTCTTCGAGAGCCGCATCCCCGTGTACCAGCTTGGTCTCGAGGCGCTGTATCCCCTGAAATAATCACACATAAAACACTTTTTTCGATATGAGTATCAAAGATCTGGAACCCAAAGTGGTATGGGGCAACTTCTACGGCCTGACGCAGGTCCCGCGCCCCTCCAAGCACGAAGGAAAAGTCATCGAATATCTGCTCCAGTGGGGCAAGGACCACGGGGTCGACGTCTGCAAGGACGAGACCGGCAACGTCATCTTCCGCGTCCCGGCCACCCCGGGCTATGAGAACCGCCGCGGGGTGATCCTCCAGGGCCATATGGATATGGTCCCGCAGAAGACCTCCGATTCCGACCACGACTTCCTGAAGGACCCGATCTCCGCCTATGTGGACGGCGAATGGGTCACGGCCGACCGCACCACCCTCGGCGCCGACAACGGGATGGGCGTGGCGATGGGACTCGCCGTGTGCGAGGACAAGTCCGTCGAGCACGGCCCCGTCGAGGTCCTCGTCACCTATGACGAGGAGACCGGGATGACCGGCGCGACGGCCCTGAAGCCGGGCGTCCTCAAGGGCGACATCCTCATCAACCTGGACTCCGAGGAGGAGGGAGAGCTGTGCGTCGGCTGTGCCGGCGGCCTGGACATCTCCGCGGAATTCAAGTACCGCAAGTACGACACCAAACCTGGCTGGAAGGGCCTGAAACTCACCGTCAAGGGACTCCAGGGCGGCCACTCCGGGATGGACATCTCCCTGTACCGCGCCAACGCGAACAAGGTGATGGCCCGCATCCTCCTTCCGCTGATGGAAGTGTTCGGCGTACAGGTGGTCAGCTTCACGGGCGGCTCCCTGCGCAACGCCATTCCGTTCGAGGCCGAGGTCGAGGTCGTCGTCCCGGGCGAGAACCTGGAATCCGTCAAGAAGCTCATCGGCAATATCTTCGAGGAGATTCAGGCCGAGTTCAAGGACAGCGATCCGGGCGCCGTGCTCTATGTGGACGACGTTCCCGCCGCCCCGAAGTTCATCCAGGGCCGTGTGATGCTGAATGTGGTGAAGGCCCTGCTGGCCTGCCCGTCCAGCGTCATCCGGATGAGCCAGGTGATGGAAGGCCTGACCGAGACCTCCATCAACATGGCCATCGTCCGGACGGAGAAGGGCCGGGTCACCGTCCATTCCCTGATGCGCAGCGCCGTGGACACCGCGAAGGCGGCCCTGGCCCAGCGCGTCCGCTGCATCTTCGAGCTCGCCGGCGCCGACGAGATCGAGTTCAAGGGCGGCTACAGCGGCTGGACGCCGAAGCTGGACACCCCGATGAACAAGGTGATGATGGAACAGTTCCAGAAAGTCTACGGCTACCCGATGAAGGTGATGGCCACCCACGGCGGTCTCGAGTGCGCCCTGCTCGGCGCCAAGTACCCGAACTGGGAGATGGTCTCCGTCGGCCCGACCATCAAGTACCCGCATTCCCCGGACGAGCGTGTGAACATCGCCTCCGTGGGCCGTACGTGGGAGTACCTGAAGGCCGTCCTGAAGAACGTGCCGGAGAAATAGCGCTGCTTCCGTTCCACGCATATGAGGATACGCTCCCGGTAGCCGAGGTTGCCGGGAGCGTTCTTCGTGCCCTGGAGGAGCGCGGCGGGGCGGTCGTGACCGCGCCGCCCGGGGCGGGCAAGTCCACGCTGCTGCCGCTGTCCATCCTGGAAGGGGTCGGGGGGAAAGTGCTGATGCTGGAGCCCCGGCGGGTGGCCGCCCGGCAGATCGCCGAGCGGATGGCCTGGATGCTGGGCGAGCCGGTGGGCCGGACGGTCGGGTACCGGATGCGGTTCGAGCACTGCGTGGGGGCGTCGACCCGGATCGAGGTGATGACCGAGGGGGTCCTGGTGCGCCGCCTGACGGACGATCCGGGCCTGGAGGGAGTCTCCGTCGTGATTTTCGACGAATTCCACGAGCGGAGCCTGACGACCGACGTGGCGCTGGCGCTGGTCCGGGAAGCGCGGGACGTGCTGCGGCCGGACCTGAAGCTGGTGCTGATGTCGGCGACCATCGACGCCTCCTCCCTGTGCCGGGAACTGGACCTGCCGCTGGTGGAAAGCCGGGGGAAGATGTTCCCGGTGGAGGTTGTCCGCGGGGCCGACGCCACCCCGGAGAACGCCGCCGAAACCGTGGCCAAGGCGGTCCGGGAGGCCCATCGCGCGTATGAGGGAGACCTTCTCGCCTTCCTCCCGGGCGAGGCCGATATCCGCCGATGCGCCCAGTTGCTGGGCGAATCCCTGGGTGCTACGGCCGTATGCCCGCTTTACGGGATGCTGTCCCTGGCGGAACAGCGCCGGGCCATCGCGCCCAGCCGGGCGGGGGAGCGGAAAGTCGTCCTCGCGACACCCATCGCCGAGACGTCCTTGACCATCGAAGGAGTCCGCGTGGTCGTGGACAGCGGCCTGTGCCGGAAGCTGGTGTATGACCAGCAGCGCGGGCTGAGCCGCCTGGAAACGGTCCGGATCAGCCGCGACATGGCCGACCAGCGGACGGGCCGCGCCGGCCGCGTGGCGCCGGGCGTGTGCATCCGGCTGTGGAATCCCGGCATCGAACAGCAGATGGCCCCGCTGCGGGTCCCCGAGATCCTGGAGGCGGACCTGGCGCCGACGGTGCTGGACATCGCCGCCTGGGGGGAATCCCGTCCGGAGCGGCTTCGCTGGCTGACTCCGCCGCCCGCGTATGCCCTGGCCCAGGCCCGGCAGCTGCTGGTCTCGCTGGATGCGGTGGAGGCCGATGGCTGGATGACCCCGCACGGCCGGAAACTCTCCGCCCTCCCTTGCCATCCGCGCATCGCGCAGATGCTGGTCCGGGCGGAAACGCCTGCCCTGAAGGCCCTTGCGGCCGATATCGCCGCCCTGCTGGAAGAGAAGGACCCGCTCGCGCAGGAGACGCTTGAGACGGGTATCGACCTCCGGCTGCAAGCCCTCCGGGAAGCCCGGCGCACCCGGCGGGAAGGGCGCTGGTCCCGGATTCTGCGGATTGCCGAGCAGTATCGGCGGATGGTCCGGGTGGAACAGGACGACGGTGACGTGGACCCTTACGAAGCCGGTTCCCTGCTTTCCGCCGCCTATCCGGAGCGCATTGCCAAGGCTTGGAAAGAGGGCCGGGGCCGTTTCCAGCTCGCTACCGGCGACATCGCCGCCCTGGACCCGTCTGACGCCTGGGCATCCTGTGACTACCTGGCGGTGGGCGCACTGCACGCCGCTCCGGGTGGCTTGGGGCGTATTTTCCTTGCCGCACCCTTGTCGGAGGCCGATTTACAAGCCGTGGCCCGGCCGCGGGATGTCATCGGCTGGGACAGCCGGCAGGGGAGTGTCGCCGCCCGTCGGGAACTGCGGATCGGGCAGCTTCTCCTGTCGTCCCGGCCCATTTCCGACGTCCCCCGGGAAACGGTCGTCCGGATCGTTTGCGAAGCGGCCCGGAAGGAAGGGACCTCGATGCTGGATTTCCACGAGGGCGTGCAGAACCTCCAGCGCCGCGTGGCGGCCGTCGCCGCCTGGCATCCGGAACTGGAACTCCCGGACCTGTCCACACAGGCGGTCCTGGACCGGGCTCCCGAGTGGCTGCCGCTGTATATCGGCAAGGCCGCGACCGTCGCCGAACTGCGGAAGATCGACCTGGAATCGGCCCTGTGGGGCCTTCTGACCTATCCCCAGCAGCAGGCGGTGGACCGCTTGGCCCCCTCCCATATCACCGTTCCCACCGGCAGCCGCATCCGCGTCGAATACCGCCAGGGGGCCGATGCGCCCGTGGTCCGGGTCCGGCTGCAGGAATGCTTCGGCCTGCAGGACACGCCCCGGGTCGATGACGGCCGCCGCCCCGTCCTGATGGAACTCCTTTCCCCGGGCTTCAAGCCCGTCCAGCTCACCTCCGACCTCCGCAGCTTCTGGACCGGCACCTATTTCGAAGTCCGGAAAGAACTCCGCCGCCGCTATCCCAAGCACGCCTGGCCCGACGACCCCCTCGAGGCCGACCCGGTGAGAGGGGCCAAGAAGAAGTCGTAAGTGCTTGTTTATATGGAAAATTCTTTCTATCTTTGCAGTCCTTTTTGGGCCCTTTGCGACCCGGGAAGGATTTAAGTATTTAATAAACAATTAATTAACAAACAATGGTTAACCAGTACGAGACCGTTTTCATTGCAACTCCCGTTTTGTCTGAGACCCAGATGAAGGAAGCGGTTGCCAAGTACACCCAGCTCATCCGCGACAATGGCGGTGAGGTCGTGTACGAAGAGGATTGGGGCCTGCGCCAGCTCGCCTATCCGATCCAGCACAAGACCACAGGTTTCTATTACCTGATCGAGTTCAAGGCCGACTCCCAGTTCGTTGCCACCCTCGAGACCCAGTATCACCGTGACGAGCGCATCATCCGCTTCCTGACCGTCGCCCTGGACAAGGACGCCGTCGCCTACGCCGAGAAGCGCCGCGCCAACAAGGCTGCCAAGGCCGCTGCCGCCGAGGCTCCCAAGACTGAAGAGTAATCAAAGGAGGAATTTATCATGGCAAACGAAAATAGCGAAATCCGTTATCTCAACCCCCCGACCGTGGAGGTTCGCAAGAAGAAATACTGCCGCTTCAAGAAGGCCGGTATCAAGTATGTCGATTACAAGGACCCTGAGTTCCTCAAGAAGTTCCTCAACGAGCAGGGCAAGATCCTTCCCCGCCGTATCACCGGTACTTCCCTGAAGTTCCAGCGCAAGGTCGCCCAGGCTATCAAGCGGGCCCGTTCCCTTGCCCTCCTTCCGTATGTCACTGACCTCCTTAAATAATCTGCCTTATGGAAATTTTGCTCAAGAAAGATGTGGCCAATCTCGGCTACGCTGGTGAGATCGTCAAGGTCAAGGCCGGTTATGCAATGAACTATCTGGTGCCGCAGGGCTTCGCCACCGTGGCCACCGAGTCCGTCAAGAAGCAGCACGCGGAGACCCTCCGTCAGCGCGCGCACAAGGAGGCCAAGCTCGTCGCCGACGCCGAGGCCCTCGCCGCCACCATCAACGCGCAGGTTCTCGAGATCGCCGCCAAGGTCGGTGAGACCGGCAAGCTCTATGGTTCCGTGACCACCGAGCAGCTCGCCGAGGCGCTCGCCGCCAAGGGACTGAACATCGACAAGAAGGACATCACCATCCTCGCCGCCGAGGTGAAGGAACTGGGTGAGTACGAGGCCGCCGTGAAGCTCTACAAGGGCATCAAGGGCACCTTCAAGTTCAACGTGGTCGCCGAGTAATTCGGACCGTGATCCCTAGGACCGGCCTGTCCGGGTGACTGAATCCCGACTTTGCAAAAAGTCGGGATTTTTTCATATCTATTTGATTTACAGTTGGTTAAGATGCGAGAAATTAATCGGCCGATTGTTTGGTCGCTCAGCCCTCGTTTTTTATCTTTGCAGCAGATACCTGCCGTCCGTTTCCGGTCGATCACTCGGGCCCGTCTGCCGTGAGGGTATTGAAAAAGAGACAGCTTTCCGGCTGCCTCTTTTTTCAATGGTCGGAGCGCGCTTACTCCTTCGGTTTGTCCTGGGAGGAACTCTCCGGTTTCTCCGGTTCGTCCCCGTGGGAGTCCTTGTACTTGAAGCGGCGGATCTTCTGGGTGGCGGTCTTCTCGAAGGGTTCCTTCATCGCGTCCACCTCGCCGATCTTGGAGTTCTTGCCCACTTTCTTGTTCACCCAATCCAGGACGGCCTGCTTGCGGGCTTCCAGCTCCTCGAACCATTTGTCCTCGGTGGCCTGGTCCCAGTCGATGGCGTTGTCCGTGAACTTGACGAGGGCGACGAGCTTGCCGTCCCGCTCCATCACGAGGGATTCCTCCACGCCTTCGATGTTGTTGATCACCTGCTCGATCTCCTCGGGATAGATGTTCTCTCCGGAAGGACCGAGGATGGTGTTGTTCAGGCGGCCCTTGATGTAGTAGTTGCCCTGTTCGTCCCGGGTGGCGATGTCGTTGGTGTGGAACCAGCCTTCGTCGTCCAGCACCTGCAGGGTGCGTTCGGGATCCTTGTAGTAGCCCAGCATCACGTTGTTGCCGCGGACGACGATCTCGCCCTCGCCGTTGGCCGGGTTCACGTTGTCCAGCCGGATGTCGACCTTGTAGGTGGCCACGCCGATGGACCCGAGGTGCTTTTTCTTGTCCACCATCACGTTGCACACCAGCGGGGCGGTCTCGGTGAGGCCGTAGCCGATGGCATAGGGGAACTTGCACTCGATGAGGAACTGCTCCACGGCCGGGTCGAGCTTCGCGCCGCCGATGCCGAAGAAGTCCAGTTTCCCGCCGAAGGTCTTCACCATCCGGCGGCCGATGAACCAGCGCAGGATGCGCGGGATGTGCTGGTCGGCCCAGGAGAGGATGCGGCTCTTCTGGATGGTGGGAAGGACGCTGTTCTTCACCACCTTCTCGATGATGAGCGGGACGGAGCACACGATTGTGGGCCGGACCTTCTTCATCGCGGCGAGGAGGATGGTGGGAGTCGGCGGTTTCTGGAGCGTGTAGCAGGTCGCGCCCACATAGAAGGAGTACAGCGTGGAAACGCTCATCTCATAGGCGTGGGCGGCCGGCAGGATGCTCAGGAAGCGGTCCTTCTTGAAGGCGGGCTTCGCCTTGAAGGCCGCCGCCAGGTTGCTGGACAGGTTGCGGTGGCTGAGCATCACGCCCTTGGCCTTTCCGGTGGTGCCGGAGGTGTAGATGATGCAGGCCAGGTCGTCGGGCTGCGGGTCCTTCACCCAGCCGTTGCAGCGGAAGTCCTCCTTGTTCTTCTTGAGGAACTCGAAGGTCTCGATGTCGATGATCAGG
>CAMNGM010000013.1 GCA_946538425.1 uncultured Bacteroidales bacterium | reverse complement strand
GCTGGTCGTAGAAGACGGCATCGGCGCCATAGGACATGGCCCGGTCCGCCCAGGCGAGCAACTGGTCGCGCCAGAGACGCTTGGACATGTCGGCGATGACAAAGGTGCGGGAGTCGTAATAGCCCAGCGTGGTTCCCTCGCCGGTAAACTTGTAATGTTCCGTGAATTCGCGTCCGGTATTGTCCTTGTTCGCCACGAGGGAGCCGCCGCCGGAGCGGTAGAAATCGCTTTCCACGTCGATCAGACGGCCGTTGTAATAGAGCAGCAGCCGGTTCCCCTTGGCGCGGTAATCGGCAATGGCGGCCTTCCAGGCCTCATCCCCACCCTGGGTGTCGTCCACAGTGTAGTTGGGATACCCGTTGTCCATCCCTTCTTTCCACCAGCCGAAGGCGAGGACGGCGTTGCAGCCCACGGATTCGCCCACGGCGGCGATCCGGTCGGGCAGGTCAGTGTATTTGCGAAGATACTCTCCGTACTGGTGCTTGAAGATGATGCGCTGCCAGCCGGTCATGTCCTGTACCCACTGCGGGACGTCGCCGTGCTTCCACCAGGTGTCGGCCCAATGCCGATAGATCCGCGACGTCGCTGTCCAGTCGCCCTCATAGGGTACGACCACGGACGCGTCATTGGTCCAGGAATCGCCGTACATCGCGTTGGGATAGCGGTAGAAACCCGCCTCCAGGTGCTTGAAATCCGTCGTGGTGTGGCCGATGGTTCCTTCGTCCGGATAGGTGCGGAGTCCGTGCCAGGTTTGCTGGAGGGAAAGGTCGTGGGACCCGAAATACAAGCCGTTTTCGGGGCCGACGAACGCGAAGCAGTTGGCGGCCGCGTTCCGCGGGTATTGGAGGTCGTACTGGCGGAACTTCTGGGCCGGGGTCATATACAGCGGCCGGACATCCACGTTGGAGATCTTCCACACGGGATCGTCGAAGATCTGTCCGCCGGTATGGGTCGTAAGGAGCTTATAATCACTTGGAATCTGCAAGTGTCCGATGAGCGGGTACTGCAGCTCCCGGATGACGGTATGGGGTTCCCGGTTTTCCAGCGATGCTCCGAACCGGACCATCGTTCCCTCCGTCCAGATTTTCAGGCACAGGGAGAAGGCCTTGCCGCCCACGCGGTCGTATTGCAGGAAGACCGTGTCCGCCTGCCTGGTGATCCGGGGATGTTCATCAGCCCCGGAAACCTCGATTTCCTTCTGCTCCGGCGTGTTGTAATATAACCGCCAAAGGGCTTGTCCGCCGGCATAGTTGCGCCCGTTCACGGCCAGTTTCTGCAGCCGTCCGTCCGCATCCACTTCCACCTCTGTCCGTGGCAGTTCGCCCCGGTTGCCCAGCACAAACCGGCAGATGTCGTCGTACAGGGCCCGGTCCTCCGGCCGGGTGGATTCGGCCAGCTGTGTGAAAGCATTGGAACCGGAATAGAGGGCGATGGATTTCTGCCCATAAAAACCGGCGTCCTTGTATTCCTGCATATAGCGGCGGACCCGGTTCTGCAAAGCAGGAACGTCTTCTCCGGAGAAGACCAGTTTTCCTTCCCCGTCCGGACCCAGTTGCCCGCCGGTCATCTGGCCGGCGACAGCCGAATACTCCATTTCCAGTTCCATGCCGCCCAGACCGGCTTCCCGGATGGCCGCGACGGTCTTTTCGAAAGGATGCCGTCCTTCGTTCCCGAGGTCCCAGTACCAGTTGGGCTGCATCCAGACCTGGTCGATGCCCAGCTCTTTCCAATGCTTGTATCCCGGCCCCAGGTGATAGGGAATCCAATACAGTCCCTGGCCTTTCCCGTGGCAGTATTCTGAAAGCAGGGGGACGATTTCCTCCCAGTTCTTGTACCGGCAGTTGACGTCGATGTCGTAAGGCAGATAGATCTCTTCCGATGTGATGTAGAAGCCGGATAGCTCCAGGTAGCGGCACTGCAGGGCCTCGAACATGCGCCGGGCGCTGTCCATGTACCACCGCAGGGCTTTCATCCGGTCTTCCACGCGGGCGAAATCCAATCCGTCCCCCCAGTAAGTGGTGCTGGAAGTCTTGTCGGCGAAGGTCTCGAACATGATGGCATCCGGCAGGCCGATGATGACGGCCCGTTTCCGGGGCGGTTCGCCGATTCTTGAAGCCACTTTTTCACAGGCGCTGTCCAACGCTTTCACACTTCCTTCGGCCCCCAGCCAGAGATCCAGCTGGTATTGCCACGACTCCTTGCCGGCGGACGCCCCGGAGGGGCTGATGACCAGGTTCTTACCGTACACCCGATCCATCCCTTCCAGGAAGAGGAAGGCTTCGAAGAGCCAGTGCTCCGTGCCGTCTGGCGCCTGCCAGCTCACGTGCGGGGCGAAGCGGGCGGCGTCCCAGCGCAGGGGATCCCGATGCCAGTAACCGACCAGGCTGACATCGGTGAAAGTGCGCGGCCCGGAAGGAGGTTGCGCGGTGCTGCATGAGAGGGAGAAAAGGCAGGCTATGAGATAGATGAACCGTTTCATTTCTTTAAGCGGGATCCGATGATGAATTGACAGAGGTCGTGGTACATCTCCCGGTCTCCAGGATCGGTGGAGGTGGCCAGCTGGTGCAGGGCGTCCGTACCGGAGTAGAGGGCGATGGGAAGGACTCCATAAAGTCCGGCGTCCTTGTAAGTCTGCATATAGGCGCGTACCCGTTCGCGGAGCATCGGGACATCTTTGGCGTAGAAAGTGGGATTCCCGCTGCCGTCCGGGCCGGAGCGTCCGTCGGCCATCACGGCGGCGACCAGGGAGTATTCGAACTCCAGTTCCATTCCCATCCGGTATTTGACCAGGGCGTTTTTCGTCGCGGAAAGCGGATGGGAAACCTGGTCGTGGTCCCAGTAGTGGTTGGGTTGCATGAACACGTTGTCGAATCCCAGCTCTTTCCAGACTCTGAAACCGGGGGCCAGGTGGTAGGGAATCCACCACAGACCCTCGTGGCAGGAATGGGCATAGGAGGACAGCCGGGGAACGATGACTTCCCAGTTCTTGTGCTTCCAGTTCCAGGTGTCGGCCGCATCATATGCCTCTCCCGCGGACTGGAAGAAGGCCGGATCCAGCGGCAGCTCTTCCGACAGGATGTAGAATCCGGCGAGTTCCAGGTGCTTGAAATGCAGGGACTGGAACCGCTCCCGGCACCGGTCCATATACCACTGGCAGGCCGCGACCTGGTCCGTCACTTCCGCGAAGTCCAGGGTCCGGCCGCCCAGTTGTCCCCAATAGGCCGTGGAGGAGTTCCTGTCCTGGAAGTACTGGAAGCGGATCGGGTCCGGAATCCCCATGACGATGTAACGCGGGAAGGGAGGGGCGCCCAGTTCCGCCGATGCGCTTTCGATGGCGGCGTCCAGTTCCTTCAGGGCACCGTCTTCTCCGAGCCAGGCATCCGCAAGTTCTTCCCAGGACTCCTTGACGGCGGAGTACCGGTCATTCGTGATGCTGAAGGAGAGGTTCCTCGCCGGATCCCAGCCGTCGATGCAGAGAAAAGCGTCGAAGAGCCAGTGGGCGGTTCCGTCCCCGTCCCGGTACAGGACATGGGAACGGAAGCGTTCTTCCGTCCAGCGGGGCGGCGTGGCATTGTGCCAGCCCAGGGTGATCAGGGAAAGGTCGGCGAACGCGGGGGGGCCGCTTCGCCGCTCTTCCCACGGGTACAGGTTGTCCGGGCCTTTGGCAGTGGTAAAGGAAACCTTGACCACATTCCCTTCCTCGCCGGATGGGCCGATACCCTTGACAAACAGCTGATAGTCGGTCAGCGGCTGCAGGCCGTCCAGCCGTAGAATGCAGGTCACGGGGCCTTCAGAGCCGGTTTCCTGGGAATGGGGCATCCTTTCTTCCGTTCCGTAGCGCAGTGAAACGGTGTTCACGGCTTGGACCGAGAACGTCGCTTCAAAGGCGCCTGCTTCCACCAGCTCCGCCCGGACGGCGGGAACGGCGGGCTCGGCAGCCGGCTCCTTCCTCCCGCAGCCTGCGGAAAGAAGGAGTACAGCTGCTATGAGCGCCCGTCTATTCATCGTTGCTTACCCGGAACAGGGAAAGGCCTACATTCTGCTTGATGACGGCGATATACACATCCTCGCCCTGCTTGTACACGTCCAGGTCCATGCCGCTGTTGCCGGAGAACCGGGCCGAAGGCGTTTCATCCAGCGCCTCGTTTTCCGTATCGTTCTGGATGGCGGCTTCATAGACGACCTTTCCGCCGGTCACGATCTGGCCCCAGCCGGTTCCTTCTTCGCCTTCCAGGACGATCAGCCGACCTCCGGCGGAGCTGTCCTGCCTGGCGACGGCGACATAGCGCTTCCCGGCCAGGGTGAAGTAGCGGAAGGAACTGTTCGCCCACTTGGAATCCAGTTCCGTGAGCGTAGCGTTGTTGTCGGCTCCTTCCAGGGTCTTCAGGTTCTTGGAAGCGGTGACCAGCCAGCTGGATTCGCCGCCCCGGACGGAAATGATGCCGTTGTTGATGTCGTCCGGGAACGGGAAGTAGGCGGCGGCACCCGTTACGGCGGGCGCGGCGAGACGGCCCATCAGGAAGAAGGAGCCGCTGGTCTTGCCGGACAGCCAGAAGGTGACCGTACCCTGGGTGGAATTGTAGTCCTTGAAGAACACGACGCCGTCCTTCCAGCTGCCCCACCAGCTGAACGTATCGCCCAGGCGGCGGCTGGCCCACGTCGTCATCGTGAAGGGAACCGGATCCTTGTCGATGCCGTTGACATAGACATAAAGTGTGGGATCGCCTTCGATCATGTTGGAGACGGCCAGTACATCCTTCCCGCCGTTGATGGCGGGATCCGTGTTCGGTATCACACGGGGACAGCTCAGGTAGAAGATGCCTTCGTCCTTCACGGTGCCGACGGGCAGTTTCCGGTAGTTGCCGGGATCCTTCAGGCTGATGGCCCAGAGGTTCTTGGACTGGTTGGTCTCCGCCACGTAGACGAAGTCGCCGTTCAGGGTGACGTTCCGGTCCGCACCGGCCGTGAAGCCGGTCAGATAGTCGCTCCAGGATTCGCCTTCCGTGGAATACTTACCCCATTCGCGGCTGAAGTTCAGGCCCTTTTTGGTCTCTTTCCAGATGAACGTGAAATGGGTGACAGTATTCCCGTAAGAAAGGCCTTGGAGCGGGAAGTCCTCCCCGTTCAGGCTGGCCGTCATCCCGTCGGTCTTGATGCATACGGGAACGTCGTAGTCGGGGAACTGGTTCAGGACGCCGTTCTGCAGGAGGACGCTGTAGTCCAGTTCAACCTGGACGGTACCGGATTTGCCGCCTTCCGGGATGGTGATGCTCTGGGAGAGGAGTTTGACAAGTCCGGAAGGGGCGTCCGTGCTGCCGATTTCCACGGGATAGGTGATGCCCACGCCCGCGATGGGATTGTCGATTTCCACATCCAGCGAAACGATCTCCGTCAGCGGAGGCTGGTTGCCTGCCTTGTCCCGTTCCACCGTCTTCTTTTCGATGGTCCGTGTGACGGCTTTCTGCTTCAGGGAAACGCTGGAACGCCGCAGATGGATCAGCAGCAGGCTCCGGTCGTCCTTCACCTGCACGACCGGGTCGTCCGACCGGATGAGGACAGGGATGACAAACTGGTCGCTTTCACCCATGAAGCGGGCAACCAGGTCCGGGTCCCAGCGGATCGTGACTTCCTTGGCGGCCTCTTCGGCCGTAAAGTCGAAGTCGACCGCGTCCATTTCGACCAGGGAGTTCATCACGGCCTTGAACTCCGTGCCGTGCTCTGCATTGAATTCGGAAATCCGGGCGTCGATGTCATCCTGGTTGCGGTTGATCTCCACGTGGGCGGCCGTCTGGCCCTTGCCGCTCTTGGCAATGCCCAGCACGAAACCGCCGGTATGGACGGAGGCTTCCACCACATTCTCCAGCGAGGTGATGCCGAAGGAATCCGGAACCATGAAATTGTTCCGCTCGTCGGGGAAGCAGCCGCTTACCAGCAGCATTCCCGCGATGATGATGCTCATTCTTTTCATAAGGCGATTCTCTTTGCGGCTTACCAGCCCGGATTCTGTGTAAAGTTAGTCATTTCTGCCAATTGGGCGCTGCCGAAGGGGAAAAGATAATCCCGCTGGCGGAAAACGGAGCGGCCGCCGATATAGTCGGTGCTCACCCGCTGGTAGGAATCCTCGTAATTGTCGGCTGTCACGTGCAGCGTCCAGTTCTCCACGTTGTACTCCTTCAGGGCAAGCATCCGGCGCATCGCATCGTAGTGGCGCTGGCTGCCTTCGAAGGGGAATTCACACATCTTTTCCTGGAGGATGATCCAGCGCAGCCATTCCTGGCCGGTGCGGGTCACCCCGCCCACGGTGCCGCCGTTGCCGGCGAAGTCCAGTTCAGGATAGGCCTCCCGGAGTCCTTTCAGGCCGGCGCGGGCGCGGACCAGGTCGATGTACCGGATGGCCTCGTCGGCGTTCCGGGCCTGCCGCTCGTTGCAGGCCTCGGCCAGGGTGAGATAAACCTCCGCCAGGCGGAAGGCCGGGAACACGTATTGGATGCTCGTGTAGTCAGTCACTTCCTTCAACTGGTTGCCGGCCTTGTACAGGCGGCGCCAGACATAACCGACCCGGTTGCAGCCCTCCGTGGGGGAGTACGGCGACGTGCATTCGTTCACATTGTCATAGCAGGTAAACCGGAGGGCGTTTCCGTCCATCGGGCGCTCGCAGGGCCACCAGAAACCGTTGGGAACGAAGCAGGAATAGAAGCGTGCGTCGCGCCCCACGGTGGTGTTGTGAGCCTTGAACGGCTTGGCCCAGGAGGGATTGACATCCACCACCTGCTGGTAGTTTTCCGTCCAGCCGGTGGCGCTGTAGCCGGACTGAGGGTCCACGACGGGCCGGGAGTAGTCCGGCATCCCGTTGGTTTCCTCATACTGCAGGACCGGGTATCGTCCGCTCTCGGCCATCGGATAGGCGTCGATGAGTTTGAGGGACGGGGTGATGAGGGAATAGCCGATGCTGCAGATCTTGCCTCCGGAAGGGGCGGAGAAGGCGATTTCGCCGCCGATGGAGCCCTGGTAATCCGCCCATTGCCGGTACCACCAGCCCCAGATGATTTCCGTGTTGGCGCTCCAGTTCTGGAACCAGACATTCTGGTAGGAATCGGCCGCATCCTGGATGGAGGCGAGGGGATCGCCCTTCTGGGTCAGGCTGTACTGATTCAGGTCCACGACATCCTTTGCGGCCTCGTAGACAGCGTCCCACCGGGCGATGTCATAGTCGGGGAACAGTTTCTCCCCGCGGCTGTTGACCAGGCCCTTGTAGATGTCGCTTCCGTTCTGGCCGTTGTACAGGGGAGAGGCGGCATACAGGAGCAGTCGGGCTTTCAAGGCCATCGCGGCGCCCTTGGTGGCGCGGCCCATGTTGGAATAGGCGGCCATGATGTCCGAGACGTGGACAGGAAGCAGCGCGATGGCGCGGTCCAGCTCCTTCACGATGAAGTTCACGTTCTCCACCACCGTGTTCCGGTCGATGGTTTCTCCGTTGATGCCCTGGTCCGGGGCGACCGGATCGCCGTTCTCGTCCATCCAGAGGAAAACGGGCCCATAGTGGCGGAACAGGCAGAAATAGTAGTAGGCCCTCAGGAAGCGCGCTTCCCCTTCCATGGCGGCGACCAGCTTCTCGGAATCTTCCTTGTCGTAGTGGAGGTTGTCGATGAAAGTGGTGCACTCGTTGATGGCTTCGTAGTACTTCTTCCAGTAGTTTCCGCTGCCGACATCCGTGGAACTGGCGCTGCTGTACTCGCCGCGGCGGACCTTGTACCAGTTGGTCTCGTACTGCGACTTGGCATGCAAGGCCTCATCGCTGCGGAGACTGGTTCCGCCCTCGTTGGCACGGAGGTTTTCATCGTTGGGAATATAGGCGTACAGATGGGCCAGATACTGGCGGACGGCCGTGGAACGGCTCATGATGTCCTCCAGGGTGGCCTGGTCCTTGGTGTTGATGTCAAAGTACGAGTCGCAGGAAACGGCGGCGCAGGCGATGGCCAGCATGCCGAGAATCGTATATGCAAGACTGTGTTTCATAACTGCCGCTCTTTAGAAATTGAGGTTCAGGCCCAGACTCACGTTCCGGGTGAGGGGATACACGTTACCGTACGAAGAGGAGAGCTCGGGATCCCAGAGCTTGAAGGGGGAGAAGGTGAGGAGGTTCACGCCCTGCAGGTAGATGCGGACGGTGGACATGCCCGCCTTCTGGGTCCATTTCTTGGGCAGGGTATAGCCCAGTTCGGCGTTTTTCAGTCGCAGGAAGCTCATGTCCTTCTGCCAGAAAGTGGAGGCGCGCAGGTTGTTGGCCGGCGTTTCCGTGGCGAAACGCGGATACTCGGCATCGGCCCGATGGGTGACAGACCAGCTCTTTTCGGCCACGTCGGCAAAAATCTGTCCCTGGACCTTCACGTTGGTGGCGGCGCCGCCGTAGAGGTTGTAGCCGCCGATGATGCGCGTCACATGGGACATCCCGCTGAAGAACACCGAGGCGTCGATGCCCTTCCAGCCCAGGGAAATGCCGAAACCATAGTTGATTTCCGGTACCGAGGTGTAGCCGATGGCGACGACGTCGTAGGCGTCGACCTGGCCGTCTCCGTTGATGTCGCGGTATTTGATGTCGCCCGGGGCGACGGAACCGAAGGTCTGCGTCGGCCAGGCGGCGATTTCCGCTTCGCTCATGAACAGGCCTTCCGCAATCAGGCCGCGCTGCTGCCCGTTGGCGAAACCGGCCGTATTCTGGTAGGCCCACACCTGTTCGGGTTTGTCGTCGTACATCCGCTTGTTGCGGTTGAAGGTGAAGTTGCCCCGCATGGAGAGGTTCAGGCCGTTCGCGAAGGTGTACTCGAACTGGGCGGACGTGTCGAAACCGGAATTCTGCATTTCACCGATGTTCGTGTACTGGGTCTTGCGCATGCCCACGGCGCTGGGAAGGCTCTGCCGCTCGATGAAGATGCCGCTGCGGTAGTCGTTGAAGTAGTCCACCTGGAACTTGAGGTGGTCGGACCAGAAGTTGACTTCGAGGCCCACGTTGCGCTTCAGGGCCTCTTCCCACACGATCCCGGGGTTACCGATGTCACCCGTGGTGACGCCGCCGGTATAGACGGGATTTCCGAGACCCCAGTTAAAGCCGCTGATGCCGCTCGTATCCATCGTGGTGTTGTAGCCGAAACGGCGGTTGCCGCCGATCTGGTCGTTGCCCACCTTGCCGATGGAAGCCTTGACCTTCAAGAGACTCACCCAGGATTTGATCGGGTCCCAGAACTTCTCGTTGGAAATCATATAGCCGATGGCCGCGGAAGGGAAGAAACCGAAGCGGTGGCCCGGCGAGAAGTTCTCGGAGCCGTTATAACCGAAGTTGAACTCGGCGAAATAGCGGTCGCGATAACTGTAGGTGGTGCGTCCCGCGATACCCATGCTCTTGTATGGGAAGGTATTCCAGTAGGTCCCGGGATTGATGTTGGTCCTTTCACGCAGATAGTACAGGAACATCGCGCCGATCCGGTGGGCGCTGTTGAAACTGTGCTCGTAATTGGCGGACGCCTCCACGTTCAGGATGGTCTGGCCGGTCACGGAGGAATTGGACGTGTTGATGTATCCCGTGCCGCTGTTCGCCTGCAGGATGTATTCGGAGAGGTCGTCGCTGAGGTAGTAGACCCGCGGACGGATGACATTGGTGTAGGACGTGTTGCTCTTCGCGTCCCAGGAGATCTGCACCTTGGCCGTGAGCCCTTCCAGGAAGAAATCGGAGAAATCCTGCGTCAGGGCGACCGTCGTCTGGGCGTTCTGGCTGGAGGCGATGGCGTAACCCATGTTGTTGATCAGGTTGTAGGGGTTGCTGCCCGTGACCGGATTCGAGAGCGTGCCGTCGCTGAACACCATCGGGAAACCGATCGGGGTGATCTGCAGGGCGGCGGCGTAGATGTCGCTCAGCGAGCTGCCCGGCTGGTTTTTCTTGGTGAACTGCGTGCTCAGGTCCATGCCCAGGACGGTGGACTTGGTGATGTTTATGTCCACGTTGGTCCTGAAGTTGAACTTCCGGTAGTTCATCTGGGAATTATAGCGGTCGTTGTCGGCCACATTGAAGATACCGTCTTCGAAATAGTAGGAACCGCCGGCATAGTAACGGACATTCTTGGTACCGCCCACCACCGCGATATTGGCTTTCCGGGTGGAGGCCCTGTCCTTGAAAATCTCGTGGATCCAGTCCACGTTGGGGTACAGGTCGCCATACAGGATGGGAAGGGCGTCTTCCGTATCGAAGACCCGCTGGGCGCGGATTTCCGGGGAAGCCAGGTACATCGAGCGGCTGTAATCGTCGATGGTGCCGGGCGTCATGGTATTCAGGTAGTCGATGAACTGGGCGGCCGAGGCCATCTGGGGCAGCCGGGTGGGTGCCGTGAGGCCTCCCTCGATCTTGACGCTGACCTTGGGCTTGGACTCGCTGCCGCGCTTGGTCGTGATGAGGACGATGCCATTCGCGCCCCGGACGCCGTACAGGGCCGTCGCGGTCGCATCCTTCAGGATGGAGAAGGAGGCGATGTCTTCCGTATCGACGAGGTCCATCGAGCGCTCCACGCCATCCACCAGGATGAGCGGATACGCATTGGCCCCAAACGTGTTCACGCCGCGGATCCAGAATTCCGCGCTGGAACCGGGTTCGCCGCTGTGCTGGACGGCGACCACGCCCGCCAGTTTGCCGGCCAGGCCCGTGGAGAGCTGGCCGACAGGCGCTTTCAACTGTTCTGCATCCACCGTGGAGATGGAGCCGATGACGGAGGCTTTCTTCTGGGCGCCGTAAGCGACCATCACCACCTCGTCCAACTGATTGGCCTGCGGGGTCAATTTCACCAGCAGCTCCTGTTGGGAGCCCACGGTGATCTCGTCGTCTTCATAGCCCAGGAAACTGACGATCAGGACGTCCGTGGATTTGACGCTGATTTCGAAGCGGCCCGTGTCGTCGGTCATCACGCCGCGGGTTTCTCCCTTGACCGTAATGAACGCGCCCGCAACCGGGGTATCGGTCTCGTCCAGGACTTGTCCCTTCACGTCGCGGTTCTGGGCGGCCGCTGGCTGGCAGAACACCAGCAGGAGGCCGAGAACGGCGGTCAGGGAACAGATTCTTTTGAGCATATTCGTGTATTTAATGGTTTATTCGTTTTGAAACAAGGAGGAAAGGCCTTCGAACACGGCTCCTTCCGGTACGGGCAGGATCCGGATGCCCTCCAGCCGGTTCTGCAGCGGACGGAGCATCAGGCTGAGGGATCTTGAAATCTGTCCCCCCATCAGGAGCGTGTCGATGTGCAGTTCGCGAACGATGTCTTCCAGCGCTTCTCCCAACCGTTCGCCCAGTCCGGAGAAAACTTCCAGGGCGGATTCCTCTCCACCATACGCCCGCTGGGCGATGACTTGGGCGCTCCGCGTATCGTTTCCGGTCAGACCTGCATAGGCGGCCCGGAGGCCCCGCGCCGAAATGCGGTCTTCCAGGATGCCGCCGCCTTCCAGGGGAATGTTCCAGAGGTTGCGGGCCGGGGATCCCAGTTCGTTGTACTGGACTTGGCCATCGACCGCATAGGCGAACCCCAGTCCCGTTCCCAGGGTTACGAGGGCCGTGTTCCCGCTTTCCAGTCCCTGGATGCGGATGGCGCCGCGGAGCAGGATGTTCACGTCGTGGTGGAACCGCAACGCAACGTTTTCCGGCAGTTGGGTGAGCTCCCGGAAAGAGGCTCCGAACACGGCGGAGAACTTGTGCTTCATCAGGAAAATGCCGTTGACGTAGTCAAACGGACCGGGGATGGCGATCCCAACCCCTTTCAGTCCGTCGGTCGGACCGATGGCCGTTTTCAGGGCAGATGCGATCTCCTCCCGGCTCCCGCCCGAGTGGATGGGAACCTGACGGCCGTCGGCACACTTGATGAAGGTGCCGCCCACGTCCAGCAGGCCATATTCCTTAGAGTATGACATCCTGATATCCTTCGCGAAGGAGGGTCTTGTGGACCCGGATGGGCTCGGCGCCCAGGTTCTCGATTACATAGGCTCCCAGATCGGCCGGGACGACCACCAGGTCCATGAAACCGGCCTCATAGCAGCGCTCCGGATGCTCCTTGCTGCGGATGCGGATCCGTTCGCCGTCCACCAGCGTCAGGACGTGGAAGATGCCCCGGGTCTCCTGCTCGCACCGTTTCTCGAATTCGAGCCGGCGCAGGCTGAAGTAAAGCTGCGGGTTTTCTCCCACGATATACTCTTCCCAACCCTCGCCGGAAGCGGCCAGGCGGGGTTTCTGGACGATGTAGTCCTTGCTCTCGGGATCGTGGATGACGGAGGTCCGACGTTCCTGGTTCACGTTCAGCTCTCCCAGCTTGGTGTGGATGGGGCGCTGTTTTCCGTCGAAATCCAGGCGCAGGTAGTCGTACATCTTGTAGGTGTAGGAGCCGATGGTGAGCGAGCCGATCTCCAGGATGACCTGGTTCCGGCCGCTGGAATGGATGGTCCCGGCCGGCAGCATCACCTGCAGCCCCGGCTTGGACTCCTCGTAACTCACGTATTTCAGGTAATCCACCGGCTTGTGCTCCGTATCGGCCGCTTCGATCTCCTTGAAGAATTGCGGGATGTCGGCGTCGTCCCGGAAACCGATGAAGGTCTTGGCTTCGTGTCCGGTGATGACGACGTAGTAGCTCTCGTCCTGGCGGCCGAACTCGTTGAAGTGCTCCTTGTTGTAGAAACTGCCGCTGTGGCACTGGATGCTCATGTTGCCCGTGGAATGGTAGCTGTCGTCCCAGTTGAAGCGGATGGGGAAGTAGCCGCCGAATTTCTCCACGACGGCGGGCCCCAGCACCTGGTCCCCCTCCTTCATGAAGAAGGTGGAGAAGGGGAGTTCCACGAGGGTTCCGGCCACATCGACCAGGATGCTGACCTCCATCGGGATGAGGTCGAAGACCCAGGCGGCGTTGCGCATTTCCTGCGGTAACTTCCTGAGTTTCTTCATGTAGGTGCCTCCCCAGACTCCTTCCAGGTAGACAGGCTTGCAGCGGAACGGATAGTGGGCCAGGGATGCGGTGATTTCCGAGAAGGCCTCGTAGGGCAGCAGCTTCATATCGTCGGGATGGTCGTTTTCGACGTAGAAATCCACATTTCCGGATGCCGCCAGCAGTTCCTTTCTCAAGTGGACGGCGACTTCGAAGTCGCAGTAATAGCATCGGCGGATGATCAGAGGAGTGGTCAGGGGAGACGTCATTCCCAAGTTGATGTACTGTCCCCGGCGGATGCGCAGGATGCTTTCCTTGGGTGTGACATCCAGATAGACCTTCCAATCATAGAGTCCCCGCAGTTCCGGAATCAGGCAGCCTTGACCGTAGACGATGGTCACTTCTTTGTCGCGTCTGCCGATTTCCTGTTTGAAGGCTTCGGTTTTGTCCCTGTCCAGAAGACCCTCGTAGCCGCCTTTGTACACCCTTCCAAAAAGGAGGGTGGGATCCTCGCCGCGGTCCCAGCTCAGGTGCCGGTCCACCAGTTCCCACAGTTCTTCCGTGGTCTTGTAGCAGTCCCTGAAGTTGAAGGTACGGGTCTGGAATCCTTTCACGTGCAGCTGCTGCTCCAGCAGATTGACCGACCGGGCGAAGTCCGCCCCCACGTAGCCGTCAATGGCGAAAACACTGCCTTCCCGGGCCTTTCCGGCCAGGAAGGCCGCCACCTTGACGCTGCCTTTTACCAGTTGTTTTGCGGTATCTTCCCTGACGGCCGGCCGGTTGACGGGTGTCAGGTCGTCGAAAGGGAAGGGGTTGTACATGAAACTCATAACAGTCCTTTATCTGATGCTATAGAAATCAAATCCCATCATTTCGGCCAATGCTTCCAGCTGGGGCCGGTAATCGCCGTCCACGATGGCGTAATGCTGGGTGACACCCACCTTGAGCACCTGCTCGAAGAGCTGCTTCACCGGCACTTCGGGCTTGAAGATGGTATGGCTGTAGGTGGCCAGGAGGTGCTTGATGCTGCTTTGCGGGGTGTCCTTGGCATCCAGGCTTTCGGCCATGAAGGTGACCAGTTTGTAGCGGCCGTCCTGCTCGAACAGGCCGGCCACGGTCTTCAAGCCCGGGCTGATCCGATACCAGGCGAACGGAGCGCCGGCGTATTTCCAAGAGGTCTTCGCGAAGCGGACGTCGCGGGAGATGACCACGTTGTCCTGCCAGGCCGGATCGTTGTGGTCGTTGGGACCGGCGTGGCCGCCCGCGAAGGTCCCGAAATCGTCCTCGATGTGGAAGGGCTCGATGAAGTTCACGTTCTTCCCGCTCAGGAGCTTCAGGATATAGGTGATCAGGCCAGCGCCGATATCGGCCTCCGGCACCAGCACGCTCACGTTCTCGTTGAACCACTGCGGATAGAAGCCCGCACGGCAGCCGGCTGTGCGGAAAGTGGCCTGGTCGATATCGTTGTACACGTAGCAGTCGATGTCGTTCTTCTGGGCCAGCTTCTTGATGGCCAGGGTGGCCTTCACGCAGCCGATGAACTTGTCGTACTCCACGTCCGGCATCATCTTGTATCTGGCGGTGAGTTCGTCGGCATAGGCCTGGACTTCTTCGTCGGTCAGGGCGTCGATTTCCGTCCCGTAGTCGCTGTAGGGGAGATAATGGATCTCCGGGCCGATCTTGGTGAAGAGGTCGTAATTGTCGATGTAGGTGCTCCACATCGCCTCGTTCATGTTGGCCATCAGGCCCACGTTGGAGTGGCGGAGGATGGCGCGGGCGCGGGCCGCATCGGCATAAATGCGCACCTTCTCCGTGATTTCCTCCCGGGTGCCCATGACGGTGCGGACGTTCTTCCGGGGAATGCGCTTGAGGCTGCCGGAGCCTTCCAGCGAACCGACCAGCGTCCCTGCGCAGAGGTAATCCACGAAGTCATCCTCGTCCAGCGTGGTCTCGAAGGCCATCCGGGGCTTGGCGACATTGCAGAAGAGGATCGGCATGTCCGGGCAGTCCCTGAGGAAGCGGATCCAGGCGAAGTCTTCGCTCCAGGAGAGGAATTCGGCATAGACGAAATCCACGTTCTCCGCAAAGAACAGGTGCAGGGCCTTTTCGGCATCCTCGCGTTCATACACGATGCCGGGATCGACGATGTCCAGGAAATCCAGGGTGGCCTTGATCTCTTTGACGGCTTTGTCTTTTCGCTCTCCGTACGTGCCCCGCTTGGGCCCGTACAGGTTCTTGAACCGGGGGGACGCGATCAGGAGCAGTCCCGCCTTGGGTTTGCGTTGCTTATCGGTTGTTTTCATAAAGTGTTGTATGATCGTGGTTGTAATGTCTGTAACTTACCCAGAGGCAGGCCAGGCCGCAGACCAGCCAGATGGCGCCCAGGATGGGGAAGGTCGCGTTGAGGCTTCCGGTCGATTCCTTGATGAGGGCCAGGAGGTAGGGGGCGGTGGCGCCGACCGCGAAGCCGGTCATGATCATCGCGCTGGAGCAACTGGCGTGCAAGTGCTCCGGCGTGACATCGTACAGGGCGGCGTAGATGTTCGCATCGAAGAAGGCCCGGAAGAAGCCCCAGCCCGCGAAGCAGAGATACAGCAGCCAAAGGCTCTTCGCCGTTCCCATGAACGGGAGGAATGCCGCACCCAGGATCAGGCCGACGCCCTGGATGATCATCCGTTTCTTGGGATCCCTGGCGGCCCATTTGTCCGACAGCGTCCCGGCCAGCAGCACGCCGGCGAAGGCGGCGGCATAGGTCCATAACATGGAATGGAGCCCCGCCTGCGCGCCGGTCTGGCCAAAGTTCTCCTGCAGGAAAGTGGGAACCCAAGTCATGTAGCCGGTGATGACAAAGATGAAGCCGCAGAAGCCGAGCGTGACCATCAGGGCCGTGGGGGTCGTGAAGACGGTCTTGAAACCAGACCAGATGCTGGGTTTTTCCGCCTTGGGCGCCTCCGCGCGGGGCAGGTCCTTGAGGCGGAACGCCATGACGGCCGCCCAGATGACGCCGGCGCCGCCGAAGATGTAGAAAGCGTACTTCCAGCCCAGGTGGTCGCCGATGTAGCCGGCCAGCCAGCCGGCCAGGATGACGCCGACATAATAGGATGTCTGATGGATGGACATCGCGCGGGCCCGGGTGTCGGTGTGGTATTGGCCCAGCAGGGAATAATTGGCCGGCCCGAAGAACGCTTCGCCGCCGCCCGTCGCGACCGAGCGCGTGAGGATGAGCAGGAAAACGCCGTTCGCGAGGCCGGTAAGCATCGTGGCGACACTCCAGAACAGGATGCTGAGCGTGCAGACCCATTTCCGGCTGAACCGGTCGCCGAACCATCCTCCCAGCGGGACCATGATCGCATAGAACAGGTTGAAGAATACGGCGATCAAGCTTACGGAAGAGTCCGTCAGGCCGAGACTGTCCCTGATCAGCGGCAGGACAGAGTTGAAGACCTGGCGGTCTCCCTGGTTCAGGAGATAGGCGACCCAAAGAAGGGCGAGGACCTCCCACTTGTACCATTTCGCTTTGGAATCCATGGCAGCGTGCTATCTGTGGTGTACTGTGGTGCAAATATAGAAAAAAAACGAGACAAATTACGAGAAAATCATTATTTTTGACCACGACATGAACGAACGCACCATGCGGCTGGAACTCCATCATCCCCTGGACGGTTATTACGAAGGCACCCGTTTCGACCGGGGCGGTGTCTTCAAATCTCTCGTATTCAGGGAGTTGGAGCTCTGCGCTCCTTGGTTTGAGCAGTATTCGCCCACGATGCACGACGCCGTCCTCGGCCCCGCGGAGGAGTTTTCTCTCCTGGACGTCGGGCCGTATTGGCTGAAGCCGGGCGTCGGCCTCCTGGCACCTGATCCGGATCCTTATGACCGGTTCAAGCGCTACACCGTCCTCGATTCCGGGCAGTGGGATGTCGCTATGGGTGAGACTTCCAGCGTCTTCCACCATGACCTGGAAGGCTTTTACTCCTATACGAAAGAGATTTGTACCGTCTCGGAGAGTTCCTTTGAAATCAGGCACGCCCTGAAAGTGCAGATTCCCTGGCAAGGGACGGTATACAACCATAATTTCTTCACGATGGGGAAGATGGAAACAGGCCCTTCCCGGATGATCGACTTCCCGTTCAGGCCGGAGGGAACCTGGCGCGCTACTTATGACTCCGTCGCGTTTATGGAGGACGGCATCCGTTTTTCGAGGACGCTCCGGAAAGGGGAATCGGTCTATACGGGCGATATCCACGAGGTGGGGAAGCCGGGCATGCCCTATGAATTCACCCTTCGCGAAGGGCCTTTGTCCATCCATGTCCGGGGAGATGTCCCCGTGACCCATACTGTCCTATGGGCCAATCACCGCATCGCCTGCGTGGAACCCTACAACCGGCTTGAGGCCGGTCCCGGTGAAACACTCCGGTGGGCGATCCATTATCAATTCAATCTTTCGGATTCATGAAACGATTCTTGGCGGCTTTCCTTTTCCTTTGCGGAATCCTGGCGCAGGCCCAGGTGTTCAACCGGGCCCCGCTGGAGCCTTCCCGGTTTGCATCCCTTCCCATCGGCGCCGTCCGGGCGGAGGGCTGGCTGCAGGACCTGCTCCGGCAGCAGGCGGAGGGATTGACAGGAACCCTGGACGAAGTCTATCCCGAGGTCGTGGGACCGGACAATGCCTGGCTGGGCGGGGAAGGTGATGCTTGGGAGCGGGGACCCTACTGGCTGGACGGTCTGCTGCCGCTGGCTTATCTTCTGCAAGACCAGGCGTTGATGGAAAAGGCGAATACCTGGGTGGAGGCCATCCTGGCGTCCCGGCAGCCGGATGGTTATATGGGACCTGCCACGGACCATCCCTACGTCTACGGCCTGCAAAGGGGACAGACGCACGATTGGTGGCCCAAGATGGTGGTCCTGAAGATTATGCGCCAGTATTATGAGGCCACGGAGGATCCCCGGGTGCTGTCTTTTCTGAAAGCTTATTTCCGGTATCAGGCGGCCCATCTGGCGGAGACGCCCCTGGACCATTGGACCGACTGGGGCCGGTGGCGTGGCGCGGACAACCTGGATGTGGTCTATTGGCTCTACAACCTGACCGGAGAGGCGTGGCTGCTCGAACTTGGAGAGCAACTTCACGCGCAGACGACGGACTGGACCACCCTGTTCCTTTCCGGCGACATCTTTACCCGGCAGGGGAGCGTGCACTGTGTCAATCTGGCCCAGGGATTCAAGGCGCCCTTGGTCTGGTGGCAGTATTCGCACGCGGAATCCGACCGGGAAGCGGCTTGGATGGCAGCCCGGACCATCGGCCATACCGTGGGCATCCCCAATGGACTCTGGGCGGGGGACGAGATGCTCCATTTCGGTTCTCCTTCCCGCGGCAGCGAGCTCTGCACGGCCGTGGAGATGATGTTTTCCCTGGAGACGATGCTCCGCATCAGCGGGGATGTCCGCTGGGCGGACTGGCTGGAGCGCATCGCCTACAATGCCCTTCCCACACAGGTCAAGGATGATTATTCCGCCCGTCAGTATTTCCAGCAGACGAATCAGATCGCCTGTTCGCGGGAATGGCGTCCGTTTTCCACGCCCCACGATGGCACGGACAATCTGTTCGGTACCCTAAATGGTTACCCCTGTTGCTTGTGCAACATGCATCAGGGGTGGCCCAAGTTTGTCCAGAATCTTTGGTACGCATCGGCGGACGGCGGTCTGGCGGCTTTGGTCTATGCCCCCTCGACGGTCACGGCGCGCGTGTGTGGAGGCAGGACCGTAACGATCCGGGAAACGACGGATTACCCTTTTGACGGGACCGTGACCTTGACCATCGATTTTCCGGATAAGGGTGCCCGAAAGGCTGCTTTCCCGTTATATGTGCGGGTTCCTTCCTGGTGTGAGAATGCGTCGCTGGAACTGAATGGGCGGCCTCTGGAAGCACGATCCGACCAAGGGATCATCGGCCTGAACCGGGTGTGGAAGCAAGGGGACGTCCTTCGCTTGCGGCTTCCGATGGCAGTTCGCACCGAGGAGGGCTGGGACAAGGCTTGGAGTATCCTCCGCGGCCCCCTGGTGTACGCACTCAGGATGGAAGAGAATTGGAAATGGACCGCCTTCGAGGGCAAGGACCGCTATTATGGCGCCGGCGCCTGGGAAGTGACGTCGGACACGCCCTGGAACTATTGCCTGATGCGGGACACCTTCCAGGTCGATTCCTGCGAGGTGGTATCCCGTCCTGTGGAAGGCTATCCGTGGAACCTGGAGAATGCTCCCGTCCATATGACCGTACCTGCGCGCGAACTGCCGCAGTGGAAGGCGCAGAACGGTTCCGTGGGTGAGATTCCCTATTGGACCGAAGAAGGGGACGACACGGGCGCCGCCTGCCGGATAGAATTGGTTCCCTACGGCTGCACGACGCTCCGGATCGCCGCCTTCCCGACCCGCATCATTCCTTGGGACAGGGAGTTACGCAAAGAATGGAAGCCGTTCGGTTCGGCTACTTCATCACCTTAGGTGTCGGAACCGGCACCTGGGAAGGGGAGTAGCCGGTGGCGCGGCCGAAGACGGAGAAGTCCAGGATGCTCAGCGGGCTGGCCTTGGGCCAGTCGAGCATCGTGAGGCGGACGTAGCGGCATTCGACGGGAGCGATCTCGTCGAAGAGCACGTTCCGGGGCACCTGGTTGCCGGACTGGTCCAGCGCGGTGCGCCAGTCTTTCCCGTCCATCGACACTTCGATCTTGTACTTGTAGACGGGCGCCGATCCGGCCGCGCCCGAGAAGCCGCGCCGGGCGCCGCCGCCGAACAGCAGGCGGGCGCCGTCGACCTGGAAGGTCTGCACGCGGTCACGGTCCACGGCGGGGGAGAGGCTGATGGTGAGGACCGGGTTCGCATCGTCCTCGGCCGGCTCCCACCACGTCGCGGTGCTGTTGTCCAGCGCGTATTCCGGGCCTCTGCCGGGCTTCGCGCTCGAGGCGACCTTGGCCTCGCCGGGGAATCCCTGGCCGGTGCTCATCGTGGTCTTGCCGATGGAGACGATGATGGAACCGGAATCGCCCTTCGCGGGATCCTTCACCACGCCGGGCGCCCACTGCGGCGTGTCGGTGACGTGGCAGGTGAGATTTCCTTTCTTGTCGACCAGGACCCGGTCCATGCCGATGCGGCGGCCGCCGCTGCGGAGGACCACCGTGTAGAACTGCCAGATGTTGCCGTCGGGGCCCGTGACCATGCTGCCGTGGGCCGGACCGGTCACGATGCCGTCCGTGCGGCGGAGGAGGGGATTGTTCGGGGCGTACTCGTACGGGCCCTGGACCTTCTTGGCCTTATAGTAGCCCTCGGCATAGGTCCGCCACTGCGTGCCCGAGGCGGAGTACTGCAGGTAGTACGTCCCTTTATACTTGTAGACCCACGGCCCTTCGATCCAGGCGACGTCCGTGAACTCGTTCTGCTCGCCCTGGCGCTCCCATACGTGGGCGGGGTTGAAGCTGAAATGGTGCGTGACGGGGCCCACGAACCGGGTGAGGTCGTTCGGGTCCAGCTTGACGGAATAGATGCCGCTGATGGCCATTCCCGGCCAGAACAGGTAGGGCTGGTTGTTCTCGTCGACATAGATGTGCGGGTCGAAGCCCTGGCTCCAGCCGTGCTCGCGGTCCGGCGTACCCTTCCATTGGCCCAGGACCTCATACGGCCCGAGCGGGTTGTCGGCCACCCATACGTTGGAGCTGTTGCCGGTCATATAGAACTTGCCGTTATAGGGGCACACGTCCGGCGCGACCGGCACCCCGGCCACATAGTGGTACTCCCAGTTGAGCATGTCGGAAGACACCCACGCGCCGCCTCCCGTGCAGAACATATAGTACTTGCCCTCCCATTGGAAGACACTCACGTCTCCCGAGGCGCTTCCCTGGCCGATCTCCATCGGCAGCGGGTTGCAGTAACGCGCATCCTGGCCCAAGGTCTGGGCCTGCAGCAGTCCGGCGAAGAAGAGCGCCGCGGCTGTCCAAATGATCCGTTTGTTCATGATGATCGATGCTGTGGTCATCACAAAGATAATAAAAGAATGGCCTTCTTTTAAACTTTTATTTGTATTTTTGCGGAAGGCGGGTTCAGAATGAAACCGTGTTGGATGATATCAATACACTCTATTATGCGATATCTAGAACTATGTACTTTGACCGGCTCCCAGATCGAGGACCTGTTGGGGCTTATGAAGGAGTTGAACCCTGAAATCCCGGTGACCGCGCAGATGCAGCAGCGCGCGGTGGGTGCGTCTGGAACGCGGATCTTTGTCGCGGAGAACGATGAGAAGCATATTGTCGGCTGCGCCACCCTGTGCGTCTTCGAGTCGCCTACGGGGCGGAAGGCGAGTGTGGAGGACGTCGTGGTCCTGCCGGCCTACCAGGGGCAGGGAATCGGCCGCACCCTCCTGCAGCGCATCATCGACTTCGCCGGCACCAAACTCTCTCCCATCGACCTTCGCCTCACCTCCAAACCCTCCCGCGTGGAGGCCAACGCGCTCTACCAGGCGCTCGGCTTCAAGCAGCGGGAAACGAATGTGTATCAGATGAACCTGTAGGCGGCCGGATCTCGGCTGCGGCCCGCGGCTAGACAACAAACCTGGCGACTGGCCGGGGTGAGAGCCCGGTCTTGATGGAAAATCCACCCGAAACAGACTGAAGAAAAAAAACCGCTCCAGCCTGCATTCTGTTGGTGGTTCTGCTTTCAAGACCAGGGGTCACTTTCCTTCGGTTTTTTCCCCCAAGGCCTTCAAAGAAGCGGTAGTTCCTACTCTCATTGGCTCCGGAAAGAGCAGACTCGTTTACCGAGGTCGTCAAAGAACTGATGTAATATATTAAAGTTTAAATGTTTACAAGCTCGGATGCGGCTTTTGACGCATCACTGCTAATGGCATATAATATAAAAAGAAATAACGGGCTTGCTGAGGAGCCCATTAAGGTTTTCTGCAAAGGTAGGGCACAGGAAGACCGATTCCAAATCGTTGCAAGGTTTGCAACGATTTGCGGATGCGGTATTGGAGGCTTACCTTTGTACCAAACATGCCGGGGTGATGCAGTGATTAGCAGAAGAGTTTCATAAGCTCTGAGTCGCAGGTTCGAATCCCACCGCGGCCACGATAATCCCTTTACAGACCTTCGTCAACTGTTTTCACGGAAGGTTTCTATCATTTGGCATTTCATTTTGAAAATTTCAAGACAATACCTATCTTCGCCAAAGATAGTCTGGTCATCGACTATCTATACGCTGCGGTAACAAAACTTGAGTCAGGTCAGTCTGCAGGGTATAGCCAAAATGATACGTTAAGAAAACCACCTGTCAGAGAAATGGTTGAGTATGTGGGAATAGAAGCGCAGTTGGTATGGAAACTGTTGTTCCCGGGGGAAGAAGGACTCCTGATGGAGTCTGTCGCCGACTATGCCGGGATATTGGAAGGAATGGAGGCGGCGGAGCTTCTTTCTTTGGTGAGAGAGGCCAAGAGGCGGCTTAAGGAAATGGGGCAAGAACAAGATACAGCCATTTCGGAGGGAAGGAACGAACCTCCCGTGGAACTTTATGTCAACAGGCAATACCACATTCGCCTGGGTAGCCCTCAAGGCCAAGAGATTTCTTTCCGGCCGCTGGTTCGGGCGTTGTTCATCCTCTTTCTGAAACACCCTGAGGGGATTTTGCTCAAGGAAAGAGTCATTTTTCGGGAGGAACTGGAGGAAATATACGAAGTCATCGCGCCCGATGTTGATGCTCAGGACCGTCGGCGCAGGGTGTATAGATTGACCGATTCCGAAGGAAACGCCTTCAGCGAGAACCTTTCGGTGCTCAATGCAACCTTGGACCGAATTCTCCCGCTCACTCAAGCGCAGGATGTCAAGGTCCAGGGCTATAACGGCCACCCCAGGCGGGTTCCGCTCTCGCCACTGCAAGTACATTGGGAACAATGAAACAATTCCGATCCATAGAAGAACTGCTCAAGGTCCTCGCCCGGGAGAAGGAGCTGCTGAAGGAAATGTTCGCAAAACGGAAATCTCTGTCCTTCCGCAGGGATCTTGCGGAGGATCTGGTGGACGGTGACGCCAGGCGGCTGGACCTGCTGCTGGAATACGGCGTACTGCGGCAGAATGCCGGTTTCCTGGAGCTGGAGGAGAGTTATCTGCGCTTCTTCGAAGAGGTCCTTCAGGTGAATGAGGAGATAGCCATCTCCAGCGTGAAGGATTACATCGATACCCTGAACCAGCACATCGACTACTGGCTCAAGGAAACGAACCCGCGAAGAAAGCTCAGCTACCATAGGGCTGTCGTCCGTACCCTGTACAACATCGCCGGGGCCGTACTGCGGAGTACGGTGGATCTTAAACGTAATGTGGATACGGTCTATAAGAATGAGCCCAACTACCTGATCAAGAAGGAGAAACTGGTGCATCTGGACCAGAAGCACGATATTATAAAAGCGCTCATCGTAGAGTGTGAGCGTGTGATGGTTGATGGGCAGAAAGCCTTCTTCTCATCGGCCATGGACGGTGTCCTGCGGCAGGCGGTAGGTGAGGTGCGGCTGAGCCTGAACGACGCCTACCACAGTCTCATTGAGATCAACCGTCAAATCCTGGAATACCTGAATCTCATCGAATACCAGAACCGCCTGCTCCAGAAAATCCGCACGCTCAAGTATCTCCGCGACCAGCTCACCATCACGGAATACACGGACATCCGGCGACGGGCGCTCATGGAAAGCCCGGTCTGGATGGACCCGCTGCCACGCTACAGGCTCAAGCTTTCGCTGGACAGTCTGCTTAACGATGAAGACGCCTTGTCGGTGCTTCGGAACGTCGTGCAGAAGGGGAAGACCGGGGCTATCGGCCGGGAAACCGCAGGCGCCATCGGCCCGGAATTCCTGGAAACGGCCTCCAGAAAGGTGGAAATGGTGGACCAGCAGGAAATGTACAACCTCTTTCGGGCACAGGGCAAGGACCTTTTCTCCTTTGTGACGGACTTTGAGTATAAAGTGCCCATGGATGACGCTCAGAAGCTGGTGCTCTTCTGCCAGCTGGCTACTCTCTATCCCGATGGAATCCAACTGGAGTCCGGAGGTAAGGAGCATAGTTCAATGACCATCCACGAAAAAACCTGTATTGTCGAACATCCCATAATCTATCCCCAATGATGCAGTACACACGGGAAATATTCGATACGCTCTCCAAAGGCGCATTCATATCGGCCGACAGCACCTCGCAGCAGATGCGGCGCTGGTACGATGATCTTGACGATAGTTTTCAGGAGTATCGGGCCTATTACGAAGGCGTGGGCTTTATCCTGGAAAGCGGTGACGGCTATTTCTATTTCAGCCGGAAGGAGAGCAAGGCGGACCTGCAGCGAAAGCTGGAGGCGCTGCTCCGATGGATCGATTACATCGACTTCCTGAAAACCTTCAATTCCACCTTCGGCCCGGGCTTCGAGTTCACGCCCTCGGACATCGTGATTGCCATCTCCGGCGATGTGGAACTCAAGGACAAGGCCGGAAAGCTTTTCCCGGGCGTGAAAAACTTCTCCGATGTGGCGGAAAAACTCACGCGGGAACTGGAGGGAATCGGCTTTGCGGAGATGCTCAATGAGTTGGAAGGGAGCTACCGCGTCACTGCGGCTTTCCACTATATAGAGGAAATGATGGATATCATAGCCGTTTCGGAGGAAGTGAAAGATGAGATACCTGAATAAGATCGTATTTATCAACAGTGCGCACATTCCCTATGCCGAGGTCAACCTGGATGGAAACGTGCATTTGATCGGGAATCAGGGGGCAGGAAAGAGCACGGTCCTGCGGGCGCTGCTGTTTTTCTACAATGCCGACAAACTCAAGCTGGGCATCCCCCGGGAGAAAAAGAGTTTCGACGCCTTCTACTTCGACAAGCACAATTCCTACATTGTCTATGAGGTGGTGCGGGAGACGGGCCGCTACTTCATCGTGGCGTTCAGGCATGCGGGCCGAGTGGCTTTCCGCTTTGTGGATACCGCTTATGACCGCAGCTACTTCATGGACGATGAGAACATGGTATTTTCCGACTGGTGGCACATCCGCAGCCGCATCCCGGAAAAGGTGTATATCAGTGGCATTGTGGACCATTACGACACGTTCCGGGATATCATCTTCGGAAACAATGCCGGCCTTCCTGCGGCGTACCGGAAATTCTGCATTGCCGAAAGCTCCCGCTACCAGAACATTCCGCGCACTATCCAGAATGTGTTTCTGAACTCCCGCCTGGATGCCGACTTCATCAAGCAGACCATCATCCGTTCCCTGACGGAGGCGGAGGAGGGAATCGACCTCGGCTTCTACCGCCATGCGGTGGAGGAGTTTGGCCAGCAGTATGCCGATATCGAGAAGTGGTTCCACAAGGAGAAAAACGGCAGAGTCCGTATCCGGGATGCGGCCGAAAAAGTAATCGATGCATACCGTAACATCCTCTTTTCCAACGGAAAAATCATTACGCTGGGGGCACAGTTCAAATACGCTATGCGGCGGGATGCGGAGGTAATTCCTTCGCTGGAGGCACGGGAAAAAAAACTGCTGGAAGAGAAGCAGCGCGTGGACAGGCTCATTGCCGATGAGGACAAGAGCTACCGCAGCGAAAGGGATTCTCTGCAGCGGAGCCTGGGGACCTTGGAGGCGGAACTTGCCACCATTCGTGCGCTTCAGAAAAAATACGACTCCATGGATATCCTCGCGCTGATTCGCAGAATTGAAACCGAAGCCAGCGTAAAGGCGGAGCTCGGCCGGCAGGAAAGCGTCCTTGCCGGTCTCACCAAGGCCTATGAAAATGTGCGGGACAAGTACAAGAGGCTCTCCGATACTATCCGTCAGACGATCAGGGATTTCGAGACGGAGCAGCGATCCCGCCTTCAGGATCTTCGGGAAAAACACTTGTCGGAACTGTCCCGGGCCGATGGTGCCCTGCGCCTTCGCGATGAAAAGACGCATGCCTGGTATGACGAGGCTGTCGCGGAGGCGGATTCAATCATTATGTCCATCCGGGATGAAGAGGCTCGGGTGAAGGAAAACCGCGTACGGATAGGGCTTTCGCACCCCTATGGTGACAAATTGGCCACCCTGGAAGAAAAGAAGCGCAGCCTGGAGGCAAAAGCACATGACTTGTCGCAGAAAGCGCTTTCGCTTGGTGGAAAGGTGGATTCCTTGATTCACGAAGAAGAACTCAAGGAAAAAGACTTATCATCCGAAGGTGCACATGCCGATGAAGCATTTGCGAGAGAAATCGCAGCGCTTCAGAAACAGATGGAGTCCTTGGACGCCCTGCTCCGACGCAGCAAAGGGTCCCTCCTCGGCTGGCTTCAGGAAAACCGTCCCGGCTGGGAAGAGAACATCGGAAAGGTGGCTGGGGAGCAGGTCCTTTACAATGCGGGCCTGAATCCGCAGCTGGGGCAGGATTGTGAATCTCTCTACGGCGTCCGACTGGACTTGGATTCGCTGGATAGGCAGATCCGGACACCTCGGGAGCTTGATGCTGAAAAAGCGGGTCTGGAAAAAGAAACAGGCGAACTGAATGGGCGCAGAGCCGAAGCCTGGAATTCCTGCCAGGATGCCATCGACAAACTCAAGAAAGATTATTCGGCTAAAATCCGCGTGCTGCGGGAAGAAAAGCACGCCGCAGAAGCGGAGAATGCCATGATACCCTCGCAGATAGCGCAGGTCGATATGGAACTCTCGCAGACCGTTGAGGCGGAAAAAGCCTGGCGGGAGAGTGAAACCGTCAAGGTGGAGGCAGCCTTGACGGAACTGGCGGCTCGCCGGGAGGATGCCGTAAAACAAAAGGAAAAACTTTCGCGGGAGCGCGACAAGCGGATCCAGGAATCCCTCCGCCAAAGGGAGGCCCGCAGGAAAGAGCTGGACGCGGCACTTCAATCCCAGACAGAGGAGATATCGACGCAAACGCTTGTGCGTCAGAAGGATACTTCTGTTGAACTTGAGCGTCTCAAAGTCCAGGAAACCGCGGAACTCTCCGGGCAAGGCGCCGATGTCGCTGCCATTGGCAAGTTGGAAGCAGCCATCGGTCACCTCAGGGACGAACTGTCGTTCATTTCCTCCAAGCGCAAGGATTACTTTGCTTATCTGAAAGACAAAGAAGACCACCTGGACCGGGAGGAGGAAACCATAGAGAAAAAGAAGGCGGTGCAGGCAAAGCAGGACTCGCTGGACCGACGCCATCAGACAACGGCCGAAAAGCATCAGGCTATGAAAGCCGAGAATGACAAAAGGCTTCAGGATGTATCGGGCTCTTTGCAGGAGCTTCGCAAAGGTCTGGAGGAGGCGCAACTGTTCCTGGACGACACCCGCGTGTGTCCGCAGAAGGTACGGGATGTCCCGGAAGAAGAGAGCAAGG
>CAMNGM010000012.1 GCA_946538425.1 uncultured Bacteroidales bacterium | reverse complement strand
AACCGTGAAAGAGAAAACAGACTAAAAAACTGTAAACAATAATCAGGACGGGTCAGGGGGTCAATTAGGTGCGGATTGAGGGGGGAGGCAGTTTACAACGGATTCTCCAATCATTCAGAAAGAGACTTGATAATTGAAACTCGGCATGATGGGGAGAAGTGAGACCTGGCGCCACTCGCGTGAGCGGTCATCGTAGATGATCGAGAACGGGTTGTGGCGGTTCAACACGTTGTAGATGCCCAGGTTCAGTTCCTGGGGGTGGCGGGTCTTGAACTTGAAACTGCAGCCCAGGTCCAGCCGGATGTAGGTCGGCATCTCATAGTTGTTCACCGACGTAAAGTAGTCAAGGGTGTACTGTTGTCCGAAGAAAGTGACCGCAGGATATTCGCCGGCGGCGACAGTCTCCCAGTGGCCTGACTGGAGCGTGAAGAGTCCGGTGAGCGAAATACTCCGTCGTTCATTGTCGGCGATTACATATGACGCCGTTGCGTTGAGAATATGGCGCCTGTCGAACTTCGCGGGGAAGGTAATCCCATCATTGACTTCCTCAAACGTTCTGTCCGTCTTCGACAGTGTATAGGCTACGCGCCAGTCGAGGCGTTTCCCGTCCTTCTCATAGAGGAATTCAATTCCTCGCGAGGTCCCGGTCCCGACCTTGATGTTGTGGCGCCATCCGGCGATGGCGGGGCTGAATAGCTGGCTCGCATCGGAGAAATAGACCAGGTTCCTCATATGTTTGTCATAGGCACCGACCGTGATGCGGTGCTCGCCGAATGAGGCAAATAACCCGGCATAAAGCTGGAGCGCCCTTTCGGGAGGACGGGAAGTGCTGGTCGGGACGAGCAGGTCCATGGACCATCCCAGGGGAATTCCCTCCAAGGTGTGGTAGTACTGTGCCGTCCAGTCGGTGGTAGCCTCTGCAACGAGCCACTTGGCCAATTTCACCTTGGCCAGAAGTCCGGCCTCCGGATCAATGCGCCATTTCCAGGAAGGGTCTTCCGCCTCATCGGCGACATGGACGTTCAGTCTTCCCGAAGCCATCAGCGAGAGCCATTCCCCAGCGTTAAGGTCCCATTGGCCATGCAGCGTGGTAATGGAGGTGTGGCTGGTATTGTCCGTTCTGGGAGAATCGAGCGGCTGCCACGGCCCACCACCCTTGAAGGTAGACGATGTCCCCGGATTGAACCAGGCGAAACGCTCCCGTGCGCCAAGCCGGATCTCGCCGATCTTATTGAACATCGGACGATAGAATACTACGTCCGCGGTTATCTCATCCAAAGAGCTTACTATGGCGAGGTTGTTCAATGTCCCGCTCATATCACGAATGATGCCCTGCCTTCCGTAGAAACGGTTATAGGCGACACCATCCTCAACAGACCAGCTACTGCCCAGATGCCCTTCATGGCGGAGATTTGCGATGAGGTTGCTCCAGCCCATGCTTTCATCGGAGTCCCCGCCATATCGGTAACTGTAAGCATCCTGACTTCCAAATACGCTGAACGAGATATTGTTGTCAAAATTGACCAGCCATTTAACCTTGGCAAATCCGTCATAGACGATGGCGCGGGTATGGCTGAGACTGTCCAATGCGCCCCCAACGACGGATTGGATGGCCCGGAACTCTGGTCCCAGCGGAGAAGCCCTCAGTGCCCCCACCAGCGACACCTTGTTTTTCACAAGAGGCATCGACACGGTTCCACCAAGGATGAAAGAGCTCGCGGAAACACTGTAGGACGTTTTGGTAAAACTTCCGTCGACGGTCTTCAGGCCTATGTGCGAGGCCGTGACATTGCTCTCGTCACCCCGGAATCCACCCACGCGGAAACTGGCTTCCGAGATGATGTCCGACGGATAGACGCTCGTCAGACCCAGCAGGTGGCTTCCACCGTATAGAGGAACGCCATCGAGCGTCGTCAGGTTGCTGCCGATGTTTCCGCCACGCACATAGATGGCGGACGAACCTTCCGCTCCGGTTGACACGCCTGGCAGTGTCTGGATATATTTGATGACATCCGCATCACCCGTCGCGGATACCATCGACCGTAACTCCGGCAGCGCCACGATACGCGTCCCCGCGTCGCGAACGCTGCGGTCCGACACAATCCGTGACGAACGAAGCGTGTCGCGAATCTCTTGCGCACCGGCGGCAAAAGCCGCCATGCACAGAAATAGCTGAACCAGTATCAATCGTCTGCCGTTCATCCAGGGGCTTTAAGATTTACTTCCCAAAGAAAAGAATAGTACTCTTCTTTTAGGCTGATGTCATTCAATTAATTATGCTATATATAATTCATGAATACTATATCATAGCCGACATAACTACCAAAAATACCAACGCCGCCTTCAATGTTTGAATACACACTCTCTGTCGAATAGATATTCGTGATATCATGCTCCTTTGTTTGGTCTTTGATATAAACACTCCGCAGATACTCATCATACTCTTCCGATACGAAGAGGAAATCGAAGTGATCCTGCAAACCGTACCTTGCTGCATCTAAGGGGCCCGCAAGGATATGATAATATGTTGAATCCAAACACTCAATCCGAACGAATCTGTCATGCTGTTGCAGATTTGGCATCAACCTGCACATATTCCGGAAACCACGCCAGGCAATCTCATGCCCGGGAGGGTCTCCGTCTATCGGAAGATCTGATAAAAGTTTCCCGTTGATGTTGAAGTTATCCGCATAGGGATGATCCGTTACTATATAGGGATAATAATTGTCGAACGCTTCGTTATTATCGTGTCTGCCTTTTGTCGCGATAATGTATACGGGTGGTGTTTTAATCTGCTCATGCCTATGAAAGATACCAAATGCCATCATCAAATAATCAAGATCATCCTTTTTCGCATCAGAAACAACCTCCGGTCGATATTTCGGAGGGATAGTCGTTTCTGCATGGATGACATCTCGACCAGGTATTTCGACCGAAAGAACACATTTCCCTTGATGAACTGTTTTATTCAGATCGAACGAGGTTTCCCATTTATTACCCGCAACGTGATGAAAAAAGAGCGTGTCTACCCTCGAACTAAAAGATGTAATCAGATATACATTTGCCGCTTCAATTGGAACACTTTGTTGCGCAGATTTTCCCTTAACATACTGTAGATAGAGAGTCTGGACCGCATAATCCGGATTCACAATGCAGTTCACCATCACCGGCAAGTCCTTCTCGTGGGGGTCCATGACGATGGTCTCGACGCAACCCGTCAAGGATATCATCAAGGATAGAGCACAAACGAAAACAATCCGTTTCATTCTTTTAGATATACATGCAAGGCCTGAAATCCTTAATCAATTAACGCAGTCCTTTACTACGATTACTTCTCCTAACGGGTCATGAAAAGCAACGATTAGATTTACCGGTGTATTCGTATAGCCTTCAGAGATATTTACAGTATAATCAGTATAACCAAATAGGTTTACACGGAATGATGTAAAACTGTGAACAAAATTCAGGAGGGTCAGTGCTTCAATTCGTGCCGCTTTCTACAGCATTAAACCCGCTTTGACGCGCTGAACGATTTCTTCGCCTTTCAGTACGCCGAGGATGGCCAGGCCGAAGTTCACGGCGTGGCCGGCGCCCCGGCCGGTGACGAGCCGGCCGTCCACGACGGCGCTCTCCGGCGTGAAGACGGCGCCTTTCGCAATCATCGGGTCCTGGAAGCCGTCGAAGCAGGTGAAGCGCTTGCCGGCGACATCGTCCAGCTGGGAGGCGACGAGGCCGGGCGCGGCGCAGATGGCGGCCACGACGCCGCCGGCGGCGTAGCATTTGCGCATCAGCGCCATCAGGGCCTTGTCGGCCGCGAGGTTCTTGGAGCCGGGCATCCCGCCCGGGAAAATCATCACCGCGGGACATTCGTCGTCGAAATCGTCGCGGGTGAGGTCCACGCTCACGGTGATGCCGTGCGAGCTGGTCACGAACGGGTCTTCGTTGATGGATACGGTCTGGACGTCCACTCCTCCTCGGAGGAGGACGTCGCGGGTGGCGATGGCTTCCATGTCTTCGAAGCCGTCGGCGAGGAAAATGTATACGCCTTCCATGGGATTATCTTCTTCTGGCGATGGAAATGTAATAAAGGAGGGTGGCCAGGGAGCCGATGGCCGCGATCACATAAGTGTAGGCGGCCCATTTGAGGGCGTCCTGCGCCATCGGCTTGGTCTCGTAGCTCACCACGCCGGCGTTGTCCAGCCACTGGACGGCGCGGGCGCTGGCATTGACCTCCACCGGGAGGGTGACGAAGCTGAACACGGTCGTCAGGGCGAACATCGCGATGGCGATCCACAGCAGGGACGGGAAAGCCTGGTAGAAGACGAGACCGGCCAGCAGGACCCAGGAGATCCAGCTGTTGGTGAAAGTCAGGACGGGGACCATCGCGGTGCGCAGCTTCAGGGGGCCGTAGCCCACCGCGTGCTGGACGACGTGGCCGCACTCGTGCGCGGCGACGGCGGCCGCGGCGACGTTGCGTCCGTAATAGACGTCGTGGCTCAGGTTCACGGTCTTCGTCTGGGGGTTGTAGTGGTCCGTCAGGGTTCCTTCGATGGAGACGATGTTCACGTCGTGGATGCCGTGGGCCTGCAGCATCCGCTGGGCCACCTCGGCGCCGCTGAGGCCCGTGGGAACCTCCGAATACTTCTCGAAACGGCTCTTGAGCCGGGCCTGGATGATCATTGAAAGGACCATCACCGCGATCATTACGATCCATATCATCGAACTGGTCATAGCGCGCTCTCTTTTTTACAAAAATACACATTTTTATGAGAAAATGTCGGCCGTTATTGCTAAATTTGCCCCGCAATTGACAGAAAGAATGATGCGAGAGGATGATTTTTCCCGGCTGGAGCTGGACCTGCGGGGTTGCGTGAGCAACTACCGCCATTTCCGTTCCCTGCTGGAACCGTCGACGAAACTGCTGGTTCTCGTCAAGGCCAATGCGTACGGCCACGGCGCCGTGGAGTTCGCCGCGATGATGCAGCGCGCCGGCGCCGACTACCTCGCCGTCGCCTACCCGGTCGAAGGCCTGGAGCTCCGCCAGAACGGTATCAGCCTCCCGATCATCGTCCTCACCGCCGGCACGGACTTCTACCCGGAGATCGTCCAGACCCGGATGGAGCCCAGCATCCCCAACCTCGAATCCCTCGACGCCTTCTGCACCTACCTGTGCAGCCAGGGCCTGCGCGATTATCCGATCCACATCAAGCTGGACACCGGAATGCACCGCCTGGGCTTTATGACCTCGGAAATCCCCGCCCTCGTCGAGTACCTGAATGCGCACCCCGAAGTGAAGGTCAAATCGATGTTCTCGCACCTGTGCGTGGCGGAGGACCCGGAACAGGACGCTTTCACGGCCGCCCAGTTCGACCTCTTCGAGCGGAACTCGCAAACCATCATCGACGGAATCGGGTATCGGCCGATGCGCCACATCCTCAACTCGGCCGGCATCGAGCGCTTCCCCGAGCACCAGTACGACATGGTGCGCCTGGGCATCGGCATCTACGGCATCAGCGCCCTCCCCGGCGTGCAGCTCGCCCCGGTCGCTTCCCTGAAATGCAAAGTCCTGCAGATCAAGCACCTGCGCCCCGGAGACACCGTCGGCTACGGCCGTTGGGGAAAGGCTGGCGCAGGCACCGTCATCGCCACCATCCCCGTGGGTTACGCCGACGGCATCGACCGTCACCTCGGCCGCGGAAACGCCTCCTTCTCGGTGAACGGGCACCGCGCCCCCACCATCGGCAACATCTGTATGGATATGTGTATGCTGGACGTCACCGGCATCGACGTGAAGGTAGGTGACACCGTCACCGTCTTCGGCGCGGACCCCACCGTCACCGAACTCGCCGACATCCTGGGCACGATTCCCTACGAGATCCTCGCCTCCATCCCGCGGCGTATCGAACGGATCGTCCTCCGATAAAAAAGGCGCCCGGACGGGGCGCCTGATCGATTACAATTCCAGATACTTGTGCTGCACGACCCCGCCGGGGCCGAGCTGCATCACGTACGGCAGTCCGGAGAGGTCGAAGGTGTCCAGCAGCTGGTGGGCTTCGTCGGGATGCTGTTCCAGGAGCGTGTCCATGTTCACGAGAAGGACCTTGGACTTCGCATCGGCCAGGTTGCGGGCGGCGGCGAGGGTTTCCTCGCAGCGGCCGCAGCCTTTCGTGTAGAAGACCAGGTAATCGGCCTTCCGGAGAGCGAAGACCCCGTCCTTCGAGCCTTTGCGGAAGAGGCAGGGCTTGCGCAGGAGCGTGCCGTGGACCTTCAGGTCCGGCACGGGGGAGCCGACCGGAGTCCGCTCCAGCAGTTCCTTCATCATCCGGGCCATCGACAGGACCTGGGAGGCATCCTCCTCCTGGTTCCAGAGACCGGGTTCGTTCAGGATATACTTGTCGATGAACAGGCGGGTTCCTTCCTTGTACACCTCCCCCGTCTGCGAGGAGAGCCAGTACAGCAGGTCGCCTTCCATATGCTTGTAGGAATCCGTGTCGCCCTCGCCGTACGTGCGCTCCGCCACGTAGGCGGCGACGTCCAGGACGTCTTCCGGCTTCAAGTCTTCGCCATATCCCGCGAACACCTTCTCATAGAGGGCCGTCCCCTCCTGCGTGCCATAGACATATCCTTCCTTCCCGGCGATCTGCTCCGTGAGCATCCTCAGGGCCGGCGTGTCCAGCCCGCGGCCCAGCACCGTCCCGTCCGGGCCGACGAGGAACATCCGAGGCGTCTGGAGGACACCGTACTTCCGCTGGAAATCGGATTCCAGGTCCGGATCCCAGACGTGCACCATCCCGGGAACATTCAGGGACGCAGCCCGATAGCGGGCCCATTCCTCCTCCTTGTCCCCCGTATAGAAGGCGACCGCCTTCAGCGGGAACGCCGTCTCTTTCAGGAAACTGCACAGGCGCGGCGTCTCGATCCGGCAGGTCGAGCAGGACGTATCATAAAAGTACAGGACCGTATACTCCCCTTTCACGGGCAGCGAGACCGCCTCGCCCGCGTCATTCCGGGCCTCGAGGGCCGGCGCCTCCGCGCCCAGCTGCGCCTGGCGGTTGAACTCCGCGAACACCTTGGCGTTCAGCAGGTCCATCTCGTCCTTCATCGCCACCTTGCCCGGAATGAACCAGGTGTCGGCGATGTGGACGGCCACGCCTTCGTCGCCCATGATCTTGGAGTTCAGGTAATGGTCGTAGATCTTCAGCGCGACGAACTGCCGCGTGAGGGAATCCCGGCAGGATTCGATGAGGAAGTCGCATTCGGCGTTCTGCACGGGAACCGGATCCCCGGCCAGCGCGGCGAAATACTCCTCCAGCTTGGCGCCCAGGGCCTCGAAGCGGTCTTCCTGCGCCGAGAGCGGGAACACGAAAAATACGGCCAGCAGGGCCGTCAGGAGCCGTTTCATAGCTCGACGCCTTCCGGAATGAAGGCGGAATAGTCGCCGTGGTGCTTGAGGATGTCGCGCACGGCGCTCGAGGAGATGTGCGCGAACTCCTGGGCCGTCGGGATGATGATGGTCTCGATGTCCGGGGCCAGCCGGCGGTTCGCGTCGGCGATGGAGCGCTCGGTCTCGAAGTCGATCATGTTCCGCACGCCGCGGACGATGTGATGGATGCCCAGTTCGTGGCAGGTGTCAATCGTGAGGTTCCCATACTGGATGACCGACACCCCGGACAGCCCTTCGGTGGCCCTCCGGATGATGCTCAACCGTTTGTCCATATCGAAGAAACCGCGCTTGTCCTGGTTGATACCCACGGCGACGACCACTTCGTCGAACATCGTGAGGGCGCGTTTGAGGATATTCAGATGGCCGGCCGTGAACGGGTCGAACGAACCGGGAAACAGGGCTTTCGTTTTCATAACTGCCAATTGATCGGGGTCTTTCCTTCGGCCTGAAGGATCAGGTTGGTCTGGGAGAAATGGCGGCAGCCGAAGAAGGCGCCGCCCGCCAGCGGCGAGGGGTGCGCCGCCGTCAGCACGTGATGGCGGGACGTGTCCACGAGCGCGGCCTTTCCCTGCGCGAAGCGGCCCCACAGCAGGAAGACGACGCCCTCGCAACGGTCGGAGACCGTGCGGATCACTGCGTCGGTGAATTCCTGCCAGCCGATGCGGCTGTGGGAGGTGGGCGTGCCGGCCTGCACCGTGAGGACGGAGTTCAGCAGAAGCACGCCCTGCCGGGCCCAGGGTTCCAGGTCGGGACTGCCGCTCATCGCGAGGCCCAGGTCGTCGTGGATCTCCCGGAAGATGTTCTTCAGCGAGGGCGGGGCCGGGACGCCCTTCGGCACGGAGAAGCAAAGGCCCATCGCCTGGCCGGGCCCGTGGTACGGGTCCTGGCCCAGGATGACGACCTTCACCTCGGGGAGGGGCGTCAGCTCGAAGGCCTTGAAAATCTGGCGGCCGGGCGGGTAGATCACCTTTCCGGCTGCCTTCTCTTCGTGGAGGAAGCGGACGAGGGAGCCGAAATACGGCTTTTCGAATTCGTCCCGCAGGGCTTCCTTCCAGGTGGGTTCTATTTTAACATCCATGGGATTCCTTCGCTTCGCTCGGAATGACAGGGAGGTCAGAAGATCGCTTCAATCACCTCCGCGATGTCTTTCACGTAGACAAAGGTAAGACCTTTTACGTAAATTTCCTTGATATCCTCGATATCTTTGCGGTTTTCCTCGGAAATGACGATGGTGCTGACCCCGGCGCGCTTGGCGGCCAGGATTTTCTCCTTGATGCCGCCCACGGGCAGCACGCGGCCGCGGAGGGTCATCTCGCCCGTCATCGCGATGCCGCTCTTCAGAGCCTGTCCGCGGAGGGCGGAGACCATCGAGCTGACCATCGTGATACCGGCGGAAGGGCCGTCCTTGGGCACCGCGCCCTCGGGGACGTGGACGTGGATGTCCTTGGCCATGAACTGGTCCGTGTCCATCTGCGCCAGTTCGGGATGGGCCTTGATATACTGCCAGGCGATCTGCGCGGACTCCTTCATCACGTCGCCCAGGTTGCCGGTCATCGACAGGACGCCCTTGCCCTTGGAGACGGAACTCTCCACGAAGAGGATCTCGCCGCCGAGCTCGGTCCAGGCCAGGCCGGTCACCACGCCCGGGGCCTCGTTCCCCTGCTGCTTGTCGTGGAAGGCCGTCGGCAGGCCCAGGTACTCGCGCAGGTTCTCCTTCCGGACCACCTTCGGGTACTCCTCCTCCAGGGCGATCTTCTTCGCCGTCACGCGGGCGATCTTCGCGATCTGCTTCTCCAGGCCGCGGACGCCGGACTCGTGGGTGTACTCGTCGATGATGTCTGCGAGGCACTCCCTGTCGATCTCCAGCCCGTCCTTCTCGAGGCCGTGCTCCTCCAACTGCTTGGGGATGAGGTAGTTCTTCGCGATCTCGAGCTTCTCCTCGGCCAGGTAGCCGGTCACATTGATCATCTCCATCCGGTCTTTCAGGGCCGGCTGGATGGTGGAGATGCCGTTCGCGGTGGTGATGAACAGGACCTTCGACAGGTCATAGTCGATGTCCAGGTAGTTGTCGTGGAAAGTGCTGTTCTGCTCCGGGTCCAGGGCCTCCAGCAGCGCGCTGGACGGGTCGCCCTTGAAGTCGGAGGAGAGCTTGTCGATCTCGTCCAGGACGATGACGGGATTGGAGGTGCCGGCCCGCTGGATGCCGTTCAGGATCCGGCCCGGGAGGGCGCCCACATAGGTTTTCCGGTGGCCGCGGATCTCCGCCTCGTCGTGCATGCCGCCGAGGGAGATGCGCACGTACTTGCGCCCGAGCGCCCGCGCTACGCTCTTGCCGAGGCTGGTCTTGCCCACGCCCGGAGGGCCGTACAGGCACAGGATCGGGGACTTCATGTTCCCTTTCAGCTTGAGGACGGCGAGGTACTCCACGATGCGCTCCTTCACCTGGTCCAGCCCGTAGTGGTCCTCGTCCAGCACCTGCTGGGCGTGCCTGAGGTCCAGGTTGTCCTCCGACATCTCGCCCCAGGGAAGGTCCAGCATGAACTGGATATAGTTGAACTGGATGCTGTAATCCGGGGTGGACGGGTTGTATTTCTCCAGGCGCGCCATCTCCTTGTCGAAGATGGCCCGCACTTCCTTGGACCACTTCTTTCCCTCCGCGCGCTCGCGCAGCTTGGCGAACTCCTCGCCCTCGTCCATACCCAGTTCCTCCTGGATGGTGCGGAGCTGGTTGTTCAGGTAGTATTCGCGCTGCTGCTGGTCGATGTCGCTCTTGACCTTCTGGTTGATCTCCTGCTTGATGTGCAGGAGCTGCACCTGCGTGTCCAGCACCTTCAGCAGGGCCATCCCACGCTCCTGAATGTCGGCGTACCAGAGCAGGTCCACGCGGTCCTCAAAGTTCTCCACCTCGATCGTGGTGGCGATGAAGTTCACGAGGAACTGGAAATTGTCGATGGCCTTGAGGGCCCCGACGGCCTCCTTCGGCGCGAAGGCCGAGGAGCGGATGATCTCGCCGGCGCGCTCCTTGAGCGCATCGGAGAGGACTTTCTCCTCCTGCTCGTCCTGTTTCGGCACATAGTCCTCTTCGTAGGTGACGCGGGCCACGAGATAGGGCTCGGTCGCGATGACCGCGTCCACGTGGACCCGCTTGAATCCCTGCAGGATGGCCGTCAGGGAGCCGTCCGGCATTTCCAGGGTCTTGACGACCTTGCAAACGGTGCCGTACGCGGCGAGGTCGCCCTCGGCGGGGTCCTCGACGGTGACGTCCGTCTGCGGCACGGCGCCCAGGACGCCCTCGCGCGACTCCGCGTCGCGGATCAGGCGGATGGACTTCTCCCGGCCGATGGTCACCGGGAACACCGTCCCCGGAAAGACGACGGCGTTGCGGAGGGCCAGGACGGGAATGGCGTCGGGAAGCTGGGACTCGTCCAGTTTGAGGAGGGAGGAGTCGCCGACCACCGGCATGATATTCACTTCGACGCCCGGCTGGGCGTTCATCTCTTCCAAATAATCTTTCATCTGCTTACTCTACGTCAAATGTTTGGGATATGACAATTTGTCATACCCGATGCTCGCATTCATTCGGTTTCCCCATAGGGGCAATCTCCGTGCCACGGACCGAAATCGGAAAAAAAAGAGCGAACCTTTTGTAAATGTGAAAAATATACTCTATTTTTGCAAATCCAACTTAAATGTGTGAAAAACAGTTTACATTAAACCAATTTAACTATGACAAAGGCAGAAATCGTCAATGAGGTTTCCAAATCGACCGGCATTGAGAAAGTTCAGGTTCAGAGTGTTATCGAGGAATTCACCAAGGTGGTGAAGGAATCCATCATCGCTGGTCAGCCCGTGTACCTCCGTGGTTTCGGCAGCTTCATCATCAAGCACCGCGCCGAGAAGGCCGCGCGCAACATCACCAAGAAGCAGACGATGACCATTCCCGCCCACAACATCCCGGCTTTCAAGCCTGCGAAGGTCTTCGTGAATGCCGTAAAGGAGAAATAATCCATTCACAAATAAATTAATCTTTTAGTATTATGCCTAGCGGTAAGAAAAGAAAGAGACATAAAATGGCTACGCACAAGCGTAAAAAGCGCTTGCGCAAGAACAGACACAAGAAGAAGTAAGCTTACTTCTTTGCCGCGTCTGCCATTTTAGCAGTCTGCTGAAAGCAAAGGGCTCGCCGGAGGTTCCGGAGGCCCTTTTGTCTTAGTCCAACAAACCAATTTCCTGATGGAGTCTGAAAAACCCGACAAGGACCTGATCGTCGACGTAACGTCGACGGAAGTACACATCGCCCTGATGGAGAATCACCGGCTGATCGAGTACAACACGGAGTCCAGCACTGGGAACAAGTTCACGGTGGGTGACGTTCACCTGGGAAAGGTGAAGAAAATCCTCCCGAACCTCAATGCTGCCTTCGTCGATATCGGGGACAAGAAGGAAGCCTTCATCCACTATCTGGACCTGGGACTGTACTTCCACGCGTTCGACCAGTTCGTGCGGGAGTCCAACCAGAACACGAATCTCCAGGACCTCTACGCGAGGATCGCCATCGGCCAGCCCCTTCCCAAGGAGGGCAAGATCGAGGAAATCCTCAAGCCGGGCCAGATGATCGTCTCCCAGATCGTGAAAGAGCCGATATCCACGAAGGGATCACGACTGACTGCGGAAATTTCGTTGGCGGGACGCAACATTGTCCTTCTCCCGTTCACCGAAAAGGTGAGCATCTCGCAGAAGATTGCGTCGAAAGAGGAGAAGCGTAGACTCGAGACGCTTGTCAAGAGCATCCTCCCCAAGAATTACGGGGCCATCATCCGCACGGCGGCCGAAGGAAAGAACGCGGCCACCCTCGTGGGAGAGACCAAGGCCCTCATCGAAAAGTGGGAGAGCTCCTGGAAGAAGATCGCCCGGAACAAGAATGTCCAACTGCTCTTCACGGAGTACAGCAAGACGACCACCGTCCTCAGGGACCTGCTGAACGACTCGTTCTCCAACATCTGGATCAACGACGAGAAAATCTGCGACGAAGCCCGGAAATACATCTCCCTCATTTCACCCGAGCAGGAGAAGATCGTACACCTGTACGAGGGCAAGCAGCCGATCTACGACCATTTCGAGGTCACCCGGCAGATCAAGAGTTCCTTCGGAAAGGTGGTGCCGATGCGGCAGGGGGCCTATCTTGTGATCGAGACGACGGAAGCGCTGAATGTGATCGACGTGAACAGCGGCATCCGCACCAAGACCGCCGACCAGGAAGAGAATTCCTTCGAGGTCAACAAGCTCGCCGCGGAAGAGATCGCACGCCAGCTGCGGCTCCGGGACATGGGAGGGATCGTCATCGTGGACTTCATCGACATGGAGTCGAACGACCACAAGAACGCCCTCCACAAGTTCATGCAGGAGCTGATGGAAAATGACAGGGCCAAGCACAACGTGCTGCCGCTGACGAAGTTCGGGCTGATGCAGATCACCCGCCAGCGGATCCGCCCGGTGACGGAAATCAACACGATGGAACAATGTCCGCTGTGCCACGGCACCGGCAAGATCCACTCCACCGTGGTGATTGACGAGGAAATCGAACGCAAGATCGCCTACTACGTCATCGAGAAAGGCCACAAGGTCCTGACCCTGAAAACCAGTCCGATCCTGGGCGCCTACCTGCGGAGGGGTTGGCTCAACTCCTACCTGAGCAAGTGGCGGAAGCACTACAAAGTCAAGTTGGACCTCGAGGAAGTCACCGACTTCACCGTCCTGCAAAACGAATTGTTCAATGAAAAAGGAGAGAAGCTCGATTGAGCTTCTCTCTTTTTCTTTTCTATGGAATGCCCGGACAAGCCGGGCGCAACCTAACCCTACTGGACCTCCAGCGGCGCCGTGGCGCCCAGGGCCGCGGAGCGGCAGTTGTCCACGTACCACTCGCCGTAGTTTCCGGACTGGATGGCGGGACGGTCATTGTAGTTCCGCTGGACGAAGGCCACGACGACCATATTGTCCACATTGCAGCCACTCGGGACCGTTGCCGTATAGGTGAAAGACTTGGTTTCCCCGGCGGCATCGACATCGAATTCCGCACCGGTCACAGGAGAAGTCAACGCCAGCCGGAGAACCCGGTTATGCACGAAGTCCTGATGGGGACCGGCGTTGTTGTCGTTCTGGTAGCCGACAATGCCGTCTTCCACCAAAAGGACAGTCAGTTTGTAGGTCTCGGGGACGAGAGCGAAAACGTCGGCATCCACCGTCACATTGCGGCCGGAAACGGAAGACTTCAAAGCGATGGAGGTCACGGCGGGATAATAGGCTTCCGTCTCGGCGACGGCATCGGCAATCATCCCGGCCGCTGTGGAGGAGTCATAATTCTCGATCAGGGACCTGCCGTCCACAATACCGGTCGGCCAACTACTGATGAGATACTGATCCTCCAGCGGGTCGAACGCAGCCGAACTGTAATTGCTGTTCTGATAGGTCGAATAGATGCAGACATATTCGAACTTGTCACCGAGATTCTCCTTCGCGAGCCGGAACGTTTCACTCATAATCGGACAGTAGCCGCACCAGGTAGCCGTAAAGCGCATACCCAGAGAGTGGTGCGGGATGACCTTCGTCGAACCCTTCGCGCTCTGGTTCACCAGGATCGGGTAGCAGTTGTTCCCATAGCAGATGGTGATCATACCGGTACGGTCGACACCTTCGTCGTTCGGATCCGCCAGGAAAGCGTGGACGCGGCCGATCCTGGCGTCGCCCGTCGCGGAAACCTCCTTGATCCAGTCGGTCATAGAAGCGTCGAAATGATATTCCAGCGTCCCGTTCACGTGGATGGAGAAAACACCGCCAAAGCCGTCCAAATTCACCTCCTCGGGGTTGTAGTCCAGGAAATCATTCCGGAATACCAATCCCTTGTCCGCCTCCGGAAGCGTCGCGAAATGGGCAGGCTGGATGACCACGTCCTTGCCGATGGTACGGATGCCAATGGCCCCGTCTTCCTTCTCGAACAGCAGCGAGAAACCGCCGGTCAAAGAGGCAGGCAGCGTTACGAAATGATAGGCCTCCCCCACTTTCAGGGTTTCTCCCTCGGGAGCGGACAACTCAATCGTATTGGACATATCCTCCGGATAACCGGTCGCACGGATGTAGGGTTTTTGTCCTGCCCTGGAAGCATACAGGCCGATGAGACCGGCCAGGAAGACATCCGAGGCCGCAGGGATCAAGGTCACTTTCTTGATGCCGGGCTGCGTCACGGAGAACTTGACGCCACCGCACTGGTGATAGAACGTCAGGCTGGTCGTGGAGTTGCTGACATAGGCGGCGGAAATGAACAGGTCGTCCGCGAAGGAACCTGCGACCGCCTCCTGCTGGGCAGGTAAAGTGGTCACGAGATAAGAACCGTTATAGAAGTCGTCCTCCTTGTAGGGATAAACGGCCCAGTATGCGGATGCGCCGCTAGGCATCGTTCCCGTGAAAGTAGCCGAAGCGGCGGGCTCGGTATTGCCGGAAACGAATTTCTTGTGGCCGGCGGCAGACGTTCCCCGGATGACGGAAATCGCGTCCCCCGGCGACCAGAACACTTTGCCGTCGGTCTGGCGGACGGTGCGGGTTTCATCTTCGGCACCGGCGAAGCCGGCGGTCAGGACGGTGATTTCACCGTCTTCTTCGGGCTGGACATCCACGACGTCCACGGAGTCGACGCTGCAGGCGCAGGTGATGAGGGCGGCGAAGGCCGCGGCGAAAAGGAGATGCTTGCTCATAACTGTCGCTGTTTAGTCTTCCCAGTCGAGGGGATCGTCATACGTATCCTCCAGGCTGCCGCTCAGGCAGAAGGAGGCGTCCAATTTGAGGTCCACTACCCGGACCGCGGGGGTGAGATACTCTTTCTCCATGGTGCTATTTGTTAATCGTTGTCTTCTTCATACTGCCACTCCACGGATGCGCCGGCCGCGCAGCCGACGACGTTGTCCACGAAGCCGTCGCGGAGGACGAGGACCACGAACCGGGACTTGGCCGTAACGGTCCCGGTGAACGTGCCGGAAGCCGTCTCCCCTTCCTTCACGGCCCGGGGCTCCCCTTCCGTCCAGGAACGGAGGATGTTGTTATGGACATAGTCCTTCGCGCCGCCCGTCTGGGCCGCCACGGTGCCGTCCTCCAGGACGAGGACCGCAAGGGTGTACGATCCGTCCCGGACCGCCTTCATTTCGACCGTCAGCGTATATTGGTCCCCTTCCACCACGCTTTCCGCCCGGATGCCGGCGGCCGGGCCGCGCGCCTCCAGGAGCCGGTCCAGATGGCCGAGCAGCAGTTCCGGGGAAGCCGCCGTAATGAGGCTTTCCGGATCCAGGTCCACGACGGCGGAGGGATAGGCCCTGACCGAGAACCGCTTCACAAGGTCGTCGCTCAGGGGCTTGACAAACATCGGGTCGACGGCCATGCAATGGACGCTCACCGGGACGATCCGGCCGGGCCGCGCTTCCATCGCATCTTCCAGGGCCGCCTCCATCTTGGGGCAGTTCACGCACCAGGTGCCGGTGAAATCCAGCACCAGCGACCGCCGGAAGAAATCCTTGCCCTCGTCCGAGATCACGATGGCCGTCACGGTCAAGGGTTCCGACTCTGCGCCGTCCAGGGCGGCGACGAAAGACCACTCACCGGCCTCGGCAGGAGCAAAGACGTTGCCTTCCAGGTCCTTTCCGTCCGTCACGTTCCGGATGGCCGCATAGGCCGTCACGTCTTCCGCGCCGGAATAGACGGTGAAGGTCGCGAACTCCCCGGCGGTCACGTTGAGCGCGGTCAGGTCCGCCACGAGCCGGAGTTCGGGCGCGGGGTCGTCCTTCTGTCCGACGCAGGAAAGCATCGGCAGGAGCGCGAGGAGGATATAAAACCACTTTCTCATATCAGAACGACCATTGGGCGCGGAGGCTGACTCCCTTGAACGCGGGCTGCCAGCGGCAGACGCCGCCCGAGCAGACCATTCCCTCCCGGGTGCGTCCGGCATTGAGGGAAACGTTCAGCGCGTTCCAGGAATAACTGGCTCCGACGTTATAATAATGCACTTTCGAACTCCCGTGATTGTACATATCGCTGGCGGAAATGCTCCAGTGCGGGGCGAAGGACAGTTCCACGAGCCCGGCCATCCAGTCCCGCGTGAGTTCCTGCGAATACAGGTACTGGAGTTCCGTGCGAAGGGAGACCGTCCGGGAGAACCGGTACAGGGCGTCTAGGACGAACACGTTCTGGGCGTCGGTCCGCTTGCCGTTGCCGTGCGTCGGGGAGTTCTCCTGGATGGACACGAACAGGATTGTCTTGAATTTCCGGTTCCAAGTGCGCTCCAGGTCGATGTTGATGTCCCGGTAAGCCAGGTAATGGACGTCCCGGTCCGGCAGGGCGAAGGGAAGCGCCTCGATCCAGGAGCCGCCCACGTGGAGTTTCATCCCGTATTTGCCCCCGAGCGCGGTGCCGCGTCGGAAGGTGTAGTACAGGTCGCCCTGGAAGCCGGCTTCCCCGTCGGCATAGGTCACATACGGGTTCAGCCCGGCCAGCATATAGGTCTGCTGCATGCACAGGGACGGGAGATAGTTCAGGGTATTGGCGGGCGACACGCTGGAAGCCGTCAGGAAAATGCGGTCCGTCATATTCTCCAGCCGCCGGAACGTGACCGTCCCGGAGAAGGAACCCGCCGCATAGTTCAGCTCCACGAGCTGGGCGTTCCCGCCCTTGAGCCGGTAAGCCTCCCGGGAATGGCGGAGATGCTCGGTATAGAAGTCATCGCCTTTGCCCACATACTCGCCCTTGAGGGAGAACCCGCCGTAGGAATACTGCAGCCGGCCGGACCAGGAAAGGCGTGAGGACGGGACGGAAAAGCCGCCGGAGGATGCCAGGAAGGCGATGTCGTCCTCCACGCGCCGGGTGAACTTGTCCACCAGGCTTCCCTCCACCACGATGGAATGGTCCGATTCGCGGCCGAAGAGGGGCAGCAGGTCCAGCGACAGGTCGCCGCCGACAAGGGCCGTGGCGGTGGAGGGCCACAGGCCGTACTTGGGCAGGCCGCCCAGCAGTTTCACCGTCAATCCGCGGTTCTCGGTATGGAAGGAGACGCGCCCGCCGACGAGGGCATTGTTCAGACCCAGCTCCCGGTCCTCCCAGGTACGGAGGAGCAGGCCGCTTCCCATCTGCTCGAAGAAAGAGCCCGCCGTCGCCTCGACAAGGCGGCCGTTCCAGGACAGATACAGGCCCGTGAGGCCCGCGCCCTGCAGTTCGGCGGGATAGCCGGCCAGGGCCTGCGGATACCACTCCGCCTGCAGGCCGGCCCCGAAGCCGCCCGCCGCATAGTCCAGCTTGAGATAGTTGTTGGAACCCCAGGGGTGCTCGGGCGAGCCGATCACGGCGTCATCCAGATAGTAGATGGAGTTCGACTCCAGGCTCCCGGTCACGCTCCCCCGCCCCTGCGCGCCCAACGCGGCAGGGACAAGGGCCCCCAGAAGCAGGAGAAGAAGCCCGCGACTCACTTGCCGTAACATTGGCGGACCTGGTTCAGGAGTTCCTGCTCGTCACCCGGGCGGTAGCCGATATGGGTATAGAAAAGTTTCCCCTCCTTGTCGTAAACGAACACCTGCGGCACGGAACTTACGTTCAGCGCGCGACGGAGGTCCGCATTCACGTCGAACAGAGCGGAAATTCCCTCCCAGTCGCGCCCCTGCGCCATCGCGACGGCCCGTTTCTGCGAACGGCTGTCGTCCATCGACACGGCATAGATCCGGAGCGGGAAACCGCCGTCCCAGTCCGGGAACTCCTCGGAGAGGGTGTCCAGTTCCTTCAGGCAGGGTTTGCAGGTGGTCATCCAGATGCTGATCACGAAGGGGGTTTTATGGTCGATGAGGGAAGTGGTCGTCACCACCTTGCCGGCTCCGTCCTGCAAGGACACGGCAGGAATCTGCTGCGCAAAGGCCGAAAGGCCCGCCAACACGAGGAGAAGACTTACTACTAACTTTTTCATACGGACAAAGATACGGATTTCATCCTGCAGAAACAACTATTTCCGGCGGATGAGCGCCGCAGCGAAAAGGAGGACGAAAAGGAATACGCCGAGACGGCCGACAAGGTCCCCGGCACGCACGAAGAAGGTCTCGCGGGAGGAGAGGTTCACCGTCCCCCGCAGCACCGCCGGCTCCCACCAGGCCGACCGCTGGAGAATCCGGCCCTTCTGGTCGATGAAGGCCGAGATGCCGGTGTTCCCGCACCGGGCGATGTCCCGCCGCGTCTCGATGGCCCGCAGCCGGGCGTAGTTCAGATGCTGCCGATAGCCGGGCGTATCCCCCCACCACGCATCGTTCGTGATGACGGTCAGGAGTTGGGCGCCTGCGCGAACGTAGGAAGCGCAGTGCTCCCCGTACACGGATTCGTAGCACACGGCGCACCCGACGGGCACTTCCTGATGGAACATCAGGTTGGAAACGGAAGGCTGGCCGACGCAGCGCCCGGCCACCCCACCGAGGAGTCGATCGTCGATGGGCCCGAGCACCTTCACATAGGGCAGCATCTCCACGCCGGGCACCAGCTTGGACTTCTGGTAGAGCCCGTAGCGGCCCAGCGAGTCCACGATCAGCGCCGAATTGTGGGTCTCGTACCAGGCGCCGTCCCCCAGCTTCCGCGCATTCGCGGAAGGGCGGGCCGCCTGGATGAATTGTGTCCAGGACGAGGCCCCGAACAGGATTTCCGCGCCCGGATGTTCCCGGAGGAACGACACGAACCGCCGGAAAGTCCGGCTGGAAGGCACGTCGTTGCAAATGATATCCGACGTGAATGTCTCGGGAGCGAGCAGCAGGGCCGTGGACGAATCGTCCGGATGCTCTTTCCGGGTATCCTGCAGCCCGCGGGCGAACAGGTCCAGCAGCACGGCCGTCTGCTCGTCCTGCGTCATCGACTGGAACTTATGGTACGGATCGAAATTCGGCTGGGCGATCACCACCGGCACCGTCCCTTCCGAGACCTCCTGATACCGGTTTCCGACCACCAGGGAGCAGACCATCGGTCCGAAAAGGGCCAGGAAGGTACCGGCCACCGCCGCAAAACGGGCCTTGCCGTTCCAGCGCGCGGCGAACCGGCCGTCGGACAGCGCCACCATCAGCCCGAACACCGACAGCGACGACGCCCAGATCCAGAGCGACCCGCCCAGGGTCCCGGTGAACTCATACCATTGCACCAGGGAGGGAGTGCCGGCGAACGCGTTCCCCAGCACCAGCCACGGCCACGAAATCTCCGCCACCGTGAGATAGTACTTCTCCCACGCGATCCACGCCGCCGCCAGGAACAGATACGGCAGCGCGGAACTGCGTCCGCGGAAACGCCGCTTCACCCACCGGAAGAGCCCGAACACCAGGGACATCTGGAGCGCATTGGCCAGCACGGCGAAAATGCCGCCCCCGACCGTCGCATTGCACACCCAGAACGTCGTCACCGCATTCCACGCGACGAACGTCCCGTAATGCCACCACCAGAAATGCTTCACACCCTGTGCATCCGCCACCCGCTCCATACAGAGCAGCGGAACGAATCCCAGCAGCGCCATCCATCCGCACCCCTCCACCAGGAAAGGCACGCTCATCAGCAGCACGAAAACCGCTGCCAGGCACAACAACGGAACGGTCCGGTTCTTCTTCATAACCGGACAAAGTTACTCCCTTTCCACCGGATTTGCAAGGCTTGGAAACCCTCAGCGAATCAGGTCCAGGTACCGCCTGGCCCTGGAGGCGGGCAGGCGGCGTATCCGGGTCACCAGCCTGCTTTTCCAGTCGTGGACGGTGCGCCCCTTCCCGACCCCCATCAAGGTGGCGATCAGCGGAGCATCATAGCCGATGACCAGGTAGCAGAAGAGCCGGATGTCCTTTTCGTTCAAGGTGGGAATGTCCTGCCGCAGGGACGCGATCGGATGGTCCAGATGGTCCTCGATATACTCCTGGAGGCGCTGGAAGCCCTTGCTGTCTCCGTCGATGTCCTGGAGTTCCTGGCAGACCCTCCGGTAAAGGACGGATTCGGTCTTCGCCTGCGTCTCGGCGAACTGCTTGTCCTCGAACAGCCGCCCCAGCCGCCGATACCCGTCCCGGAACATCTCCAGGTAGTCCGACCGGATTTCCTGCAGGGTCGCCTCCCGGTTGCGCGCGCTCCGCTGCAGCGTTTCAATCTTGTTGATGTGCCGCTGCTCCGCTTCCGTCAGCCGCCGGGTCATCCGTTCCGACTCCTCCAGCGCCAGCCGGACGGTGTCCAGCCGCTCCCTCGCCTCCTGGGCGATGGCGTAACCCGTGATGAGCAGCAGGACGATGACCAGCGCCGCCACGCCCCAGGTTGTCCGCTTCCGGTCCCGCTCCCGCGCGGCGGTCAGCCGCTCTCCTTCGGCGACGGCCTCCAGATAATCCCGCTGCGCCCGGCTCACGGCCTCGGAGGCCTGGACACGCAGCAAGGAATCCTGCCGGAACACGATTCTTTCCATCAGGGGCAAGGCCTGCTCCACTTTTCCCTCCAGGCAGTACCGGTCGTACTGGCGGTACTGAAGCTGCGCCAGCCCTTCCGGGTGGAGCCGCGCCAGGCTGTCCCAGAGCCGGTCCGCCTGCGCTTCGCGCCCGGTCAGATACAAGGCGTAGCCCCAGTCGCACAGCTTTTCGTCACTCAGGCGGAACCCCGCATCCTCCGCTGCCCGGAAGCATTGGATCGCCCGTTCGGGATCCGCCGAGGGCGAATTCAGCAGGTAGAAAGAATACACGTCCAGACCGCGGCCGAGCAGGGCCCGGTTGCGGGCGCAGACCGGCAGGACTTCCTGCAGCAGCGTGTCCGCCTTGTCCCATTCCCGCGCGTTCATATAGGCGGCGGCGAGCCGGAGGGCGACCTCCGCCCGGTACAGCGAGTCCTCCGGCGCATCGAACGCCCGCCACGCTTTCCGCATATACACGGTGTCCTCGCGGATGTTGTAGGTCCCGTTGTAGGTATCGGCGATGGCGCGGCAGACCAGTCCCTCGAGATGCCTGTCTCCCGAGATGCGGGTCTGCTCCAGCGCCTTTTCGTAAGAGACGATCGCCTGGTCATAGGCGCCCTGGTCGAAGCAGATCAGCCCCCAATGGAACCAGAGCCTCCCCCGGGTCGATGCATCTCCTTTCGACGGGAAATAGGACAGGGCCGGCGCCAGCAGCTCCGCGTCGATGGTATCGGCTCCGGCCTCATACAGCCGGATCACCGTGTCCAGGGACGCATACGCTTCCCTTTCCGCGGCTTTGCGGCTGCCGCAGCAAACTGCCAGAAACAGCAGGACGGACAAGATGGGAATCCTGGCTTTCATCGTGTTCTCTTTTAGCACAAGAGAGCACAGCAACCGGCATCTAAGGGCGGAAACCGGACTGGGTCCGCACGAGAAATGAGGCTCCTGTGCTCAAGCACATAGCCTCCTGAATACTTCCTGTTCTCTTTTATCCCTAAAGAAAGTGTCCGGTTTTCCCTATGCAGGAGTTACAGGAAGCAGTAGATTTCTGTGTCACAAATATAACAAAATTCCGGCAATAATCATTTCCCGGAGCGAATCTAATGGAAAAAGCCGAAGCGCGGCAAAAATCGCCCATTTATTATCTCGCATCATAAAATGCTATATTTCAATATTTTACACTAAAACACCGCACTTTTACCATCAGGCCCTATCTGCCTTATTTCGGCCTCTGAAGGCAGCCAGCGCAGGAAATTGCGACAGACTGGGGATGCGAGAAAAAAGGGGCGGAAGTTCCGCCGGGGAACCGCGCCGGTACGGGCCGCTTCCGGAGGGTAGTGGCTTTTCGGAGAATTATTTTTAACTTTGTAGCTTGACATCAAGAAAGCATTTTGCCATGGCAAAGAAAGATAGCAAGAAAAAGGTGACGGAGGCCGGCAAGGGGATTCTGGGCAACTGGATTGTGAGGAACCTGCTGCTGGCGGCCCTCCTGGTCGCCGGGCTGCTCCTGACGGCGCAGGTGGGACTGAGCCTCGTGACGCGCCACAACCGGACGGTGACGGTGCCGGACTTCACGAATATGACGGTCGCCGAGGCGCACGAAGCGGCGCGCGCCGGCCACGTGGGCGTGAAGGTGACGGATTCCGTGTTCGTGCGGAGGCTGGGCGCCGGCGTGGTGTACCGGCAGCAGCCCAAGGCCGGTGCCACGGTGAAGAAGGGACGCAGCATCTTCCTGACCATCAATTCCATCGTTCCCCGGAAGGTGGTGATGCCCAACCTGATCGGCTACTCGCTGAACGAGGCGCGCGCGGAGCTGAACAACCGCGGCCTGTCGCTCGGGAAGCTCAATTATACGCAGGACATCGCCACGAACAACGTGCTCCGCCAGACGGTCCGGGGCCGGAACGTGCGCGCCGGCGACCTCGTGGTCAGCGGGTCCGACGTGGACCTGACCCTGGGACTCTCCAGCGACGAGCGCCCGACGGTGGTGCCGCGCGTGATCGGCCAGAAATATGTCAGCGCCGTGGACGCCCTGCACGACCGGTACCTGAACGTGGGCCGCGTTCGCTTCGACAGCGGCATCCGCACCTACGCCGATTCCGTCAACGCCATCGTGTACCAGCAGGACGGCCTGGGACAGACCCGCACGTACGGGTCGTCCATCAACCTGTACCTGACCCTCGATCCCGAGAAGCTTCCTACCGAATAATGTCCCCCCTCGACGACGAGACCCTTCTCCCGCAGGAGGACGAACAGGAAATGTTCGAGCACTTCCGCCTGGTGGCCGACAAGGGCCAGGCGCCGCTCCGCGTGGACAAGTTCATCACCACGCACCAGGAAGACACCTCCCGCAACCGCGTCCAGCAGGCCATCAAGCTGGGCTATGTCCTCGTGAACGACAAGCCTGCGAAGGCCAATACCATCATTCGCCCCTGCGACGTCATCAAGTTCGTGATGCCCTACCAGCGGCGGGGCGTGGAAATCCTGCCGGAAAACATTCCCCTGAACGTCGCCTACGAGGACGACGACGTGCTCGTGGTCAACAAGCCCGCCGGGATGGTGGTCCATCCGGGACACGGCAACTACACCGGCACCCTCGTGAACGCCCTCGCCTACTATCTGGGGATCTCCCAGGGGCCCGACGGCGAGGACGAGCGGCTGGGCGTGCTCGTGCACCGCATCGACAAGGACACCAGCGGCCTGCTGGTGGTTGCCAAGAACCCGCAGGCGCAGGCCCATCTCGCCGACCAGTTCTTCGTCCATTCCATCGACCGGGTCTATACCGCCGTCGTCTGGGGCAACATCGCCGAGGACGAGGGCACCATCTCCGGCACCATCGGCCGGGACCCGAACGACCGGCTCCGCTTCCGCGTGTACGACGATCCGGAGAAAGGGAAATGGGCCGTGACCCACTGGAAAGTGCTGGAGCGCTACGGCTTCATCACCGTCGTGGAATGCCGGCTGGAAACCGGGCGGACGCACCAGATCCGCGTCCACATGTCCTCCATCGGCCATCCCCTCTTCAACGACGAACGCTACGGCGGTTCCGAAATCCGCCAGGGCACCATCTACACCAAATACCGCCAGTTTATCCAGAACTGCTTCGCGATCTGCCCCCGGCAGGCGCTCCACGCCCGCACCCTGGGCTTCACCCACCCCCGCACCGGCGAGCGCATCTTCCTCGAGGCTCCCCTGCCCGAGGACATGACCGCGTTGATTGAAAAATGGCGGTCGTATGTGACCGCCATGAAATAGATTCCTTCGCTTCGCTCGGAATGACAGAAGAGATTCCCGGTCAAGCCGGGAATGACGCTGTCGTGGTGGCTGCTAGAAGCCGCCGCGGAAACCGCCGCCCATCATGCCGCCACCCATGGGCATACCGCCGCCCATGCCGCCACGGCCGCCACGGCCGCCGCCGAAGCCACCACGTCCGCCGCCGAAACCGCCCATACGGCCGTTACGGCCACCGAAGGTGCCGAAGCGCCAGGTGAAGGAAAGGATGACATAGCGACCGATGGAGAGGGAACGGGACTCGGAGTAGAGGTTCTCGTTCTGGGTCGTGCTCAGGTTCTTCCGCTGGCCCAGGATGTCATAGGCGTTCACGGCGATCGTCGCGGAATTGTAGATGATGGGCATCTGCAGGCCGGCGTTCCAGATCAGGCGGGAAGGCTGGTCGGTCTTGTAGCCATTGTACCAGTTGTAGTTCGCGTCGGTGGTGAACGTCAGACCGGTGTAGCCGATGGTCCAGTTGACGGAACCGCCCACGGAGTTGTTCCAGGTCACGTTCTCGGTGTTGCTGGTGGTCTTCACGCTGTACCAGGGCTTGTTGAAGCGGGTGCCGCCGTTCACGCGGACCTCGAAGTTGTCGCTGCGGTAGTTCAGGTTCAGACGCTCCATCACGCTCAGGGTCCGGGTGCTGTTGACGATGAAGTCCTTGTCGTCGTTCAGGTCGGGATGGACCTCGTGAAACTTCTCGTAATTGAAATCGTCCATCGCGTCATTCCAGAATTCCTTCGTGTTCAGCGTCGAATTGCCCACATAGCTGGTAGACATCGAGTAGTTGACGTTGGCGTTGTTGGAGATGGAGAAATTGGACTTCGCGATCGGGGCGTTGACCATGATCCGGACGCCGCCATTGTAGGTATTCTTGCCGTTCACCGGGAAGGAGTACCGGCGGTTGTTCTCGTTCCAGGTCGCATTCACGATGGGGTTCTGGTTCATTCCGCCCTGCAGGTTCAGGCGGGCGGTGAAGAAGGTCTGCCGGTTGGAGTACTCCAGTTCGACCCGGCCGTTGTGGTTGAAGTACGGCTGAAGATAAGGGTTACCAAGGGTCATCGACGTCGGGTCAGAGTTGTCCAGGACCGGCATCAGTTGGTTGGTGGACGGCTGGCCGCTCCGGCCGTTGTAGTTGATGCGGATGTTCGCGTTCTCGTTGAAGTCGTAGAACAGCATCGCGCGCGGGGCCCAGTTCAAAGTCTTGTTGTCGTAGACCTTGCCGTTGGTCTCGTTGTGCTGGTTCTGCGGGTTGGCGGTCATACCGAGCTGCGCGCGGACGTCACCTTCCTGATACATGAAGGCCAGGCCGGCGCTCTGGTTGATGTTGCGGTTCAGGATCTTGTTGGAATAGGCCGCATCGTATTCGCCGTCGCCCAGATACTCCATCGTGCGGGCGGCGATGTCATAATCATACGTGCCCATCGAATTGTACAGGCTGTTGTACACGTCCTTGTTGGAGTTGGACTGACTGTAGTTGTACTGGTAGCTGCCTTCCACATAGAAACCGCCGCCAAGGGGCTCCGTATACACGAGGCGGGCGCCCGCGTTCTGTGTACGGGAGGCCTGGTCCACGCGCTGGTTCACCAGGGCCGTACCGGGATTGAAGCCGCTGATGGTATTGGTGACCGACTGGTTGAAGCCGTCGGAATGGTTGTTCGAGAGGGTCCAGTTCAGATTGATGGACAGGGTACGTCCGGGCATTCCCAGGCGCTGACGGAAGAGGAGGAAGCCGTTGGCCGACCAGTTGCTGTTCAGGCCGTGGTTGGTGGAGAAACCCTCGGTCGCCTTGTTGGCGTCATTCTTCTGGTCCCGCCATGTGTCAAAGACCTGGGTCTGGTTATAACCACCCTGGCTGTAGTTGAACTGCGGCTGGAAGAGGATGGAGGTATTGTCGGAGAACTTGTGGTCCAGACGCACGCCCACGCGGTGGCCGTTGTTGCGCTGGTAGCTGGTGTTGGTGGTCTCCTGGATCTGGGTCCAGTCAGCATAGTAGTTCTCCTGATAAGAATCCGACATGGACTCGGTGTTGGAGCCGCTGTACATGTAGTTCCCGGAGAGTTCCATCCGGTTGTCCAGCAGGTCTGCCGCCGCATTGACGCCGCCCATCCAGGAGGTGGTGATGCCGCCGCCGAAGCCGCCCATGCCGCCACCGAAGCCGCCCATGCCGCGGCCGCCGCCCATCATCTGGCCCATCATGTTGCCACCCATGTTGGTGAAACCCATGCCGCCGGCGCCGTTGTTGCCGTTGGCGATGACGGAGAGCTGGGAGCTGTCCGTGAAGCGTCCGACCATGCCGTTGCCGGTGTAGCGCCAGTCGTTCATGTCGTTCTCCTTGGAGGGGATGTCGTGGCCGACGCCGCCGGTGATGTTGCCGAAGACACCGTTCATCATGCTCTTCTGCACGGAGAGGTCGATGATGGTCTCGTCATTGCCGTCGTCGATGCCGGTGAATTCGGCCTGCTCGGACTTCTTCTTCACGACCTTCACCTTCTCGATCATCTTCGCGGGAAGGTTCTGGGAGGCGAGCTGCGGGTCATCCAGGAAGAAGGTCTTGCCGTCGATGGTAATCTTGGTGATGGTCTCGCCGTTCGCGGTGATGGAACCGTTGTCATCGACCTCGATGCCCGGGAGCTTCTTGAGGAGGTTGATGAGCATGTCGGTATCCGTGGTCTTGAACGAGGAGGCGTTGTACTCGACCGTATCCTTCTTGATGATGATCGGGTTGCCGGTCGCGGTCACGGAAGCGGCGTCCAGCACCCGCTGGTCCAGCTCCATCTTCACCACACCGAGGTCAGTCGCCTCCTTGGTGACTTCCACGGCCTTCTCATAGGACTTGTAGCCCATGATTTCGGCCTTGAAAGTGTACTTGCCCACCTTGACTTTCTCGATGGTACCCTTACCATTGTTGTCGGTCAGCGAATACTTGGCGCTCCCTTTTTCGGGGGTGAGGGACACGGTGGCGAAGCCGATCGGCTCGTCATTCGACGCATCCTGAAGTTTCACAGTGACGTTCACGTTCTGGGCCATCATCGCCACCGAAGCGAACAGGCTGACCAGCAAAAGCAGAATCCTTCTTGTTGACATAAATAAACACAATTCGCCCATTCTACGGGCCGTACAATGCAGTTAGACGCCTCGCGCCTGCGAGGGTTTAACCACCTGATGCAAAATTTTTAAAAATTATTTGATCCGGTCGGGATGGTCCTTCAGGAACTGCTCCCAGCCGCCTTTCCCTTTGACGGAAGAGATCGGATTCGAAGTTTCATAGTGATGGCATAGGGCGATGGCGAGGGCGTCCGTCGCATCCAGGTGCTCCGCCGCCAGCGTGACCCCGAGGGTCTTTTCCAGCATCAGCTGGACCTGCTCCTTGGAGGCGGCGCCGTTGCCGACGATGGCCTCCTTGGCCTTGCGGGGCGCGTACTCCGTCACGGAGACGACCCCCGCTTCGAGGGCGGCGATGATCGCGGCCCCCTGTGCGCGGCCGAGCTTCAGCACGACCTGCGCATTCTTGCCGTAGAACGGCGATTCAATGGCGAGCTCGTCCGGATGGTAGGACTCGCACACCTGGGAAATGCAGTCGAAGATGGCCTGCAGTTTCGTGTAGGCGTCCTTTTCCTTCCTCAGGTCCAGGATGCCCATATCCACGTACTCGGCCTTTTTGCCCACGGCACGGACAACCCCGAAACCCAAGAGCTGGGTTCCGGGGTCGATGCCGAGTATGATGCGCGGCTTATCCAATGCGGTCGAAGCCGGTGTAGGGACGGAGAACTTCCGGAATCTCGATGTAACCGTCCTTCTGGTTGTCTTCCAGCAGCGCGGCGACAACTCTCGGGAGAGCCAGGGAGCTGCCGTTCAGGGTGTGCACGAGCTGGGTCTTGCCATTCTCGTCCTTGTAGCGGCACTTCAGGCGGTTCGCCTGGTAGCTCTCGAAGTTGGAGACGGAAGAGATCTCGAGCCAGCGGCCCTGGGCGGCGGACCAGAGTTCGAAGTCGTAGGTGATGGCGGAGGTGAAGCTCAAATCGCCGCCGCACAGGCGGAGGATCCGGTAGCGGAGACCGAGGTCCTGGACGAGCTTCTCCACGTGGGCGATCATCTCGTCAAGGGCGGCGTAGCTGTTCTCGGGCTTCT
>CAMNGM010000011.1 GCA_946538425.1 uncultured Bacteroidales bacterium | reverse complement strand
CCACGTCCGTCACGAACCCTTCCTTGTACTCCCCGGAGGTGAATTCCTGTATGATTTTGTCGTTTTCGGCCATATCAAACTGCCGTCATTGCGGTAGTTTACAAAGATAATGAATTTTTGGGAATGGGGCCCGCCTTATACCTTCAGGAAAACTTTGTGCTTGTACAGGAAGTACAGCAGCAGCCAGCAGACGGCGATGTAGCCCACGGCCAGCAGGACGGCGCCCCAGGCTTCCGGCAGGAGCGCGGCCGTGCCGCCCAGGAAGAAGTTGGAAACTTCCCGCAAGGGCACGATCTGCTGCAGCAGGTAGATGGTGATAGAGTTCAGGCCGATGACGCGGAAGAAGAAGGTCCATTTCGTATGGCCCTTCACCTCCACGATGTAATACACGAGGGCGTACAGGGCGATGGAGATGCCGCCGACCACCAGGACGAAAGTGCTGGTCCAGAGCTTCTTGTTCAAGGGCAGCGACAGGCTCCAGAGCAGGCCGACGGCGATGAGCGCGGCCGCGGCGCCCAGCATCAGGAGGGTCTTCTTTCCGCCGCCGCATTTTTCCTCGGGCAGGCGGATGAACTCGCCCGTGAACATCCCCAGCATCGCCGTCACCGTGGCCGGGATGACGCCCAGCAGGCCTTCCGGGTCGAAGTTGCCGTAGTACGGCTTGCCGGGCAGGAGGATGCGGTCGATCCAGCCGCTCAGGCAGCCGTCCTGCGTGAGCGGACCGGCGCCGGCGGGGGCGTCGGGCGCGCCGACGAAGGTGATGAGGAGGCCGTAGCCGACGAGCAGGACCGTCGCAATGATGATCCGGGCGTTGGGCTTGCAATGGACATACAGCAGCGCGGCGAACATCCAGGCGAGGCCGATACGGGCCAGGACGCTGGCGTACCGCTGCGGGAAGCGCAGGTTGAAGAATCCGTTATAGACGATGCCCAACACGATGAGCACGAGGCAGCGGACGAAGATCTTCCGGTGGATTTCCCAGGAAGTGCGCCCCTTCTCCACCTGGCTCGCATAGGAGAACGGGAAAGAAAGGCCCGCGATGAACAGGAACACCGGGAAGACCATGTCCATGATGGCCAGGCCGTTCCACTCCACGTGGCTCATCTGGCGGGCGAGCCAGAAATCCGATCCGCCGGGAAACAGGCGGCAGAGGCGGACAAGCAGGGTGGACAGGCCCATGATCAGGAGCATATCCATTCCCCGGAGGGTGTCGATCGAAAGGAGACGCTTCTTTTCCATCACGCCATTCCGACAAGGTCCGCGAGAACGATGGCCGCCATGGCCTCCACGATGACCGGCGTGCGCAGGGCGAAGCAGGTGTCGTGGCGGCCGGGGACCTGCAGGGTCGTCATCTCGCCCTTGGCGAAATCGTAGGTCTCCTGGGCCTTGGCGATGCTGGAGGTGGGTTTGAACGCGACGCGGAACACCAGCGGATTGCCGTTGGTGATGCCGCCGTTCACGCCGCCGGCGTGATTGGTGGCGGGCGTCACCAGGCGGTTGCGGTGGTGGCCGCAGCAGCCGCCCTCGTGGTGGCCTTCGCCGCCGTGGCAGCAGCCGCCTTCGTGGTCGTGCTCTTCGCCGCCGTGGCAGCAGCCCTCGCCTTCGCCGTGCTCGTGGCAACAGCCTTCGTGGTCGGCGCCGTGCTCGTGGCAGCCGCCGTGGCCGTGGCCGCCGCAGCCAGCGGGGGCGTACACGTCGTTGTGCTCGGAACCCTTCATCCGGGCGGCGGCGAAGCCGTCGCCGAACTCCACGCCACGGACGCCGGGAATGGCGAAGAGGGCGTGCGAGATGCGGGATTCCACGCTGTCCCAGAAGGGCTCTCCGAGCCCGGCGGGGACGCCGGAAACGACGCACTCCACGACGCCGCCCAGCGAATCGCCTTCCTTCTGCGCCTGGTCCAGGGCGGCCTCCCACTGCGTCTGGTCGGCGATTCCGCCGATCTCGACGAGGCGGGCGTCACAGCGGAACTGGACGCGGCCGCGGGTGGCGCCGGCGATGGTCGCGAAGAGAAGTTTCTTCGCGATGACGCCGGCGGCGACGACCGGGAGCGTCAGGCGGCCGGAGAAATGGCCGCCGCCGCGCGGATCCTGGAAGCCGCCGTACTTGAGGTTCGCCGTGTAGTCCGCGTGGCCGGGACGCGGGACGTTCAGCAGGGCTTCGTAGTCCTGGCTGCGGGTGTTCGTATTGTGGAAGACGACGGCGAGCGGAGCACCGGTCGTATAGCCTTCGTAGACGCCGCTGAGAATCTCGGGCTCATCCGCCTCCACGCGCGGGGTCGTGCCCTTCGCGCCGCTCCGGCGGCGGGCGATGTCCGCCGCGAAATCCGCCTCGCTGAGCGGAATGCCCGGGGCGAGGCCGTCCACGACCACGCCGATCTGTTCTCCGTGCGACTCGCCGAAGATGCTTACTCTGAATATGTTACCAAAAGCGTTCATAGTTTGTCGAATAAATCGTTGAATCCCGGGAAGGATTTGGCCACGCAGGCCGTGTCGTCGATGTCCACGGGGCCGTCGGCGCCGAGCGCAGCCACCTTGAGGGCCATCACCATCCGGTGGTCGCCGTGGGAAGTATACCGGCCGCCCTTGAGCAGGTTGCCGGTGAGGAGGCGCTGCGGCAGGGCCATCCCTTCGATGGTCATCTCGTCCTCGTCGACCTGGACGGGAACGCCCATCTGCGTGAGCATATCCACGATCGCGGCGGCGCGGTCGGTCTCCTTGTGGCGGAGACGCTCCACGCCGCGGATGCGGTTCTCGCCCGGGCAGAAGGCGGCCAGCACGGCCACGATCGGGAAGAGGTCCGGGCAGTTGTTCAGGTCGGTTTCGAAGGCGCAGAGCGGGGCGCGGGCCACGTGGATGGGCCCGGTCGTGGGCGTGTCGCCTTCCAGCTGGGACATGCTCGCCCCGGCGTCCATCAGGATGTCCATGATGGAGATGTCGGCCTGGAGGGACTGGGTGTCCAGCCCTTCCACCTCCACGTCGCCGAAGATGGCGCCGGCCACGAGGAAGTTCGCGGCGCCGGACCAGTCGCCCTCGATGCGGAAGTCCGCCGCGCGGTAATGCTGCTGGCCGCGCATCTTGAAGGTCAGGCCGGTGCACAGGGTCCAGTCCTGCGTCTGCAGGAAATCCTCGCCCCCTTCCATCTCCGAGCCGATCTCGATGCCGAACTTGCGGAGCACGTCCACGGTGATGAACAGATAGGGGATGCTGCGGGGGTCGTGGACATAGACCGTGGACCGGTTCGAGGCCAGCGGCAGGGCCGCCAGCAGACCGGAGATGAGCTGCGAGCCGCCCTTGCCGGACACATCGGCCCGGCCCGGGACCAGCGGCCCCTTGACGGTCAGCGGGATGAAGCAGTCGCCCTTGCGGGCAACGTGAGATTTCTCGACTTCGCTCGAAATGACAGAACGGTCTTTGTCATTTCGACCGAGCGGAGCGAGTGGAGAAATCTCCGGTATCAGCCGCACCCCGAACGAGGCCATAATGTCGTGCGCCCCGGCGAGGGGACGCCCCAGGAGGGTCTTTTCGCCCGTCACGCGGACCGGACCGTCGGCGACGACCGACAGGACCGGGATGAGCATCCGGGTGAGGAAGCCCGACTCGCCCACTGGCATCTCACTGATGGTCAGGCACTTTTCAAAGGCGCCGATGCCGGTGATTTCCAGTTCGGAACCCTTCACGGTGACCCGCGCGCCGAGTTTCCGGGCGGCGGCGAGGGCCGATTCGTTGTCCCCGCAGGGGGAATAGCCGGTCAGGTGCGAAGTACCCTGGGCGAGGGCCGCGGCGACGATCGCCCGCTGCGCGAAGCTCTTGGACGCCGGCATCTCGAGCGTCTCGTCCGTGCCGATGAAGCGGAAGTCGCCGTACACGGCCTGGCGCATTTCGGCGGTGGTCCACTGGCCCGGGGCCGTGGCCTCTTCCGCCGTGAGGCAGGCGTAGGTGAAGGGCGCGCCCTGCTTGAGGGCTTCCAGGCGGGATTCCCGGCCTTCAGGGCCCATACAGAACGCCACGAGCGTACCGGGGACGGCCTCGCGGTAGAGGGCCATCACGCGGTCCGCATCGGCCTTGCAGGTAGCTGTGGTCACGATCTTGACCACTTCGCCCCCGAAGCGGCGGCCTTTGTCCAGCAGGGACAGCAGCGTGGCTTCCGGCGGGGTTCCTTCGAAATCGTGGAACGAGCGGATGAGCATCGTGCCGTATTCCTGGCAGGCCTGGCGGATCTTGCGGCCCATCATCGGCGGGGCCTCCACTTCCAGGTCCACATATTTGGCGCCGGCCTCGATGGCCTTGAGCAGCTGGTTCTCGGCGAGTTCCTCGGCAGGATTGCGGCCCTTGCGCGGTTGGGAGGCGTAGAGTCCCTGCTCGGAGAGCACGCGGCCGGCATCGTCCAGCGGGTCGCCTTCCGCGGCGACGCGCTGCGCGAGGCTGGCGATCCGGCACGTCGCGATGAGCGGCACGTCGGACTGCGTGAAGAGTTCTTCGATCTCCTCCTCGTCCAGGTCGCAAAGGTCCAGCCGGATCTCGGCCATCTCCACTTCCCCGCTCTCCAGGATCTCGAGGATCTCCTCCAGGGTCTTGCCTTGTATGGATGTACAAATCATAATGTCAATGCTTTAAGCGCTTGGGCGACGGTCAGGTCGCGGATGAGGACGGAGCCGATGCGCTCCGCAAGGACGAAGTGCACGAGGGAGCCCTCGGCCTTCTTGTCCTTGTCCATCGCGCCGGCGAGGGTTTCCACCGGGTAGGGGGCCCGGGTGGGGAGGCCGGCGGCGGCGAAGTCCGCCGCGAGGCGGGCCTCCAGGCCGGCCGACACGCCCAGCGCGTCGGAGAGCCGGGCGGCGAGGACGATGCCCATCGCGACGGCTTCGCCGTGCGTGATGTCGTCCCCGCGCCGGAGCGCCTCGTGCTCGATGGCGTGGGCGAACGTGTGGCCCAGGTTGAGCTTCCGGCGCTCGCCGGCCTCGAACGGGTCGCGCGAGACGATGGCGGCCTTCACGCCGGCGGCGGCGAGCGCGAGCTCCTGGAGCTCGGCCGCGGCGCCGCCTTCGGCCAGCCAGCGCACCGCGCGGCCGTAGTGGTCGTCTTCGTTTTCGATGATAAAGGTCTTCAGCAGCTCCGCCGCCCCGGACAGCAAATCGCGGCGCGGCAGCGTGCGCAGCGCATCGGCGCACACGAAGGTGAAGACCGGCTGGACGATCACGCCCAGCATATTCTTATAGTCCTCGAAATTCACCCCCGTCTTGCCGCCCACGGCCGCATCGACCTGGGCGAGCAGGGTGGTCGGGACATTGGCATACCGCACGCCGCGCTTGTAGATGGACGCGGCAAACCCCGCGAGATCGGTCGTGATGCCGCCGCCCACGGCGAGCACCAGCGCCTTCCGGGACGCCCCCGCCTCCAGCAGCGACCGCTCGATGAGCAGGACCGTATCCATCGACTTGTCCTCCTCGGACGTCTCGATGGCGATGCTGCCGCGCACGCCGGGCACGGCCTCGATCACCTCGGCCGCCACCTCCGCCGCGTTCGCATCGTAAACGACGAACACTTCGGACTCTTCCGCGACCAGCGGGGCAATCTCCCCCAGCCGCTCGCGGCCGACCACCCGGCCGGCCGGCTTCCCATCGACGGTAACGATATACTCCTTGACCATAAGATTACAAAGATACTTGAAAAATTTGGCAATTCCCCAATTTTGCGGTACATTTGCAACCCGTCTCTCCCGAGACCATCCCCCTGCCCGGATGGCGGAATTGGTAGACGCGCTGGACTCAAAATCCAGTGTCCCCTAAAGACGTGCGGGTTCGAGCCCCGCTCTGGGCACGCAACCGAAGTCTCCCTCGTTTTGGGGAGACTTCTTCTTTTTCCGTCCTTGCAATTGCTTGGTTTCCTGATAGATAATGTCAAGCATCTTGTTGTAGGACTTGGTTCGATAATTCTTTCCGTCAAATTCAATCTTTTCAGGAAATATCGAACCAAGCATCTTGATTTTCACCTCGCAAGGGGCTGACTGAAAGAATGTTCCAAGGTTTCCAATGAGGTTGATGGAGTAGGACATCTTGTCTTTGATGTTGAGGTCCTCGTTCAATCTCAACGCTTCAATTTGGGCCTTCAGCCGATTGGCTTCGGCTCCGTAACGGGTCAGGTTCTGCTGCCTCTCGGCTTTGGTAATCTCGCCGTCGAAATACTTGTCATTGACTCGCTCAATTCGTTCTTCAACGGACCTCAAGTCTTTCTCAAGTCGCTCTGCCTGCTTGATGTTGGCTTTCACGCAATCTCCCTTGATATCCATCAAGATTTCGTTGTAGAGTTTCAGAACGGTCTGATTGGGTTTCAGGCCCGATACATACGACACAAACTTCTTGTTCGCATCTTCAGCCCTAACATTGAGATGCTTGTGGTCGTGATTGCAGAAGTAATAGTTGTAATACCCACCATTCCCTTTACTCGCTGCGCCAGTAAGGATATGACCACAGATGGGGCAGACGATGAATTTCCTCAAGTAGAGGTTAGGATTGACGGGCTTGCTCAACTTCGGGGTCTGCTTGCGTTTTCCGTCAATGATGTCTTGAACAAGGTCAAAAGTCTCACGGTCAATCAACGGCTCGTGCTGACCCTTGACATATTGGTCAGGGTCATCGCCATACGCAGGAACAAACACATCTCCAACATAGAAACGGTTTCGTAGCATCTCAAATAGACTTGTATCGGGCAATGACGGCCATACTCGCCTCTTGATGCAGGTCGGGGTCTCAATCCCTTTAGCAACTTCGTGGAAAAGGGTGCGGACCAACTCCGCCTTGGGCTCGTCAATCTCAATCCAACAGTCGTGTTTCGCTCTGCGCATATTCTTGTAGCCACGCGGGGCTCTCCCCGACCACTTTCCCTTGAGTAGTGTTCCGTGGATGCCATCTTTTGTCCTCCTTGCGATTTTCTCATCCTCCGTATGGGCAGCGCCGCAATACATCGCCAATAGCATTGACCATTCCGTTGCCTTGAAGTCAATCGGGGACTCAATCGCATTGATTTCGATGCCCAACTCGTCGTAGAGTTTGCGTTTGTAGGCGAATGCAAATTCGACATTCCTTGAATATCGGTCCCAGCGCAGGAAATACACTGCATCAACTTCGTTCTTGTGTCTCCTGCAATAGTCATACAACTTCTTGAATGCGGGCCTACGCAAATCGAAGTGTTTTGCAGAGTAATCATCCTTGTATGGCTCACCAATGATTTGATACCCCTGATTGGAACAGAACGCACGAAGGAATCGTTCCTGCATCTCCAAGGAACAACCTTCGGACTGCTCGTCCGTGCTGACCCTACAGTACAGTATGACCTTCTTCATCTCCGTTCCCGTTTATTCCGTTATTCTCCGCTTCTACCTGCAACCCTGCAAGCAGATACAAATAGTCTCTCAACTCCTTGAGGACATCTTTTTCCAATGTGATGTTTCCTTCTTTCAGAACTTCCGCACATCTCTCCAATGATAACATGTAAATGATTGTTACCGTACGCCCAAGAAGGGCGCTTATCTTGGCTATTCTGCCTCCCTTTTCCATCCCGTGGAAAGGGATTGAATGGCAAGGCCGCCAAGGGTCCTGATGAGAATATACAAAAATCCATCGAGGAAAACAAATCGTCTATCCGATAATGGATTTCAGCCGACGGAGGGTGTTGACCGATGTGCCCGTAATGGCCGACACATTGCGAAAACTGATGCCTTTCTTGAGCAGTGCCAGCTCTTTTTGATACTGCTGCTTGTACGCATCCTCGGATTTCCGATAGGTTGCGGGACGGCCCATCTTGACACCTTCCCTGCGGCACTTGGCGATGTATTGGTCACGACCACTTGCCATCCGTTCCGCGATGGTCAGCCGTTCCATCGAAGCGATTTCGAGCAGGATGGTGCAGATGAGGGATGCGACGGGATTGACCTTGCCGTCGGGGTTGAGGGTCTCAAGGTTGTAGTTCTTGACATATAGACTGACCCCGTGCTCGTTGAGGCACTCGATGACCTTCAGGGCCTCAAGCGTGTTACGACCGAGGCGGCTGATTTCAAGGCAGACCACCTTGTCGATGTCATTAGACTTCACAAAGTCGATGAGGTCCATAATCTCGGGACGCTCCTCCATCCGCTTTGCTCCGCTGACCTTGTTGCTGAACACTGCCTCCACGCTCCATCCAACGCGGGTGCAATAGTCGGTCAGTTCATTGACCTGCCGCTGATACTCCTGCTTGTCCGTGCTCACGCGAGCCAAAATTACGACCTTATCCATAATGGGTGTTAGCATTTTTACTAATTCTTGACACAATCCGTTAGCAAGAGCTAATATAATGCTTATTTTAATAATATGCAACATTTTAAGTGCTTATTTTGAATATTGGCAACATTTTACTATTTTTGGCTAAAATTCGTGATACGGATGGAACCAAAGAAGAAACAAGAACGAGCCATTGTCCATCTTGAGAAGGATGGACATCACTACTACTATGGCAACCTGAAAGCCCTTTGTGACCATTGGGGCAAGGATGCCCTTGGGGTCTCGTACTCCTATTTGAAAAATCTTAACATTCCTGAGAATAATCCATTCCGAAATGGAAAATGCGTCATTCGTAGAGGAATTATTGTAACCTCTGCAAAAAAACCCACCAAGAATGGTGGGCTGAACAATCTATAAAAATTTTCCTTTGTATCATTCAGGTTGTAACACTGGCTTAATATAAAATGCGATTGCCCCAACGGCAATAGATATCGCATATACCCTGAACACAATTAGATACTCGGGACTTATCAACCTCGAAAGTGATGGTGCAGTAAGAAACAAAACTACTGATAGGATTACGGCAATTCCCGATAGAATCTGAGCGCTCGTTTTGGTGTTATAGACCTCACTGCATAGATATAAAGATAACCATGTGCCACAAGAGCCTATCGCGAAAAGAAGAAATCCCGTCCCCGCTTCTCCGAGCATCGCACCATGACTCTGCCCCCAAAGGAATGTGCTAAAACCCATAGCAACCAAAATGGCAACCAAAGAGAACGCTCCGATACATCCCATAGAGCGCCCAAGAATATTCAATATATTTTTCATATACTATACCTCAGTTTTGCAAAAATAGCAAATAAAAAGGAAAATTCCTATCGGATTCTCATTTAATATAAACTGATAAGGTGATACATCAAACGACGGTGTATCACCTTGTTTTATGTGTTAAAGTGATACGGATGGAGTTTTGATACAGAGACGGGTAGGATGCATATTCTTCCTTGCCCGACAACGAATAGTATGCAGTGGCAGGGGATATTGTTATTCTATACCCTACCATTGCACTTAAGGAGGGTCTCCCAATCCATTCTGCGTCGTCCCTTCGTGAAACGGATGACTGCCGACAGATGGTAGAAGAACATCTTCTTAAGGACTTCAGCATCGAACAAATCCTCTGGCGTTGGGAATACTTTGCACATCGTGAAATAGTCCTTCAGTTCTTGGTAATGGAGGCGGATTTCAAGGCGGTAGAGACGCTTGGGATTACCATAATGGTCAAGGATATACTGCTTGTCGGAATGGTCGTCTATCTCCGCTTTTTTGTCGTATGCCTGAACCGAAATACCATTGCACTTGTTCGCTATGGCTTTCTTCTGCTTTAGGGTGATGGTCGGATGGTTGAGGCGGTCCAAGGTAGATGAATACTCGAAACTGACCCCCTGAAGGACATGCTTCCTATCCTTGACCGCTTTCCCGTTGATGATGGTCGTAATGGTCTTATCTCGCATCATTCGCTTTATCAGAGACGGGAAATTGATACCTCCGTCCAAGGCCAAATCAACCGCGGTGAAGTTATTGAACACCATCCCGAATTTCTCTGGTAAGGCCAACAGGCGATGAAGTCTTTCGGCATCGTATAACACGGGATTCAGAACCTTGAGATAGACATACAAGGGGGCATCTTCCATATCCGTATAGTGTCCGAATTTCAACTGCGCCACCTCCACGCCATCCTCCACCACGACAAAAAAGTATCGGAACCTCTCGTTGAGGAACCGATAGAACTTGTAGTGGAGCAATTCAACTGATGCACCCACCTCCACTTCGGCAAGGCAGGCCATTCGCTCTCTGTCCGCGATGTAACAGAGTTTCAATTCATCAATGACAATCTCATCTCTCTCATTGTACTGCATCCATTTCAGGGTTGAACATCGTTATTCTCGTCCGCGTTTGGTCGGTGCGGAACCGTTTGCCAATACTCGGTCATCGCTTGACTGATGTGCTGCCTATGGCTTTCGGATTTCGTCCTTCCGCGTTGGCTCGCTGCAATCTTCTCCTTGGTCTCATCGTCTAACTCACGATACTGTCTCTTGTACTCTTTCATAGTCATCCTTTTTCTCATAAATAGGTAGGTCAGGTAAAAAAGTCAAGTATAGTAGAACATTCTTTCGTCGAGTATGCAGACACAATCAATACGATGAACTGTTTGATACCCTACCGTGCCTTCTATTTCAATAGGTTTTCTACGGGATAGCACTTATCAAAAAGGCACATTCGACGGGCATAGGAGGGCGCTTTTCCTCTTATTTACCAACGGGAAATACAATCGCGATGTTCCTGCTATCGAAGTAGAAAAAACCGCTCGTTATTCCGCAAAAACAACACACTTGGACGGGTCGGTAGGGTCGGGGATGAAGAACCTCAACTCCCAAATCTTGTCCAAGTCATCAAGCAATTGGTTCGAGAAAACCTCGGTGTAGGGCACGCAAAAAAGACCGCCGCGAGCGGTCTTTTTTGGTGCCCAGATGAGCCCTTCCACCCCCCCGCCGCTATGTCAATCATTCAGTTACGCGAAGGTTTGGCACCAGATTTCTGTTAGCATACTGATAATGAACGACTTGCAGCGACCTTGGTGCCGAACCTCATTTATCTACTAAGGGTTGGGAACCTCACCAAAACCAGCCCGCTAACAATCAAATACTTACAAAGCCCATCGTTCCAAACATCAACGCAATTACCATTCAAGGGGTCACCGGCGCTGTAGCCATTACCCCCGTCGGAGATACCAGAATGGCTCGTTTCTCCGTCGTCACCGAAACAGCCTATAACGGACGCGACGGAGGAATCATTGTCGACTGCACCTGGTTCTCCGTATCAGCATTCGAAAGCGCCAAGATTCGGTGTCTGGACCAACTCGCAAAAGGAAAGGTCGTGAGAGTCCTTGGCCGTGTGCGAGTTCAACGTTACACCGATGGGAATGGCGCTGAAAGAAGCTGCTGGGAAATCATCGCCCACGAAGTTAATCTACAGGAGGACCGGGTATGATTAAGCGCGGATCCAAAATCAAGGTCGTGAAGATGGATACTGCCGGCGGAATGGACTGGCAGGCGAAGCGGCTCGAAGGAAAAGTCTTCACCGTACGCTTCATAGACCCCGCCGGACAGATTCACCTCGAAGAAACCGGTATCGCACTGATTCCCGGTGTCGATGAATATGAGATTGTGAAGTAACGCTATTGGAAAAAGGGACCGGATTGTGTTCCGGCCCTTTTTTCTTTCTCCACGATGCAAATAATGAGGATGATGGAGACGTATTCTGGGGTTTTGTGTGTATATAGTTCAGGAAACAGTTGAACTAATTATCTTTGTAGAAAAACAATGACCTTGTAGGTGTATACGGATCTGGACGAGCAGGAACTGGCCAGGCGCTGCTCCCAAGGAGACAGATTGGCAGAAGGTGAGTTGTATAGAAGATATGCAGCGAGGGTGTATACACTGTGCCGGCGTTACCTGGGAGACGACGAGGAGGCCAAGGATCTGATGCAGGAATCGCTCCTCCAGGCGCTCGACAAGATACAGACATTCAACGGCAGCAAAGGTTCCCTCTATGGATGGATCAGCCGGATTGCGATCAACAAGGCGCTGAACCAGATCAAGCGAAAGCGATGGCGGACCGTCTCCCTGGACGCGTGGTCACAGGATACCATCCCGGAACCGACAGAAGCGGAGATGGAGACGATTCCGGAGGAGAAGCTGCTGGAATGGATATCTAAGCTGCCGGATTTGAGAAGGGCCGTCTTCAATCTGTATTGTATCGATGGATACTCACACATGGAGATTGGCCAAATGCTGGGAATCAGCAAGAAAGGGTCGGCCGGGGTGCTGGCCAAAGCAAGGAAGCAACTGAAAGAAGAGATCAGACATTATTTGAACGGACAGGAATCATGAGGAAATGGGAAGACATCGTCAAGGACAAACTGGAAGGATACGAAAGTAATCTTCCGGAAGACAGCCTTGCCGCGTTCAACGCTCGCCGTGCCACCGCTGGCTCGACGAAGGCGAAGCGTTTCCCGCTCGTCTGGGCGATCGTCCCCGCCCTCGCGGCTGGGCTCGCCGCCGTCCTGCTCCTCAGGAGTCCGAAAGCTCCGGAAGAGAAAATCGAACCGGTTCGGCAGGCGCCCATGGCCCAAGTCCAGACAACGGTCGACACAAATGCCGATTCTCAGTTGGACACGCCCCAGATTGATCCGACGCCAGTCAAGAAGGCATCGGCCCAGCCCCGACCTGTTGCCCCCGAATCCCCGTCCATGGGCGGAAACCAGATGAAGGCGCTGGCGACGACTGATAGAGCTAAGGCCCCGGATGTTCCTGAAACCTCGGAAACACCCGATCGCCCTCAACCCACCACGAAACCATCGACAGGAAACATAGTCCCCGAGATAACATCCCCTTTCATCCCGATGGCGGAGAAAACCCGGAGAGTGAACCTGAAAGTGGCACCGGCAGCAGGAGGAATCCTGGGCACCGGCATCCTCGCAGCCTTGGCGACGAACCTCGCATCTGCCAAGAACAACACAATTCCCTCCTATATCGGCCATGGAAGGGTCATCAACAATCCGTCCAATCCAGGCGGTACACAGCAAGGCGGATCTGCCACATCATCCAGCACAGAGAATCAGGGTGAGGGACAGACAAACATTCCGCCAGGGGACCCTGTCTCCTCAGAAGAGCCTATCAAAGACCTTCTGGATCAGTCCTCTCATTATTTTCCAATCCAGGTCGGCCTTTCCGCCAGGCTTCCCCTTTCCGAAAGACTCTATTTGTCGACCGGACTGCAGTATTCCCTCTACAACTCAAAGTTCACGATGAGCCAGACCGGGGAAAAACGACAGCAAGTCCATTATCTCGGGATTCCGGTCAGGCTAGATTGGGTCGTTGCCTCTCACTCCTTGTTTGACGTTTATGTGGGAGGGGGTGTACAAGGCGATTTCTGCTTGGATGCGACGCTTGCTGGGAAAAGCCTGGAAAAGGACAAGCCAAGCCTTTCCCTGGTCGGGGCAGGGGGAATCCAGATGAATGCGACCAAGCGCCTCGGAATCTATCTGGAGCCGGAACTGAGCTGGAGGATCCCGGGGGACAACTCCGCCATTGTAAACTATGCGCCTGTTACCTACCGGAGCGAGCATCCTGTGATGTTTTCCGTCGCCGCGGGCATCAGAATCAATCTAGGACATTAAAACACAACAGTTTATGAGAAGAATAGGACTTATTATGGCCGCCGCCTTGTCAATCCTGGCGTGCATTTCCTGCGAGAAGACAATCGAGCCGAAGCCCAATCCGGAAGAATCGACCGAGGTGGAAGAGACTCCGGTGGAAAACCCGCTCAAGAAGATTGAGTTGGATACCCGGTCTGAAGCTTTTGTCCGACAGGGAAAAACCTTTGCCTTCGAGTTCCTCCGTCGGATGAACGAGGTCCAGAAAACGAGTTTCGTCATCTCGCCGCTCAGCATGCAGTTCCTGCTGGGGATGATCCTCGACGGCGCACAGGGGGAGACTGCTGATGAGATCTGCCGGGTGCTCGGGTATGAAGCGGGCGATGTCCGGGCCATAAACGCTTTCGCCTCATCGATGCTGGAGCAACTGCCGGCCGTAGACAAGGAAACGGCCTTGTCCATCGCCGATGCAGTCTTCGTGAACGACCGTTGTTCTATCCTGGACAGTTATCGCACCAGCGTTGTTCAAAACTATGATGCCACGGTGTCCGACTTGGATTTCAGCGACGTCGGAGAGGCCACGAACAGGATAAACCAATGGTGTTCCGACCACACGAACGGCATGATCACCCATGTGCTGGACCAAGTGGATGCCACTGTGCTGGCCTACCTGATGAATGCCGTCTATTTCAAAAGCCGGTGGAAGGAACCGTTCCCCGCAGAGGCCACCTCGCAGGAGAGGTTCCTCGATGAGGAAGGGAAAGAATCGACCGTGCCGATGATGAAGAACGCAGGCTCGTTCCTCTATCAGGAAAACGAGTACTTCAGCGCCGTCCGTCTTCCTTATGGGAACGGGGCTTTCCAGATGACGGTCATCCTTCCTCAAAAAGGCAAGGTTATCCAAGACGCCGTCTCGGTTCTGGACGCCTATGGGTGGAGCGAAATCACCGGCCGTTGGTCCAAACGGGAAGTCGATGTCTGGCTGCCCAAATTCGAGACCAAGTTCCATATCGACCTGAATCAGCTGCTCAGCGAAATGGGAATGCCCACCGCCTTTGATGAACTGAAGGCGGACTTCAGAGCCATGTCAGCGCAAGCCCTGTTCCTTAGCCAGGTCATGCAGGACGCTGTCATCCGGGTCGATGAGGAAGGCACCGAAGCCGCCGCCATTTCCACCGGCAATATGGCCACCTCCATACCGCAGTACTCCATGTTCCACGCCGATCATCCTTTCCTGTATCTGATTACGGAATCCAGCACCGATGCCATCTTGTTTGCCGGCAAGTTTAGCGGACAATAAGGGAAGCCGGCATTCAGAAGGGGTAGTCGTACAAGGCTTGAAGAAGCGCTCCGCCGAAGGTCATGGTGGCGTATCCCGGCTGTTACTTCGGCGGCTGTCTCATTCCCGACGGCAAAAAAAGAAAAGCCCCTCCACCTCAATCCATTCACGGGCGGAAATAATGAATTATCCAAGAGCTTTCCGGATTCAGGGCGCCGTAGGAATAGTGGAAATGAGTGTATATCTTTGACTGCCCCTACCTCGTTATTTCTATGAAAGTACCAAAATTGACGTTGAGTTCTATACCAGCACTAGTATCCTCTATTGTCTGGGGGACAATAGGACTTTATGTCGCTATCTATGAACTGATTGACTTCTTTGTCTATGTCTGGACTTATCCCGACTTGATGGATATGAACGCATTGTTCTTTTTGATTGGCTTAACCTTGGTGGGGTCTGCCATTCTACAATGGAATAATAGAAAAACTGTTAAGATAGCCATAAATATCTATCTGATTCTCATTTCGCTGGGGATGATTCCTATTTCAATGTTAGGTGCCGCTTCTGCTCATACATCTATGTCGTTGTTTGAGAAGGTCTTTCCTTGGGTTGGCGTTGCTCTTTCACTTCTTTGTATTCTTTGTGCTCTTATCGGGAAGCCACAGAAACAACAAGCACCTGAATAGCATGTAAGTTTAACACAAAAACATAAGGTGATACACTCGGCAACTGTGTATCACTTTTTGTATGGCGGCGGTTATAATTCAGCGGTTGGATTTTCGGCGGCATTACCCTAAGGAGCGGACGTCGGGGATTTGCTGTGTATCGGGAAGGGAAAGTGATTGAGCAGTATTCGGTTATTGGGAGATAATCAGCCACTCTGCAATTATCCGCGGCCGACTATGTTTAGTATAGTTTGAAGATTTGGATGAGAATGGTTATCTTGCAGGGTGTAAACGCCTGTTTTTCATGAATCAAGATTGTAAACCCATTCTGCACTTCACTTTAGGAATGATGCTTGCCTCCATTGTAGCATTCCTTATGCATCCTCTGTTATGGATACAGGCAGGGCCCTATTTTGATTGGAGTTTCCTTTGGGTGGGCGTTTTGTACATTCTTGTTTATGGCGCTGTTGGCATGTTTATCCGGTGGAAATGGTGGAAGTATACCTGGAAGAAACAAGCAATCATCGTGCTCTTTATTGTCAATACAATCTTGGCTATCTCTCTTCTGATTTACCTTCATTGGCCTCGGTATATTGAGATTGACGGAGTCCGGGAGCGATGGTATATGGATGGATTGACAGGTATGATGATCTTGTCAACCAGTGCCGTGGCAGCCCTTTTTTCTGCCATCCCGATATCCCTTTGTTGCTACTGGTTCAAACGAAATCGGGAATAACAAAAAAAAATAAGCCGCTCCACCCAATCCATCCATGGGCGGAATCTATATCGGGAAGGGAAAGTGATTGAGCAGTGGCTCATTCGCCATTTGGAAGGAACCTCAACATCTCCAAGGGAAAACCGTATTCAAACGACAAGTGTATCATTCGCAGGGGCATTATTATCACATCACATAAGAATTAGACCTATCTTGATGCAAGGTTAGATACCTTGAAGGATTATACTTATAAATCGCTATCATGAAACATATTCATCCTATTTCGCTGATTCTAACGATATTTGCCATCGGAATTATCTCTGAAACAAGGTGTTCTGCACAATCTGATATGCTTTGGAGAGTCGGAGGGCAATATGGAGTTTTGGGCAATACCTTCTGTAAGAAAGGGTCAGCCGAAAACTTTACGATGAGCCTCTCACTCGGTTTTGACATCGCCATAAAGAATACTCCATGGCGATGGGGGGCCGAAGTCGGAGCCATGAATCAAGCGATAGCCGATTATTTCTTTGAGGAGGATGAGCCCGATAGTTTTGTGCGACCCAACTTCGCGTATGTCGGAGCATTTGGCGATTATGGATTTATCATGGGGAAACTCCCGCTGTTTTGCAGAGCGGGTTTAGCATATGCCCAACAAAGTGATATGTGGATTTATCATGTGGAGCGAAAACCCATTCCACTTGTAATTACGGGTTTCGGCTTTGATTGGGACTATCTGAAGGTAATGTTGAATGGATATATCGCTCCTGAAGGTAACTATGTACTCACCTTGTCAGGGGGGCTTTATTTTGGAAAGAAGAAGCAGTAACAATCTCACCGTCTATTGCATACTCTTTTAATACAAAAACATAAGGTGATACACTCGGCAACGGTGTATCACTTTTTGTATGGCGGCGGTTATAATTCGGCGGTTGGATTTTCGGCGGCATTACCCTAAGGAGCGGCCGACGGGGATTTGCTGTGTATCGTGACGGGAAGGTTGTGGCGCAATATACGGCGATGGGGTGGCGGTTATGAGTCTAAACTATAACGTTCGGCACGACGACTTTCAGACCATTTCGAGGCCTTACATCTCCCTTGTTGTTTCGGAAATGTTTCGGAGACTTACGTCAACCAAAAACGCAATTATTTGATTATAAACTAAATAATTCTATCAAAAAGTAGCCCCGCTCTGGACACGAGAACGAATATCGTCAGCACTTCGTAGCTTCGTCTGCAAGTTGCTGACGATTTTCCGTTTGTCGATCGTTTGGCGTGCTTGTATAGGTCCCGCAGCTGGACCTATACAAGCAAAAACACCCCTTATCCTGGTGAAGCTGCTCATTTCCGAATCCCCGGTCTTTCAAAATGATGGCGTCAGCGTTCCGGACTTGGAGAAGCTCCTGGTGGACTATGACGCAGACAAAGAGTACGCCACCCTGACAGACCAAGACATCCAGCGAGAATTCCAACGGGCTTTTGAACTGTATCCCGTCAATACCTCCCGGCTGCTCCGGTATGCCGGCAGAAAGGGGAAGAAGGAAGAAATTCGCAGCCGGCTGGATCGAATCGACCAGGACCGGGTCGCCACGGTCCGTACCATTCAAGACTATTTCCGGCAGGAACCTGTGGAACGTGCCTGGATTTTCGGTTCCTTCTCGAGAATGGAGGAAAGGCCGGACAGTGATGTCGATATTCTCGTCGACCTGGACACTTCCTCCCCCATCGGGCTTCTGCAGTATGCAGGAATGATCAACCGGCTGGAAGCCTTGCTGGGCCGCAAGGTCGACCTGGTGGCAAAGGATAGCGTCAAACCCTTTGCACGGGAGCGTGTCAACCGCGAAAAAGTCCTCGTCTATGAGAGAACCTGAACGCGACTACGGACGGCTGCAAGACATCATCCGTATGCGACACGTCCTCGTGCATGGCTATGCAACCATTCTACCGGAACTGCTTTGGCCAAAGGGGTCTTTCTTGGATTATTGCCGGGATGTACGTACTTTTGTGAGACACAGCAGCATTGACTTATGAAACAGCACAGATTCCTCCCCGCTATCCTTCTCGTCGTCGCCGCCCTGATGTTCGCTGTCGCCGGCCATTCCGCAACCCCGCGTTCGACCAAGGGACCCCTCATCCAGTTGCAGGCCGATGGCACTGTCTCCGAGGCCACGGGCTGCCTGGACGATTTCGTGGGCAAAGGCCAGTATGTCCTGGTCGATTTCTGGGCCTCGTGGTGCGGCCCCTGCCGCGAAGAGACTCCCTATGTGGTGAAAGCGTACAACGATTACAAGGACAAAGGCCTCGTCGTCCTGGGCGTCGCAGTACGGGACCGGCAGCCTAATACGCAGAAGGCGATGGCCAATATGGGCATCTACTACCCGCAGCTGCTGGATCCTTCCATCGCTCTCGCCGGCGAGTTCGGCGTGTCGACCATCCCGCATCTGTTCCTGTTCGACCCTGACGGAAAGATTGTCCAGCAAGGGATGCGCGGTGAGGGCATCGACGCCCTCCTGCAGACGGTTTTCAAGTAGTCGGCCACTCCCCGCCCCAGCACGCCGCAAGTAACAATAACGGCCCATACTGTTCCCTCCGGAATGCTCGAGCACGCCGGAGGGAACAGTTTCAATGGTTTTTGTCACTTGCGGGAGACTCCGCGAAACCGCCCCAACAAAAATTCAAAATAAATTTGGTTTATAATGTAAACTTGTTTATATTTGCATCGGGGTTCGGACGGACTGCGCAGCCGCAACGGACTCCGAAAACCAGTTAAATCCTTGATACAATGGAACAGAACAACGAAATGACCGCTCAGCAGAGCCTTCAGATCATCACGGAAACCTTCAACAAGAGCCGCAAGGGCATCCTCCGCAACAGCGCCAAGTACTTCCTGCTTTGGGGCGCGCTCCTTACCGCCATCTCCCTGGTCATCTACCTGCTTTGGAACCTGACCGGGAAGCCGCAGTGGAACTTCCTGTGGTTCGCGATGCCGGCCATCGGCTATCCCCTCGCCGCGCTGATGGGCAAATATGACGTGGCCGTCCCGCAGAACGAGGTCAGCAAGATGCTCGCCGGCGTGTGGAGCGTCTTCGGCATATTCGCCGTTACGCTCAGCGCCCTGGCCATCTTCCTGGTGCCGATGAACGTGTCGCTCATCATCGTCATCATCTTGGGCCTCGCGGAATGCATGTCCGGCGTCCTGCTGAAGAACTGGCCCATCATCGTCTGTGGCTTCCTCCTGAGCGTGGGCGGCGCCGTCGTCGCCATGCTGGTCAAGAGCGAGGCGCAGCTGCTGATCTTCACCCTGGGCGGCATCCTCCTGCTCGTCACCGGCGCCCTCATGAAACTTCAGAACAAGTAAGCCATGTTCCCCAAGTTGGATCCGCTCCTTCATTCGGAGCTCAGGCTGGCGGTAATGTCCATCCTGGCCGGGGTGGACGAGGCCGATTTCACCTTCCTGAAGAAACAGACCGGCGCGACGTCCGGAAACCTCAGCGTGCAGATCGACAAGCTGACTGCCGCCGGTTACATCACGGTGGAAAAAGGCTTCAAGGGCAAGATGCCCCGCACCACCTGCCAGATCACCCCGGCCGGCCAGGAGGCCTTCCGAGGCTATGTCAACGCTTTGCAAGAGTATCTATCTTCCGGAAAATGAAAAGAATCATCAAAATAGTCCTCTGGAGCCTGCTCGCCCTGGTGCTCCTCGCCGGAATCGCCACGTGGGCCAAGTTTCGGCCGCTGATCAAAGGCGCGATGTCCGTCGAGAAACTGGACGAAGGCCTGTATTATATGGAATACCGGGGCGATGACGGTTTTGATGAACTGATCACCCGCGGCGGAGGCCGGAACTCCGGAGAGTTGGCAGAATATGCGATGTATTTCCTGTCGAAAGGCTATTACCACCCGTCGATGACGCCCGCTCCGGCCCCGTACGGTTGCGCCGCCCTGACGGCCCGCACGCCGGAGAACGGCGTCCTAATGGGCCGGAACTTCGACTTCTCCTCCGCCACCGGTTTGGTCCTGCACACCGTTCCCAAGCGCGGGTACGAGACCATCACGACCTTCAACGTGGAATTCTTCGGCTTTGGCGAAGACTGGAAACCCGAAGGATTCGTCAATCAGTACATGGCCCTGAGCAGCCTCTTCTTCGCCCTGGACGGCATCAACGAGAAAGGTCTCGCCGTCGCGGACCTGATGGCCGGGGACGACGCGGTGACGCAGCAGGAAACCGGGAAACCGGCGCTGACGACGACATCGGCCATCAGCTATCTGCTGAAGAACGCCGCCACCGTGGATGAAGCGCTGGAACTCCTGCGGGGCATCGACATGCACTCGGACATCGGCGCCGCCCATCATTATGCCATCGCCGATGCCTCCGGCAAAAGCGTCGTGGTGGAATATGTCGACCATGAATTCGTGGTCGTGGACTCCCCCGCCGTTACCAACCACTACCTGTGCGAGCAGAAGCTGAATGCCGGCTTGCAAGAGGGAGACCGCCGGTATGATTTCCTGCGCCAGCAGCTGCAGGAAGCGGGCGGCAAGATGGATCTTCGACAGTTGACCACGGCCATCGCCTCCGTCTCCCAGCCGCAGGCGCAGGAAAACTGGCTGGGGACCGCCTGGACCATGGTTATGAACCTGACCGACCGGAGCGTCACCTACTACTCCCGCCGCCACTTCGACAAGCCCCTCCACTTCGAACTCGAGCGGAAATAACCGGAAGTCTATTTCCGCTTGGGAACGCGCTTGGAAAGGCCGATGGAGCCCGTGGGGCAAATGAGGTAGCAGAGGTGGCAGCCGACGCACTTGGATCCCACGATGTGGGGCTGCCGGTCCTCGCCGAAGGTGATGGCCTGGTGGCCACCGTCCCGGCAGGAGACGTAGCAGCGGCCGCAGCCGATGCAGGTCTCTCGGTTGATGACCGGGTAGACGACCGTCGTACGGTCCAGTTCTGAAGCCCGGACGAACAGCGGAAGCGCTTCGCCCACCAGGTCCCCCAGCCGGGAAACGCCCCGGGAGGCCAGATAGTTCTGCATTCCGTCAATGAGGTCGTCGATGATCCGGTAGCCGTACTGCATCACGGCCGTACATACCTGCACATTCTGGCAACCCAGCTGGATGAAATCCAGCGCGTCGTGCCAGGTGGAGATTCCGCCGATGCCGGACAGCTGCAGACCGGGCATGATGGGGTTGCCCGCCATCTCCAGGATGAACCGCAGGGCGATGGGCTTGACCGCCGAGCCGGAGTAGCCGGAAACGATGCGCTTGCCGTTCACATCGGCCCCCATCGTCACGGACTTGATGGTGTTGATGGCGGAGATGCCGTCGGCCCCGGCGAAATGGGCGGAAAGGGCGAACTGGGTCATCGACGCGACATTCGGCGTCATCTTGGGAATGACGGGGATGCGGACGGACCGTTTGACATAGGCGGTATAGAAGGTGACGAGCTCCGGATTCTGGCCCACGTCGCTGCCCATACCGGCAAGCCGCATCTGCGGACAGGAGAAATTCAGCTCCACGGCATCGACGCCGGCCTCCTCGGCCATCTTGGCGAGCTCGATCCACTGCTCCTCCGTCTGTCCCATAATGGAGGCGACGATGATCTTGGAGGGATAGTTCTGCTTGAGCCGCCGGAGGATGTCGAAGTCCATCTCCACCGGATTCTCCGACAGCTGCTCCATATTGCGGAATCCGGCAAAGCTGCTGTCGGCCCGCTTGACGGCGTCGAAGCGGGGAGAAACCTCCTGGATGTCCTGCAGGCAGATGGTCTTGTAGAACACGCCCGCCCAGCCCGCTTCCAGGGCCGACGCCACCATCTCGTAGTTCGTGCAGACGGCGGAAGAGGCCAGGAAGAAGGGATTTTGCGGAAAAAACGCGACCCGGATTTCCTTTCTTGGAATATTGCCGCGATGTGCTTAATTTTGTGAGAAAGAGTAGCAAAACCATGTTCAAGCGTTTCATCCTGACCCTGGCGGCCCTGTCTCTGGGCCTGCAGGCCTTCGCGCAGGGGCCCGACCCCGATTTCCACATCTACCTCTGCTTCGGACAGTCCAACATGGAGGCCGGTGCCCGGCCGGCCCCGCAGGACGAGGGTTTCAACGACCCGCGTTTCCAGTTTATGGCGGCCGTCGACATGCCCCGCTACGGACGGGAGAAGGGCCATTGGTATACGGCCACCCCGCCCATCTGCCGGGAAGGCAACAACCTCGGTCCGGTCGATTTCTTCGGCCGCAAGATGATCGAGAACCTGCCGGAGAACATCCGCGTGGGCGTCATCAACGTGTCCGTCGCGGGCGCCAAGCTCGAACTCTGGGACAAGGATGCGTACAAGGAGTACATCGACAATGAACGCGACTGGATGAAGGCCATCGTCGCCCAGTACGGCGGCAGCCCCTACCACCGCCTGCTGGAGATGGCCCGCATCGCCCAGAAGGACGGCGTCATCAAGGGGATGCTGCTGCACCAGGGCGAGTCCAATCCGGACGACCCCGCCTGGCCGGGCCGCGTGAAGAAGATCCACGACGACCTCTGCGCCGAACTGGGCCTCGACCCCGACGGCATTCCGCTGCTTGCCGGCGAGCTGAAGTATGCCGAGGTGGACGGCGTCTGCGCCGCCTTCAACGACGTCGTGCTGCCGCACCTGCCGGAAGTGATGCCCAATGCCCATATCATCTCCGCCCTGGGCTGCGAGAGCACGGGCGACCAGTTCCACTTCAGCACCGAAGGGATGCGCCTGATGGGCTACCGGATGGCCGACAAGATGCTCCAGCTCGAAGGCTGGAAAAAGCCCGAGAAGCGCACCCTGGCCCTGCAGCCGGACCAGCTGGGCATCCAGATCAGCCCCACCCTCGCGGGCATCTTCTTCGAGGACATCAACCAGAGCGTCGACGGCGGAATCTGCGCCCAGCTCATCCAGAACAACTCTTTCCAGGCTTACAACGTCCCGGACGCGCCGGGCGACAATGAGTTCTCGCAGTGCGACACCGTCTTCTTCGGATGGACGGTGGTCCGGAAGGAAGGGGCCGTGGGGAGCGCCCGCGCCGTGGCCGACAAGCCGCTGGTCCCCGGGCTCAAGCGCTGGTACGACTTCGACCCGGACGACAAATACGACGACGAGCTGCGCTACGCCCAGTACAGCGTCCGCTTCGACATCCAGGATCCCGGCGCGGGCTTCGGCATCGCGGCCAACGGCTACGGCATCTCCGAATACAAGCGCGGCCCGGGCCTGCTGTATTCCAACAACACGCAGACGGCCTCCATTCCCGTCAAGGAGGGGGTGAGCTACGACCTGGGCCTGTACCTCGTGGCAAACAAGTACCGGGGAACGGTCTCGGTCTACCTGGAGGACAAGGACGGGAACATCAACTCCAACATCGTCGCCATCACCCGGCCCGCCAAGAAATGGACCCGGTACACCGGCACGCTGAAGGCGGAACGCTCCGTGGACAGCCGGCTGGTCATCGTGGGCGACGCGAAGGGCACCTTCTGGCTGGACTTCGTCACCCTGGTGCCGGAAGCGTCCGAGCTTTGGAAGGATGGCCAGTACGGTCCTTTCCGCAAGGACCTCCTGGAGGCCCTGGAGGCCCTGCATCCGACCTTTATGCGCTTCCCCGGCGGCTGCGCCTCCGAGGGGACGAACTACTTCGGGCAGGTGTTCTGGAAGAATTCCATCGGCCCGCGCGAGGAACGGGTGGGCTTCCGCAACCACTGGGCCTACTGGACCTCGCAGTACATCGGCTTCTATGAGTACCTGCTGATGGCCGAGGGCCTCGGCGCCACCCCGCTGCCGGTCCTGAACAACGGCGTCACCTGCCAGTTCGCCGGCCACCAGTACATCGCCCCGCTCGAGACGAAGGCCGACCGCGACCGCTTCTACAGCATCTTCGTCAAGGACGCGCTCGACTTCATCGAGTTCTGCAACGGCGGCGTCGACACCGAATGGGGCGCCCGGCGGGCGCAGATGGGCCATCCGGCGCCGTTCAACCTCAAGTACCTGGGCATCGGCAACGAAAACCAGGGACCGGAGTTCTGGGAGCGTTTCGACATCATGTACAAGGCCATCAAGGCCGCCCATCCCGAGATTACGATCGTCTCCACCGCCGGCGCCGCCGACGCGGGCCGCGAGTTCGACGCCAACATGTCGGAGATCGACGCGAAATACCCCGACACCATCGTGGACGAGCACTATTACAAGGGCGACGACTGGTTCTACACCCACGGCGACCGCTATGAGCCGGGCAAGGTGCGCGGCAAGGACGGCAATACCTACGACCGTTCGAAGCCTACGCGCGTGTTCGTGGGCGAGTTCGCGAACAACCGCGCCAACAACGCCTACTCCTCGGCGATGGCCGAGGCGGCCTACTGGCTCAGCCTGGAGCGCAACTCCGACATGGTCGTGATGGCGGCCTACGCCCCGCTCTTCTGCAAGAAGGGCTTCAACAAGTGGAACTCGAACCTCATCTGGTTCGACAACCGCGGGATGTGGCGCAGCTGCAACTACTGGTACCAGCAGCTCTTCTCCGTGGCCGGCGACCGCGCCTTCGCGATGTCTCCGGCAATGAACGGCGACGCCGCGGACGAGCGCATCTACAGCTCCCCCACCATCGACACCAAGACGGGCGAAATCTTCGTCAAGATGGTCAATGCCGAGGCCGTGGACAAGATCTTCACCGTCCAGACGGGCACCGGCCTGACCTACGAGGCCACGCTGGAGTTCGTCTCCTCGCACGACACGTCCATCAAGAACCAGGGCGACCAGAACTACTACTCCAGCCACCCGGACTATGCCGCGCCGGCCCCGGCAGTCGGTCCCGGCGCCGCCGAACGCCCGGGCCTCCGCGAAAGGGCCTTCCGCTTCGGCCGCCGCGTCAAGTACAACGAGCCCGTGGTCCCGCACACCAAGGCGCTGGGAACGGTGAAGGGCAGCTTCGACTTCACCCTGCCGGAGAACGCCATCGCCATCCTGCGGCTGAAGCCCGTGCGGTAGCCAGGCGTCATTTTTTCGACCTTTTTCTTGGATTTTGGAAAATCCTGCGTATCTTTGCGGTGTATTAATGTGCTAATACACGAATAAACGATAAAAGGTATGAAAACAAGAATCCTCCCCATCCTGCTGCTCACGGCCACCCTGGGTGCCGTCTCCTGCAGCCCGAAGTACTACGCCAACCGGAACCGCGTTCCCGACGAGACGCCCGACGGCGGCAGCTACACCGAGCGGGTCGTGCCCGTGGTCACCAAGATTGCCCCGGACGGCCAGGTGACGCTCCGCTTCTATGACAGTATGCCGAACGTCGCCTACATCTCGGCGGCGGACTTCCAGTCCATCGTCCTTCCCGGCTCCACGATGACCGTCACGCACACCGGCGCGGGCCAGTACACCCTTGCCAACGCCGACGCGACCGCGACCGTCGACATCAACAACGACGTGTTCGTGTCCGACCGGTTCGAGGCTTTCACGAACCAGATGGGCCTCCTGCAGCCCGGGATGGCCAATGTCTACTATGACGGAATGCCGTTCGTCCGCTACAAGAGCGTATCCTATCTCCCGGCCCAGGCGACCACGACGCTGGATCTCGGCGCCTACGGCATCGACCTCCACGCCGACGGCAAGGGCGCCGTCTACTTCCCCTTCGCCACCCTCGCGGATATGTACACGGACCTGTACTACCACCACGCCGGCTTCAACGGCGAGAAGGTGGTGGCCAACCTGTCGGTCAACGAAGTGGAGCTCTCGAAGATCGACCCCGACTACAACAAGCCCCTTGTGGCCCGGACCACCCGCCCGGCCGACCTGGCGGACTTCAACTACAAGGAACTGTGCTTCGCGATGGACCACTTCTACGGCTATCCGGGCCGCGTCCAGTACAATGACGCCCTCAAGGCCAAAGGCCTGGACAAGGTCCTGGAGGAGGATATCGCCTGCGGTCCTTCCATCAAGAAACTCCTGCTCTCGGAGAAACTCTCCGATTACCTGATTGGCATGATGGGCCTGACGGGCGTCTATTTCGACGGTCACACGGCGATGACCATTACCTCGGCCCTCGGAAAGGCCACAGACTATCCTGAATTATACCAGGAATACCAGACGGGCTTGATGGCGCACCAGGACGTCCTGGCCCTGCTCATGACCGCGATCGTATCGATGCAGTCGATGGTGGCGGACGGGCAGGCCGTCGAGGCGCTGCGACCGAAGGTGTATGGCGAGGGCGTAACCTATGTCAAGAAGGGCGACACCGCCGTCTGCGTGTTCGACTCGTTCAACGAGCGGAATGAGCAGGCCTGGAAGGACTACTATGCCGGGAAGGGCCCGATGCCTACCGTCGAAAACGCGCCGAACGACGATATGGTCATCTTCCTGGACGCGCTGAAGAAGGCCTCGGCCGATCCCGAGGTGAAGAACTTCGTCATCGACATCACCGCCAACGGCGGCGGCTCCGCGGACATCGTCCTGGCGATGACCTCCCTCATCCTGGACAAGAGCTACATCAGCCAGGACAACTCCCTCACCGGCCAGCGGTCGATCGTGGAGTATGAGGTGGACCGCAACTTCAACGGCCTGTTCGACGCGGCGGACAAGGACGTCCGCTACGACCTCAACTTCGCCGTCCTCACGTCCCCGATGTCCTTCTCCTGCGGCAACCTGTTCCCGTCCATCCTCAAGGATGCCGGCATCCCCGTGCTGGGCGCGACCTCCGGTGGCGGCGCCTGCGCCATCCAGGCGATGTGCACGGCCGACGGCTTCTGCTTCCAGATTTCCTCCTTCCGCGCCCGGCTGAACACGCTGGCCGGCGAGAACATCGACGGCGGCGTCACCCCGGACCTTCCGATCGCGGCCGACGGGACGGTCGAGGTGAAGCTCTCCGAGGAGAATTCCCTGACGGTCAAGGATTACTCGAAGTATTTCGACATCGACTACCTGCGCTCCCTCCTGGAGAGCAGGTAGCCTCCTCCCCTAGCGGAACAGCATCGGGGCGAACTGGCGAAGCGAACGGCGCCAAGTGAGCCATTCGTGGCCCGTGCCCGGGGACTCGTAGTAGAAGTGCCTGACGCCCAGCTTGTCCAGGGCGAGGTGCAGGTCGCGGATGCCGGCGTACATCTGGGCGGGTTCGTCCGTGCCGATGCTGATGTACAGCAGGTGGTAGTCCTCGTTCAGGGACTGCGGGTACATCTCGGCGTCGCGGCGGTCGCCCGGACCGCGGCCGGAGCCGCTGAAGCCCCCGATCCAGCCGAACAGCTCCGGATGGTCCAGGCCGATGGTATAGGCCTGGAATCCGCCCAGCGACAGGCCGCAGATGGCACGGTGGTCGCGGTCCGTGAGCGTGCGGAAGCGGGCGTCGAAGGTCGGAACGGTCTCCTCCACCGTCACTTTCTCGAAGGCGTCGAAATTGAAGAGGTTGAACCCGCCCGCGGGCTGGGCGCCGGCGAGGGTCGCCACAGCGTGCTCGCAGACGATGATCATCGGCTCGCAGGCCCCTTCCGCGATGAGGTTGTCCAGAATGTCCCGCATCATCCCCTGGGTGGCCCAGCCGGTCTCGTCCTCGCCGGCCCCGTGCATCAGGTACAGCACCGGGAAGCGGCGTGCCGGCTCGGACGCGTACTGCGGCGGCAGATAGACATAACAGGTGCGCTCCGCCCCCGTCAGGGCGGAGTCGTATTTTTCAATGCGGATCTCCCCGTGCGGGACGTCTCGCTCCAGGTAATAGTCCACCCCGGCCTCGGGAATCTCGATGCCGCTGGACCAGAAGCCGGAGCCGAAGAACAGCCGGCTGTTCGGGTCGGAGACCCGCTTCCCGTCCACGTTCAGCGTATAGTAGTGGAAACCGGGCACGAGGGGCTCCGTCTTGGCCTCCCAGATGCCGTCCGCGCCCTTCACCATCGGATAGTTCTTCCCGCCCACGTTCACGGCGACCGCCTGGGCCTCGGGATAGTCGTTGCGGAAAACGGCCGTCAGGTCCGGATTGACCATCGGGAACGCCTTCCCGGGCTGGTTCGTGGTCGCGGGCGTCGGCTCCGACAGGACGCCGACCGTCTCCTTCTCGATGAGATAACGGCGAAGGAGCGCGATCTCTTCCGGGGTGAGCGGGTCCACGCTGGCGGAATGCCGGGTGGTCGCCCAGTTATAGATGAGCTGGTGGATGTCCGTCACCTCCGGCCAGCCGAACTTGCGGAGATGTTGGACCGCCTCGTACAGGATATGGGTCTCCTTCCCGTCATCGCGGAAATCCCGCAGGCGGGTGTTCGGCCCGGCGAAGGTCGTGATCTCATAATCCTTGGACATATCGCTCTCGGACACGCCCAGGAGCCCTTCGATCAGGAAAGCCAGGGTGCCGGTACGGTCCGCGCCCCCGGCGCAGTGGAAAAAGACGGACCGGCCTTCACCCAGGTAGCCGATGATGGACCGGATCGCCTGCTGGTACAGCTCCTGCGTGTTGCCGGTGCCGCGGCCGAGGTTCTTCTCCACGGGGAACTTGATATACTCCACACCTTCCACGACCGGGCCCACGGTCGCTTCGCTCTCCTTGATGCCGCGGAGGTCCAGGTCCACGGAGATGCCCAGGTCCTTCTTGAAGATTTCCTTGGCGCGGTCCGTCGTCCGGCGGCTGCTGAGCGCGGCGCCCCGGTACAGCTTCCCGTAGGCGATGTGCCCGCCGTCGGCCTTCCAGCCGCCCAGGTCGCGCATATTCGAGACCACCCCGGCGATCATCCGCAGCGGTCCGACGGGCGTGAAACTGGCGGCGGCCAGGACCTTTCCGTCGCCGTCCAGCACCCGGTAGAAGTACTTCACTCCCGGTACCAGGTTATAGATCTTCGCCTCGCCAGCCTCGAACGGGACCTCGGCCGCCGCCTCGAACTGCGGAGACCGGGAAACCAGCACCTTCGCCGCCTGGCCTTCCTTCCAGGCGACCGTCACCGGCTTCGGCCGGTCCGACGCGCCCAGGTTCTTCCGATAGTCCCGGGCGAAGGAAACGACGTACGCGGTGTCGGCGGAATAGTCCACCTCTTCCAGGAACCGCCGGGTTCCTTCGTTGACCGTCCCGTAATGGAGGACCTGCGCGGAGGCGCAGACCGTCAGGGCCGCCAAGGCGGCCGCAAGCAGCCATCTTTTTCTCATACCAAGGAGTATTTGTAGGTTCGTCAAATCAAAGGGCTTCCCCCGCGCTCAGGCGGGAGAGGAAGGCGCGGGTGTCGTCGAGGGTCTTGGGGAGCGCGTGGTTTTTGAGCCAGGCGTCCAAGTCGTCCTTGCGGGCCGGGAAAAGTTTCCGGACGCTGCGCTTCGTGAGGGGGGTGACGTTGCCAGCCAGGTACAGGAAACAGGACTCGGTCACGTTGTACGGGTAGCTTTTGGTCGACTTGAGGGTGTACATCATCCCGTCGGCCTGGAGCGAGCCCACCTCCCGGATGGAACTCGTGCGGGACTGGATGCCATAGGCGCCCGTCTTGACGTCGCGGAGGATCTCCACATCCCGCCGGTAGGCAAGCGTCACCTCGTCGGAAACGGGATACAGCCGGTAGAAGGCGTCGTCGATACGGACGAACACGACGGTGTCGATGACGACGCGGAGGATGTTGTCGGCGTCGGACGCGAGCTCCTGGCCCTTGTCCATAAAGCGGAGCGTTTGGTCCACGGCGCAGATGTTCAGCTCCCCCTGGGCCGGCCCCTGGCCGGAGAAATAGACCATCCCCTGCCGGAACTCCGGCAGCAGGTAGAACACGTCGGCGGGCATATCGCCCCGAGCCTCCTGTCCGAAGGCCCCTCCGCCCGCGAGCAGGAGGGAGAGCAGCAGAACAATCTTTTTCATAATCGCAAATATAGGGTTTTTCCGGAAAAATTGCCGATATTTGTATAAATGCTGACGATGATGAAACGGATCCTTCTTTCCCTGGCGGGCCTGCTCGCGGCCGCCTCCCTCTTAGCCCAGAACAGTTTTGTCCACGAACAGTCCGACGGGTACGTCTGGCCCGACGACCCGGCCGTCCTCGAGAAGCTGGACCGCTGGCAGGACCTCAAGTTCGGCGTCCTGATGCACTGGGGCCTGTACAGCGTCCCCGGTATCGTGGAATCCTGGAACCTGTGCAACGAGGACTGGATCGTCCGGCCGGAAGGGTCGACCTATGAAGGCTACAAGCAGTGGTACTGGGGCCTGTCCAAGGTCTTCAACCCCGTGCATTTCAACCCGGAGCAGTGGGCCGACGTGTTCGCGGACGCGGGGATGAAGTATATGATCTTCACGACCAAGCACCACGACGGATTCTGCATGTTCGACACGCAGTACACGGATTTCTCCGTCGCCAAGGCTGGTCCTTTCGCATCGAACCCCAAGAAGGATATCGCCAAGTACGTCTTCGACGCCTTCCGCCCGAAAGGGTTTATGATCGGCGCGTACTTCTCCAAGCCCGACTGGCACTGTGAGTGGTTCTGGAACCCCTATTACGCCACCCCGCGCCGCGGCATCAACTACTCCGTGCAGCAGCACCCCGACTGGTGGAAGAACTACGTGGACTTCACGAAGAACCAGCTCACGGAGCTCACGGGCGGCCGCTA
>CAMNGM010000010.1 GCA_946538425.1 uncultured Bacteroidales bacterium | reverse complement strand
AGAAACTCCTCCTGGAGATCGTCACCGACGGTTCCATCTCCCCGGAGGCCGCCCTTCAGGATGCCGCCAACATCCTCATCTACCACTTCAAGCTGTTCACGGACGACAAGAAGATCTCCCTGGAGAACGCCGTGGAGTCCGACAGCAAGGAACTGGACGAGGAGTCGCTGCGGATGCGCCACCTGCTGCTGACCAAGCTCTCGGATATGGGCCTGAGCGTCCGCGCCTTCAACTGCCTGAAGGCCGCCGACATCGACACCTTCGCCGACCTCGTGTCCTACAGCCGCGCCGAACTGATGAAGTTCCGCAACTTCGGCCGCAAGTCCCTCAACGAAATCGACCTGCTCGTCGAGAAGATGAAGCTCTCGTTCGGAATGGATGTCACCAAGTACAATATCGAACCTAAGAAAAAGATCGTTTAACAATGAGACACAATAGAAAAGTCAATCATCTTGGTCGTAAGAGCGGTCACCGCAAAGCGATGCTCTCCAACATGGCATCCTCCCTTATCCTGAACAAGCGGATCGAGACCACCGAGGCCAAGGCGAAAGCCCTGAAGCCCTACGTGGAGCCCCTCATCACCAAGTCCAAGGAGGACACCACCCACAACCGCCGCGTGGTCTTCAGCTACCTGAAGGACAAGAACGCGACCGCCGAGCTCTTCCGCACGATCGCTCCGAAGATCGCCGACCGTCCGGGCGGATACCTCCGTATCCTGCACACCGGTTTCCGCAGCGGCGACGCTTCCGAGATGGTGCTTCTCGAGCTGGTGGACTTCAACGAGGCCGCCCTCGCCGCCCCCAAGGCGGAGAAGAAGAGCACCCGCCGCAGCCGCACCAAGAAGGCTGCCGAGGAGGCTGCTCCCGCCGCCGAGGCCGAGGCCCCCGCTGCCGAGTAATCCCAGGCGCATACGATAAAAAGACGCTTCCCTCCCCGGGAAACGTCTTTTTTTGTATTTTTGCCGTATGAAACGGACCCGGTGGATATTCGGTGTCCTGGCCCTGTCGATGCTGGGCGGCGGCTGCGGGAAGCAGATGCCGGACGAGTACGCACGGCTGGACGACGAGACCAGACTGCAGCGGAAGTATGTCAATACCTTCGCCTGGAACGTGATGGACGAATACTACCTGTGGCGGGAGGAGATCTCCCCGGCGATGGACCGCTGGCAGAACTGGGAGGAGCCCGTCCGGAAGGTGGCGGACATCCGCTACAAGGACGCGGCCGGGAAGGACATCGACCGCTGGACGATGCTGACGGACGATTACGCCTCGCTCATCGGCGGCGTCTCCGGGCATACGCGGACGCTCGGGATGGATTTCCAGCTGTATTATGTCGACAGTTCCCATCAGCGTGTCTGCGCGGTGGTCACCTTCACCTATGACGCTTCGCCGGCGGCCTCGGCCGGCCTCAAGCGGGGGGATGTCATCCTCTCCGTGGACGGCCGGGAAATGACCCCCGACAACTACAAAGAACTGGTCCGGGACCGCCTGCTGGGCGGCGGGACGGTGCAATTGGGCCTCTCCGACGGCCGGTCGGTCCAGGTCACGGCCGCGGACCTGTACGAGGATCCGATCCAGACCGTGCGGGTCCTGGAGCGACCGGGCGGGCGGAAAGTCGGCTATCTGCACTACACGTCCTTCACGCTGGATTCCTGTAACGAACTGTCACGGGTCTTCCGCCGGTTCAAGACCGAGGGCATCGACGACCTGGTGCTGGACCTCCGGTACAACGGCGGCGGCTACCTGGTTGCCGAGGAAGTGCTGGCGTCGCTGTTGGCGCCGGCGCCGGTGGTCGAGGCCGGCCGCATCTCGTATCAGGAAATCTACGGCCCGGGGATGCCGGAGGCGGACCGGAGGGAGCCGACCCCTTTCAAGACGGGTTTCCTGTTCCGCAGCAAGGGCGCCCTGCAGGTCGTGTCCACGGAAGGGGCCCATCCGGACATCCCGCGCCTGTACGTCCTCGTGACGGGGGCCAGCGCATCGGCCTCGGAGTGCCTGATCGGCTGTCTGCGCCCGTATATGGACGTCATCCTCCTCGGCGGGCGGACCAGCGGCAAGTTCTGCGCCGGCTATCTGATGGCGGCCCCGGACTGGTATGAATCCGTCAAGGAGCACCTGGAGGAAGGCGATTGCGAGCGGGCGCTTCCCTACGTGGACAACTGGGGCATCTACGTGATGTATGCCCGGTATGCCGACTGCAACGGCGTCACCCTTTCGATGCCCGACGGCATCGCGCCGGACTATGAGGTGGAGGATGACCCGCTGGACGGCTTCGCCCTCGGCGACCCCGGCGAGACGATGCTTGCCGCCGCCCTCGGCCTCATCGAGGGCCGCACCCGGAGTCCGGAAAAGCCCGCCGGACCGCTTCTGGAACCGGTTTCCACTGACTTTCACCCCCGTGCAACCGACCTCCTGGTGGGGCGTTTTTGATTTCCCTCCATTTTTGCGTATATTTGCAAACTATGCGCAAAAAAATGAGATTGACGAAAATACTGCTTTCCGTGACCGGGATGCTGGCCCTTGCCGGCTGCGCTTCCGTGCAGGAAGTGGAGCTTTCGGCCCCTTCAGGGACCTCCTTTGAGGTCTATGCCGCCCCGGCCGATACGAGAACGGTCAATGACGGGATGTCCACCCTTTGGTTGAAGGGCGACCGTTTCTCGCTGTTCCATTCCGAGTCCGGTGCGAATACCTATGTTTCCGACGGTGCTTTTACTGTCGATGATGTCGACACCGGCCACGCCCAGGGTACGCTTGCATCCTCGGTGACGGCGGCTTCGGACTGGTTTATGGTCTATCCGTATGACCCGTCCGCGACCTCCCCGAAAGCGGTTTCGGTGACGGTCGGCGCGGCGGCCGGCACCGCCCAGACGCAGGCCGGCGCGGACGATATGGCGCACCTCTCCGGCGCGGCCGTCCCCCTGTGGGGCAAGGCCTCCGCCGTCGCCGCCGATGCGACGCCTTCGCTTGCCGTCGCCCCCGCCGTTTCGGTCATCGCCGTCAAGGTCACGAATCCCGGCGAGGCCGACGTGAAGGTGACGGAAGTGAAATTCAAGGCCCCCGAGTCCATCGTGGGCGCTTTCTCGCTGGACATCACGGGGAACGCCCCGGTCTTCACGGCCGCCGACGCTTCCGACGAAGCCCTTCTTTCCGTGACCGGCGACGCCCTCCTGAAACCGGGGGAGGACGGCCTCTTCTACCTGGCCGTCAAGCCCTTCACCGCCGCGGCGGGCGCCACGCTCACCCTGACGGTGAACGGGCAGGAGCGGGTTGTGACCCTGACCCGTCCGACCACCTTCGCCCCCGGAAAGGTCAAGTCCCTGTCGATGACCCTGGACCCGACCGATCCGCCGGTGGTCACGCCCTATTATTTCAAGCGGGTGACCGCGGTGACGCCCGGCCGCAAATACCTGATTGTCGCGGACGACGCCAAGGTGACTCCCGCCGTGCTCCGGATGGCGCTTCCGCTTCCCGAAGGAACGGCCTCCGGCCGGATGGAAGCGGAGGATGTGACGGAGGAGGACGGGGTCATCACCCTGTATGACACGGACCGCGCTTTCACCTTCATCCAGGGCGAGAGCGGCTATACCATCCGCCAGGCCGACGGACGCTACCTGTATAACAACAATGTCGACAACGTCCACGCCGGAACGGAGAGCGGCGCCGGCTACTATTGGACGGTGACCTTCGACGAGGACGGGCTGGCCTCCATCCAGAACCGGACGCGTGCGCTCCAGTACAATCCGACCAGTTCCGTCCGGAAGTACCAGACCCGCCAGAACACTTCCACCGTGGGCCAGAAACCCCGCCTGTATATGCTGCAGAACGACGACGACCTCGTCGCCGAGTTCCTGGAGCATACCGTGCTTGGCGTGTACTCCTACGGCTCCGAGGATTGGCTGTATGCCGACGGAACGCACCAGACGGCCGTCCAGACCCTGGCCTCCGCCATCACTTTCCGCCTCTATGAGCCGGCGGATTTTGTCGCCGTGCAGGTCTCCGGCATCCCGGCCGGCGTCGCGACCGGCGACTGGTTCTCCGTCCGCGTGGCCCGTTATGTCAAGCAGGTCTTGACCCATTCCGGCGAGTTCTCCGTCACGGCCGTGAAGGTCGAGGACGGCACCGCCTGGCTGCTGTCCGACAGCGGCACCGGTTTCATCGTCAAGATTCAGTAGCCATGAAGAAGATCCTTGCCACCCTCGCGCTCCTTTTGGGCGCCCTCCATATCCTTTCCGCCGTGCCGGCCTACCCGGGCAAGATCCGGGTCACCCAGCCGGACGGCAGTGTCATCACGATCCGGATCCACGGAGACGAGTGGTTCCATTACATCACCGACGAGTCCGGACAGGTCGTCGCGCGCGATGCGGACGGTTTCTACCGTCCTGCGCCGATGCCTACGGCCGCCGAGCGGGAAGAGGCCGCCCAGATGCGGCGCGCCGCCCGGCAGATGCAGACGCAGGCCCGGGCCTCGTCCCTGTCCGTCGGCGCGCACCGGATTCCGGTGATCCTTGTCAATTATTCGGACCTCGGGTTCATTACGGAGAATCCGCAGGAGGCGTTCTCCAATATGCTCAACCAGGAGGGCTATTCCGCCCATGGCGGCACAGGCTCCGTCCACGATTATTATTACGAGAACTCCAGGGGAGCCTATGATCCCGTCTTCGACGTCTTTGGCCCCGTGACGGTCTCGGGCGTGCAGGCGGATTATCCCAACAATGCCGCAGGGGCCATCCTGGAAGCCTGCCGCCTGTTGAATGACGAGGTGGACTTCAGCCGGTATGATTCCGACGGCGACGGCCGCGTGGATATGATCCTGATGTATTATGCCGGGCACAACCAGGCGGAAGGCGGCGGAACCGACACGATCTGGCCGCACCAGAGTTCCGTGGGCGGCAACGAACGGTTTGACGGAGTGCGTCTGTCCCGGTATTTCTGCACGTCGGAGCTCAAGGGGGCTTACGGGCAGTCTATGTGCGGCATCGGCACGACCGTCCACGAGTTCGCCCATTCCCTGGGGCTTCCGGATTTCTATGATACGGACTATGCGGAAAACGGCGAGGCCGGCGGCCTGTATTCGTATTCCACGATGTGCAACGGTCCCTACCTCAACAGCGGTCGCACTCCGCCGTACTTCAATGCGGAGGAACGCATCCTGCTGGGCTGGATGGACGGCCTGACCGACATCGAACGCAAAGGCGAACTGACGATCGCCCCGGTTACGGAGAACGTCGCCTACCGCACGGGCACGTCGATGGACGGGGAATATTTCGTCTACGAATGCCGGACCCAGACCGGCTGGGACCGGTATCTCCCGAGCGCCGGCCTGCTGGTGTACCACGTGGACAAGTCGGCCCGGGAAAGCCTGAACCCGTCCGACTATTGGAGCAGCTACTATACGCCGGAAAACCTGTGGAAGTATTGGGAATCCACCAACAAGATCAATGCTTTCGCTTCCCATCCTTGCTTCTACCTCGTTCCGGCCGCTTCCCAGCAGAGCCTGAACTATACCGGCCGGGAGGCGAACATTCCTTTCCCGGGTAACCGGAGTGTCACGAAGTACAATCCGGTGGACTGGGAGGAGGCCGAAGGGGACTTCCGCTTCTCGGACATCTCCTTCGACGGCAACCAGGTGACGATGACGGTCTCGTACAACACCGTTCCCGGCATCAGCGGCAAGGTGATGAATACCTCCGCCAAGCCGCTGCGCGGAGCCGTCGTGACCCTCCGTCCTGCGACCGAGGGCGCGGCTCCCTCCGGCGTGATGGCCGTCCGCCGCGCCCAGGGGCAGCCGCTGATGACCGTTACGACCGACGTGGACGGCGCATTCCTGTTCGAGGATGAATCCCTTTCCGACGCCACGTATCTGGTGTCCGTCGCCTGCGACGGCTATGTCGAGGCGGAAGCCCGCGTCGCGGTCGGGAGACGGATCGTCACCCAGGATTTCTACCTCCGCAAGGTGGGCGAATCCGAGGAGAGCACCTTCTGCTACTATGACCCCGCGTCGTCCTCCTTCTCGGGCTTTGGCTATGGCAGCGTCGGCTCCAACATCGCCGCCTCCATCCGGATTCCTTCCGAGGTGGCGACGGCCCACGCTGGAAAGCAGCTGAAACTCATTTCCTTCCAGATGTTTGGCGACGAGTCTTCCAAGGCCGATGCGGTCTATGTCTTCGTCGAGTCGGGGAACCGCCGCAAGTTCACCCAGAAAGTCGAGAACCCGAAATTCGGGGAGATGAACACGGTCAACGTGATCGGCCAGGAATTCTTCATCCCGTCCGGTCAGGACGTGTACATCGGCTACGGCCTTCAGAATGCCAGTGAGACCTATCCGCTGCTGGTCCAGCAGTGTACGGAGGAGAACGTCGGCTATATGGGCACCTTCTCCACCAACCGCGCGACCAGCTGGAGCGAGATGTCCCTCTCCGACGGATCGCTCTTCACGCCCGTCCTGTCCGCCGCCGTGGGCGAGCAGGTGAAGCCCGAGCTGGGTTTCAACTACATCGCGAACCCCGGGAACGGGACCTACGCCGCCGGCGACCGGTTCGGGTTGGAACTGGTCCGGTACGAAGAAGGAGCGCCTTCTTCCGTGTCCTGGGTCTTTGACGGACAGGCCGTGCAGGCCGGCTCCGTGACCCTGACAGCGGGCAAACATCTGGTGGAGGCCCACCTTACCTATCCGGACGGAGCCGTCGAGGTCATCCGCCTGACCATTCAAGCCGAATGATGATGAAAAACGAAAGACTAAGCTATGAGACTCCGGCCGTGCGTGTGGTCGATACGCGCCTGGAGGTGAACTTCCTCCAGTCCGGAGGCGGAAACATCGACCCGGGCACGGACGATCCGTGGGGCGAATACTAGGACAGCGATGAAGAAGTTTTTCAAGTTTTCCGTCGCGGCCCTGCTGGCCCTGGCCGGCTTCGCCGGCTGCCGCAACGTTGAGCAGGAAATCCCGGAGGCGTCTTCCGTGAAGACCGTCCGGTTCCGTGCCGGCACCGCCGACACCCGCACCGCCTTCGCCGAGGCGGTGAACGGGGTGTATCAGACCCTGTGGACCGAAAACGACAGCGATGTCCTCCTTTCCCTGAACTACGGGAAAGCCGAGGCGTCCGCGGTCACCCCTTCCGCCGACGGGACGACAGCCTCGTTCGAGGCGTCCTTCGACGCCTCTTCCGCGTCGTCTCCCTATACTTTCTACGCCGTTTCTCCCGCCTCCGCCGCGCGGGCCATCAGCCCGAGCCGCAACGCCTGGAGCGTATACATCGCCGCCGCGCAGAAGCCTTCGGCCCTGTCCGTGGACGAGGCCGCGCAGCTGCTGGTCGCAAAGTCCGCGGCGTCGGCGACGCTTCCCGACGAGGTGGACCTCCATTTTGCGCACCTGACGGCCTATGGCCGCATCGCGCTCAAGAACCTGGAGCTCGCGGACGCGGTGGTGAACAAAGCAGACCTGGTCTTCAGCACGCCGGTCGTGGGCGAGTGGTACTGGGGGGAGGACGGAACGCTGACCTCCAACGGCGCTTCGCACACCATCACCCTGGAAACGGACGCTTCCGGCGACCTCTGGTTCGCCTGCGCCCCGGTCGATGTGTCCGGCGCGACGCTGAAACTGACCCTGTACACCAGCAAGGGCAACCTGGAGAAGGTGATCACCTTCCCCGAGGGCCGCAAGTTCTCCTCCGGCAAGGTGGCCCGCTTCTCCGTGGATATGGCGGGAGTCGAACTCGGGGATGCCGACGCGTTCGTCCTCCTCACCGACGCCTCCTCCCTGCAGGAAGGAGACAAGATCCTGATTGTCGAAGCAAACGGGCAATACGCTCTGGGAGAGCAGGTCGATTCGGGCACCGCGCACCGGGCGCAGGCGGCCGTGACCGTTTCCGGCGGCGTGATCGACGATCCCGGCGAGGCCACGGTCCTGACCGTCGGCCGGGGAACGACGTCCGGTACCTGGTCCTTCCATACGGGGACGGGCTACCTTTCGGCAGCCGCTTCCGGCAATGTCCTCCGGGAAAATGCCACGAATGACAGCTACTCCGACTGGCAGGTCACCATCTCCGGCCAGGAAGCGGTCGCGACCTTGAAAGCCAAGAGCGGGGCCTCGTCCTACATCCGGTACAACAGTTCCGCCACCCGTTTTTCCTGCTATAAAACCAATACCGGCCAGCGGAGCGTCGTCATTTACCGGCAGGGCTTCTCCGGCACCCCCGTGGCGGACGATCCGCTGACGGCGCAGAGCGAGTACGGCAGCTATTTCACCGACCTGGAAAGGACGTATGTGAAGGGAACCGACCAGCTCCTGCGCGCCTATCCGGACGGCAAGCTCCAGTTCGCCATCCTGCGGGCGGCGGACCGCGAGCAGCTGCTCATCACCGGTTTTGACCCGTCCCTCGCCAAGGGAGACGAGGTCACCGTGACGGCCAGCTGGCGCAAAGGCCTGGACCTGCTCCAGAAAGAGAAGTCCTACCGCCTGAAAGTGGTGAAGGAGGACGGTCCGAAAGTGTGGCTGGGCGACGGTTCCGGCCAGGGTTTCATCATCAAAAAGTAAGGGGCCATGAGAAAACACATCCTTTTTGCGCTGATTGCGCTGCTCGCTGGCTTCCAGCTTTCGAACGCCATCCCGGCCCGTCCGGGCTATTTCACGGCGACCCAGCCCGACGGCACCCGCATCACCCTGCGGCAGCACGGAGACGAGTGGGGGCACTGGCTCACCAACGCCACCGGGCAGGTGGTCCGGGCCGATGAGGACGGTTTCTACCGTGTGGTGTCGGCCGCCGAGGCCCGCACCATCCGGCAGCAGGCGGCCGAGCGCCGGGCGCTCCGGCGCCAGGTACGGGCGCAGACGCAGGCGCGCCGCGCCGCCCGGGCGAATTCCGCCACGCCGGTGGCCCTCGGGCAGAAGCGCTTCCTCGTGATCCTCGTGGAGTTCACGAACCAGGCTTTCAAGGCCGGCGACGGCTCCAACGCCGCTTTCACGGCCCTGCTGAACGAACCGGGTTATTCCGAGAACGGGGCGACCGGTTCCGCCCGTGATTACTATTACGACAATTCGCACGGGATCTTCGAGCCCATCTTCGATGTCTATGGCCCCGTCCAGATGGACACCACCTATGCCTATTACGGTCAGAATGACTCCCAGGGGAACGACAAGCGTCCCGAGGAGGCCGTCATCCAGGGCTGCCGGAAGCTCGATGCCGAAATCGATTTCACCCGCTATGACAACGACGGCGACGGCGAGGTGGACCTGGTGTTCATGTATTACGCCGGAAAGGGCGAGGCCGACGGCGGCTCTTCCAATACCATCTGGCCGCATCAGTGGGAAATCAGCGCGGCCGGCAAGCGCCTCGAACTGGACGGTATGTCCATCAATTCCTACGCCTGCACCAACGAGGTGGACGGCTGGAGCGGGACGATGTGCGGCATCGGCACGGCCTGCCACGAGTTCGGACACGCGATGGGCCTGCCAGATTTCTACGATACCGATTACGACGACTACGGCCAGGCGGCCGGCCTGTTCGGCTTCTCGCCGATGGACAGCGGCAGCTACAACAACGACGGCCGTACGCCCCCTTATTTCAATATTGAGGAACGGATCCTGCTGGGTTGGCTGGATCCGGCCGAGGTCATCCGCGAATTCCCGAAATCCGGAACCTACACCCTTCCTTCGGTGCACGAGAATGTCGCCTACAAGACCCCTACCGACAAGGATGGCGAGTATTTCCTGTATGAATGCCGGGGGTCCAACGGCTGGGATGCGTCCCTTTCCGCCCACGGCCTGCTCGTGTACCACGTGGACAAGTCTGACCGCAAGGTGAGCGTCTATGGGACCAGCACGACCGCCCGCAACCTCTGGGACAACTGGGAAGACTGGAACGCCATCAATGAGAACGGATCGCACCCTTGCTTCTATGTCGTCCCCGCTGCGGACCAGGATAACCTGATGTACGGCTATTACTATGCCTGGGGCGGTTACCAGTTCGACGATTCGTACTATCCGTCGATTCCGTTCCCGGGGTCGGAAAGGGTGGCCGAGTTCGTCCCCAAGAGCTGGAACAAGGTGGAAAGCCCCATTGTCCTCCGCGACATCGCGTATGCCGACGACGTCGTGTCCCTGTATGCGTATGTCCCGACCGGCGACCTGGATTTCGTGACCATCGCCGATGCCGGTTCCTACCGGGCCGGAGACCGTTTCACCTTCTCCCTGGTCCGTCCGGAGGAGGTCGAAGCCCCCGTTCCCGTGGACTGGTACTATGACGACGAGCCCGCCGGGGCCGATTCCGTCACCCTGACCGCCGGAACGCACGTCGTGGAGGCGCATCTGACGCTTGCGGGCGGTTCCAGGCAGGTCCTTTCACTGGAAATCGAGGTCCAGTAGCCGCGGTCGGTATGAAAGCGAGGCAGGTCCTGTTCTTCATCCTCGGGGTGTTCCTGATGCTGGGCGCGGCGTGGGCCGTGTTCCCGGCCGAAGGGGTGCGCGTGGGGGGAAAGCGCCTGCGTTTCGCCTCCTATGCCGGGCGGGTCCGGGACGCGAAGGAGAAGAAGGTCGATGTGGACTCGGTCCTGAGCGCCCTGGACGGGCGGTTCGCGATGATGGGGGACACGCTCGATTTCTACCGCCAGTTCTTCTATGAGAATCCCGACCGGATCTATCTGCCGGACGACGACTATACGTTCTTCGATCCGGTGTTCCGCGCGTTCGAGCGGGCCAGGCGGGACGGAAAGACCGTGCGCGTGGCGCATTACGGCGATTCGCAGATCGAGCTGGACCGCATCTCGTCCAACCTGCGGGAAGCGCTGCAGACGCGCTTCGGCGGTCGCGGCACGGGGATGTTCCCCGCGCTGACGAACACGCCGATGGCGTCCGTCTCGCGCTCTTCCTCGGGCGGCTTCGTCTCCTACACGATGTTCGGAGATTCCACCACCCGCCGCGCCGGGCACCGGCGCTACGGCCCCCTGGCGCAGGTGACCGGATTCTCCGGCACCGGCACCGTGAGCCTTCGCGCGCAGAAACTGAAATCCACGCAGGAACACGTGCGGAGCTTCCAGTCCGTGTCCCTGCTGTACGGCCGGGCTTCGGACGATTTCACCGTGACCGTGCAGTCCGACACGCTGAAACCCGCGCCCGTCACCCGGGCGAAGGACGGCGTGACCTGGGTCACGTGGACTTTCCGCAGACCGGTCGAGAAGGCGACGCTCAAGCTCGCCGGCAGCGCGGAAATCTACGGCGTCTCCACCGACGGGCTGGCCGGCGTCACCGTGGACAACATCCCGATGCGTGGCAGCACGGGGCATATCCTCACCCGGATCGACTCGACCCTGATGAAAGCCTCGTTCGAGCTGGACGGCACCCGGCTCGTGATCCTGCAGTTCGGCGGGAACTTCGTCCCGGCGGCCGGCTCCACCAAGGCCATCTCCGGCTATATGGACAAGGTCCGGGAACAGATCGCCTACTACCGGGCCGTGGCTCCGGCCGCGAAGATCCTCTTCATCGGCCCGTCCGACATGGCGTCCTCCACGGAGGACGGCCGCATCGTCTCCTACCGCCGCCTGCCCGAGCTGGTGGACTCCCTGAAGGCCGTTTCGCTCGCAAGCGGCGTCGCCTACTGGGACCTGTACCGGATGATGGGCGGGCAGAACTCGATGGCCCAGTGGGTCCGGCACAGTCCGGCCTACGCGGGACCGGACTATGTCCATTTCACCACGGCCGGCGCCAAGGTCGTGGGCGAGACGCTCGCCCGGTCCTTCCTCACGTATTATGACTTCTACGACCTGCGGAAGACCCTCCCGTCCGCCGCGGTCCAGCAAAGAATGGGAAGATGAAACGACTGATCCTCCTCGCGGCCCTCGCCGCTACGCTCCTCCCCGCGGGCGCCCAGAACCGCTTCCATCGCCGGATTCCGCCGATGTCCTATGCCCGCATCGAGCGGAACGCCCTCCAGTTCCCGGGCGGTTCCTCGGCCGATTTCGACGCCTTCCTGCGGAAGCTGGACACCCTCGTCCTCACCGGGCGCGGGGACGTCCGCATCCTGCACATCGGCGGGTCGCACGTCCAGGGCGGCACCTGGACGAACACCCTCCGCAAGAACCTGATGGCCCTGCGCTACGGGATGGACGGCGGCCGCGGCCTCGTCTTCCCCTACGCCGCGGCGGGCACGAACACCCCGATGGGCTACCAGAGCTCCTACACGGGCACCTGGACCGCCAGCCGCTGCCTGAATCCGGAGACGGTGACGGGCCTGAGCGGGATGACCGTGTCCACGGTGGACACCGCCGCGACGGTGGCCCTGGACCTCGTTCCGGAGGAGCGGAAGATGTGGGACCTGCGCTTCACGTTCCGCAGCATCGACGTGCTGGGGTACGGGGACCTGGAACCCGTCATCCTTTCCGGGCGGGACACGATCCGCGGCCGGCAGGTGGACGAGCGCTGGCACTTCGATCTGCCGCGCTACATCGACTATTTCCGCGTCGGCTTCCGGGGCTATCCGGGCCGGTTCACCCTCAAGGGCCTGTACCTGGACAATCCCGCCAACGGCTTGACTGTGAGCGAGGTGGGGGTCAACGGCGCCGCGACGTCCTCGTTCCTCAAGTGCGAGGATTTCACGCGCGACCTCCGGCTCGTGCAGCCGGACCTCGTGATCTTCTCCATCGGCATCAACGACCTGCAGGGGTCGGATTTCGACGCCCGCCGCTTCATCTCCAACTACGGCAAGCTGATCCAGCTGGTGCGGCACGCGAACCCGCACTGCGCCTTCCTGTTCACCTCCTGCAACGACAGCTGGAAGAACGGCCGCTCCAATCCCTTCGGCGCCCGGGCCGAGCGCGCCTTCGAGGAGATCGCCGCCGGCTGTGACGGCGCCTTCTGGGACCTCTACGACATCATGGGCGGGTCCGGGTCGATGGACGCGTGGGTCAGCGCCGGCCTGGCCCGGCCGGACCACATCCACTTCACGCCGGAGGGTTATACGATTCTCGGAAACCTCCTCTTCAACGCCTTGATGGACGCGTACGCCGTGCAGGCCCGATGACCCTCGCGGACATCATACGGGATTTCCTCGGAGCGCTGTTCTCCTTCGACAGCGCGCATCCGCTGCTGTTCACCCAGTTCTACTTCTGGGCGTTCTTTGCGCTGGTGTTCGCGGGCTTCTCGCTGATCCATTCGAAGCCGCTCCTTCGGAACGCGTACCTTTTCTTCGTCAGCCTTTTCTTCTACTACAAGACCAGCGGCGTGTTCCTGTTGCTGCTGCTCTTTATCGTGACGTACAACTACTTCGCGGCCCGCGCGCTGCGCAGCGCCCGGCCCGCGTGGCAGACCTTCTGGGTGGCCCTGTCGGTGGTCGTGGATCTGGGCATCCTGGCCTATTTCAAGTACGCGTACTTCATCGCGGACTTCGTGAACGACCTGTTCGGCCTGTCCATCCAGGTGCGGGACGTGCTGGGCGAGCTGATGAACGGTCTCACGGGCACGACGGCCTTCCGCGTGGACGCCATCATCCTGCCCGTGGGCATCTCCTTCTTCACCTTCCAGGCCGTCAGTTACATCGTGGACGTCAAGCGGGGGAAGATCGAGCCGCTCCGCAATTTCCTGGATTTCGGCTTCTTCCTGACCTTCTTCCCGCAGCTCGTGGCAGGCCCGATCGTCCGGGCGCCGGAGTTCTTCCCGCAGCTGCACAAGCCCTACAACCTGAGCCGCCGCTGGTTCGGCATCGCCGTGTTCTGGATTCTGAACGGCCTCGTCAAGAAGCTCGTCCTGGCCGATTACCTTGCGGTGAACCTCAGCGACCGGGTGTTCGGGAACCCGCTCCTGTACACGGGCTTCGAGAACCTCGCCGCCCTGTTCTGCTATTCCCTGCAGGTGTACGCCGATTTCTCCGGCTACACGGACATCGCCACCGGCGTGGCGATGCTGATGGGCTTCTACCTGCCCCAGAACTTCAATTCCCCCTACAAGGCGGAGAACGCGCAGCAGTTCTGGCGCCGTTGGCATATGACCCTGTCGCGCTGGCTCCGGGACTACCTGTACATCCCGCTGGGCGGCAACCGCAACGCCACCTGGGGCTCGTACATCATCATCTTCGCCATCGCGGTCATCGGCTCGTTCCTGTCCGGCTCGTGGTGGGTTGCCTTCGCGGTGGCCCTCGTGACGGTGTCGGTGCTCCTGTACGGCTGGCTGAAGCCGGACAGCCGGAAGATGCTCCGCACCCACGTGAACTCGATGGACACGATGCTCCTCGGCGGTCTCTGGCACGGCGCAAGCTGGAACTTTATGATCTGGGGCGGCCTGAACGGCATCGGCCAGATCGTCTACAAGGTCTGGACGAAATGGTCCCGCCCCGTGCAGGCGGCCTTCATCTGCGCCCTCTGCGCGCTGATGTTCGGCCTCTCCCGCTGGACCCCCGCCCCTGTCTGGAACCTTTTCTTCGTGTGGACGCTGGTTTTGTCGATCGGTACGCTGGTCCGGCTGGTATATGGATTCCTTCACCCCTCCGGGGTTCGGAATGACAAGATAGTCTCCGGGGTTCGGAATGACAAGATAGTCTCCGGAGTTCGGAATGACAAGAATGCTGTCATTGATGCCTCTTCTGTCATTCCGAGCGAAGCCCCTTCTGTCATTCCGAGCGAAGCGAAGGAATCTCCCGCCGTGAAATGGATCTCCAACGCCTGGGCCGTGTTCCAGACCTTCGTCTTCATCACCTTCACCCGCCTGTTCTTCCGCAGCGGGTCCAACCTGGACCCCGCCCTGGCGAACGAGGAGGCGTGGACCACCGCGAAGAATATGGTGACCCAGATCGGGTCGGCCTGGAACCTGTCGCTCATTCCCGCGTTGCTCCGGCAGCACGCCCCGGTCCTTGTCGTCTTCGCCGTCGGGATGCTCATCCACTGGATTCCGGAAACGATGAAGCGGCGCTACCGGATCCGGTTCGCGTCGCTCCCGTTGTTCCTGATGGTCCTCGCGGTGTTCCTGGTCGTCGTTTTCGTCTACCAGTTCATCACCGCCGACCTCCAGAGCTTCATCTATTTCCAATTCTAGGCCCTACACCAGCCCCAGGTCCTTCGCCTTGGAGACGAGGGCGGCGGAGGTGGGGACGTCGAATTTCACGAGGAGTTTTTTCCGGTACCATTTGATGGTTTCGGGGCTCAGGAAGAGGGCCTCGGCCATCTGCGGATTGGTCTTTCCCCCGGCGACGAGGGCGAGGATCTGCCGTTCGCGGTCGGCGAGTTTCGGAACGGCGGGCGCGTCGGAGGCCGTTTTCTCCGGGGCGGGCCGCAGCTCCTCCAGGGTTTCGTCGATGACTTCCGCCGCCTCGGCCTGCTCCCTGCGGAGGCGGCGCAGCCGCCGCAGCACCAGCATCAGGCCGGCCAGCAGGACGACCGCCAAGGCCAGGACCGCCAGCCACCACGCCAGGGCCTTCTTCTGCGCCTGGAGCACCTGGCTCATGAAATCCAGGTTCTCCATCCGGAAGCGGAATTCCTGGTCGTCGTGCAGGGAATAATACTTGTCCGCCTCCTGCAGGCACCGGAGCGCCTTCCAGGTCTTGCCCGTGTCCATGTACAGGCCGCCGAGGCCCTTCAGGGCATTGGCCACCAACAGAGAGTCGCCCGCGGTCCGGGCATAGTCCAGGGACTTTTCGTAGGCCGGAAGCGCCTGGGCGTAGTCCTTTTCCTCGACCCAGGTCTCGCCGATGTTGTAGTACAGGACGGAATTGCTCTCGTTCCAGCCGTGCTTGTCGAAGATCGCGCCCGCCTTCCCATAATAGTCCATCGCCGTCGGGATGTCACCCATCACGTTGTACAGGTTGCCGATGGCCCCGTACAGCGAGGACCGGCTGTCGTCGATGTCGATCTCCCCGTATCCCTCCGGATGGCTCGGGGAAGTGGCCCCGGCGGCCATCTTTTCCACGCAGGCGAGGGACTCCTGGAACCACACCATCGCGCTGTCGTACTGCTCCCGGGCATAGAAGTACTGGCCGATGTGCCGGGCGGCGTCGCCCGTGGCCTCGGTCCATCCCTTCCGGCGGCTGATTGCGATCGCCTTCCGGGCATAGAACACCGCTTTCTCCCCGTTGATCACCTCATACCCCAGCATCAGGTCGCGGTAAGCCCGGTTGAGGTCGATGAGTTCCTCCTCCGTGGCGTTGTCGATGGCTTCAGGGGTCCAGCGGGCGACGACCCGCTCCAGCGAGTCCACGTTGTGGCCGCGATGGTCCGTGTAGGCGCCGGCGGGGAGCAAGGCCCCCGCGAGCAGGGCGAGCGTGATGGCGAGATGTTTCATAGACACAAAGTTAGGAAAAAAGCAGTGAAGGGAGGGGAAATTCGGGGAACCTCCCCTGATTTCCACCCTTTGGGGTGGTGTTTTTGCCCTTTTTAAAAGTGAAATTTGTAAGTAGTAAGAGACGCGTTATGGACCAGACCCCTCAATTGACCGGACGGGAACGCCAGATCGTCCGTTTCATCGCCCAGGGAATGACCACCCCGCAGATCGCGGAGGCCCTTTCCCTGAGCCCCGAGACGGTGAAGTGGCACCGGAAGAAGATTCTCGCCAAGTTCTCCGCCTCCACCTCGGCGGAGATGGTCCGGATGAGCATCGAACAAGGCATCCTTTAGAAACTAATAATCACACTGTTATGAAAAAGTACATCCTCACCGCAGCGCTCCTTGCGCTGATTTGCGGCACCGCCTCCGCCCAGGGCATCCTCGGGCGCCTCGGCGAGCGCGCCAAGCAGGCTGTCGAGAACAATGTCGGCAACAAGATCGAGAAGGGCGTGAACGACCTCCTCGACGGCAAGAAAAAGGACAAGAAAGACAAGAAGTCCGGCGAAGACGAGGTGGCTCCCGCTGTGGGTGAAGAGAGTCCTCAAGCGGCCACATCGACCGATTTCAAGCGGGGCGAAGTCATGCTGTTCGAGGATGATTTTACGGCCGAGGTGGTGGGCGAGTTCCCTTCCAAGTGGGATCTGCTGGACGGTGGCGCCGAGGTCAAGACCCTGGGCGGAATCAAGGCCGTCGAGATTACCAACAACGGTGTCATCACGCCTCTGATCAAGGAACAGGGAGCCTACTTGCCCGAAGAATTCACCATCGAGTATGATTTCTATTACTGGGACAGCAAGGAAGACACAGGCTTGAATGACCTCAAACTCTGTCTGGCCGATAACACGGACCGCTCCGAATGGTGCGGTTATTATGGCGAAGGCGTCGCTTTTGTGTTGGTACATGGTGTGTGCAGTACGTGGGACCATCATGCCAATTATAATAATGACACGGGCTCCAAGGATACCCGGGAAGTGAGCTTCGAATACAAATTCAAGCAGGGCTGGCACCATGTGGCGCTTTCGTTCAACAAGCGCGCGCTGAAGGTTTACTTTGACGGAAACCGGGTGATCAATCTGCCGAAGGTCAAGCAGCCGACATGGATGTCTTTCCAAGTTCCTTACGATTATTCGAACCTGACTTTTATCCGCAATGTCGTGATTGCAAAGGGCGCAGTTGAACTGTATGACCGGAACGAGCAGTCCATGACCGCCGTCGAGAAGGCCATCGCCGAGACCGGCAAGTTCGTCACGAACAACATCCTGTTCGAGACCGGCAAGGCCACGCTGAAGCCCGAGTCGATGGAGGAGATCGAGAAGGTCGCCGACTATATGAAGAAGAACCCCGGCGCCCGCTTCGAGGTGCAAGGACACACGGACAACCAGGGTTCCGACAAGGTCAATGACCCGCTCAGCCAACAGCGCGCCGAGGCCGTCGTCAAGGCCCTCGAGCAGAAGGGCGTGGACCCGTTCAACCTCCGCGCCGTGGGCAAGGGCGCGCACGAACCCGTGGCCGACAACAAGACCGAGGAAGGCCGCGCCAAGAACCGTCGCGTCGAATTCATCAAGAAGTAACGGAGAGAGTGTCGATGGTGGTCCATCGGGTGGGACACCATCGGCAGAAAAGGGGGTAAAATGACGATGGTGGTCCAAGCACTGGACCACCATCAGCATTGATCAGGGTTGGGACGATCAGAAGCCGCCGAAGCCGCCGCCACCGGGGAAGCCGCCGCCGGGGCCCATGCCACCGCCCGGGAAGCCGCCGGGGCCCATGCCGCCGGGACGGCCGCCGCCCATCCCGCCTTGCATCCGGCGCTGCATCTCAGCCTCCTGACGACGACGGTCCTTGCGATAGGCCTTGAGCTGGTCCTTGTCCAGGAAGCCCTCAAGCTCTTTCTCGTATTCCTTGCGGGCCGCCTGCATCGCCTGCATCTTCTCCTGCATTTCACCCATCTGGGCCTGCATCTTCTGCATGAATTCCTGGCGCTGCTCGTCGGTCATCGAGCGGAAGTCGGGACGTTCGCCGTTCTCGCCGCCGAACATGTTCGAAGGACGGAAGTTCAGCTGCTGGGCATACTTGGTGTTGAGTTCGCGCACCTGGGCCTCCTGCTCGGGGGTGAGGGTGTACTTCTCCACCATTTCCTGGGTACGCTGGATCACCCAGACACTGTCGGAGACGGGCTCGGGGAAATCACCGCGACCGCCGCGGCCGCCACGCTCGCCGCGTCCCGGTCTTCCATCCTGCGCAAACAGGGTCACAGCGCACAGCACTCCCGCTGCCGCTGCAAGGATTCGTAAAGCTTTCATATCAGATAACATCAAAAAAACTGTCTCCTTAATCGATCGGACAGTTCTTTTGACACGGAGAAAGGCTCAAGGTTTAATCACGGTCACGCAGGCCCACACTTCGCAGCCTTCGCCCCGGCCCACGAAGCCCAGGCGCTCGGTGGTGGTGGCCTTCACGGAGACCGCATCGACCGGGACGCCCATCACGCGGGCGAGGGTTTCCCGCATCGTCAGGATGTAAGGGGCGAGCTTGGGAAGCTGCAGGGCGATGGTGATGTCGGCGTTGCCCACCCGATAGCCGCGCTCGCCAATCAGCGCCACGACCTTCGCGAGGAGGATCTTGCTGTCGATGCCTCTCCACTCGTCGGAGGTGTCGGGGAAGAGATGGCCGATGTCGCCGAGGGCCAGCGCCCCGAGAAGGGCGTCGCAGAGGGCGTGGATGGCCACGTCGCCGTCCGAGTGCGCCACGAAACCGACCGCCGAGGGGATGTTCACCCCGCCCAGCCACATCGGCAGCCCTTCCTCGAGGGCGTGCACGTCGTATCCGTTTCCGATTCTGAGTTCCATAGCCACAAAGGTAACGAAAAAAATGCTACATTTGTAAGTTAAGACTAAAACGAAGCGGCTATGGCAGGTTTCAATTTCGGTTTCTTCGGAAACCCCGAACACCGGGTGTTCAACTACAAGCCCCGTTACTACGATCCCGAGGAGGAGGAGCGCCGCCGTATGTTCGGTGACGTGGACGGCACCAACGAGAAAGCGAAGGAGGAGGGGAAGTACGTGCCCGGCAGCAGCATCCGCGGCGCCTGGCGCGACGGCAACTACAAGCGCACCCGCACCACCGCCTCCCGCACGCAGACCATCATCGGCGTCATCACCCTGCTGCTGATCGCCCTCGTGCTGATCTATGTCACCAAGATTTACGGCTTGCTCGGCGTCTAGATGGAACTGAAGATACTCCCCAGGAACATCGCGGACATGATCGCCGCGGGAGAGGTCGTCCAGCGGCCCGCTTCCGTGGTGAAAGAACTCATGGAGAACGCCGTGGACGCGGGGGCCGACGAGGTTTCCGTGACGGTGACCGACGCCGGCCGCACCCTCATCCAGGTCATCGACAACGGCTGCGGGATGTCGCCGGACGACGCCGTGCTGTGCTTCGAGCGCCACGCCACCTCCAAGATCGCCACCGCCGAGGACCTGCAGGAGATCACCACCTTCGGATTCCGAGGGGAAGCCCTCGCGTCCATCGCCGCCGTCGCGGATGTGGTCCTCCGGACCCGCCGCGAGGAGGACGAAGTGGGCGTGGAGGTCCATCTCTCCGGCTCCGAGCACATTTCCACGCGCGAAGTCGCCGCCCCCAAGGGCTCCAACTTCGCCGTCCGGAACCTCTTCTACAACATCCCCGCCCGCCGCAAGTTCCTCAAGTCGGACAACGTGGAGTTCCGCCACATCCTGGAGGAGTTCCAGCGCGTGGCCCTCACCCGGCCCGAAATCGCCTTCACGCTCACGCACAACGGCCGCGACATCCACGTCCTGAAGAAGGCCAAGTCCCTCAAGTTCCGCGTGACGGACCTCCTGGGCCCGCAGCTCGTGGGCGAGGTGATGGACATCCAGGCCGACACCTCCCTGGTCCGGATCCACGGTTTCGTGGGCCGGCCCGAAGCGGCGAAAAAGACCCTCGGGAACCAGTTCCTCTTCGTCAACGGCCGCTATTTCCGCAGCCCTTACCTGCACAAGGCGGTGATGAAGGCCTACGAGGCCCTCATCCCCGAAGGCACGACGCCGTCCTACTTCATCTTCCTGGAGGTGGACCCCGCCACCATCGACGTGAACATCCATCCCACCAAGACGGAGATCAAGTTCGAGGAGGACAGCGTCATCTTCCAGACCCTCTACGCCTGCGTCCGCGAGGCCACGGCCCGCGGCGGCGCCGGCGGCGACATCGACTTTGACAACCCCGAGGCCCGGGAACTGCCCGTCATCGGCCCCCGCTTCAGCGAGTACCGCCCGGTGAGCGTCCCCACGGCCGGCGTGGACCCGACCTACAACCCCTTCACGGCCGGCGACGGCAACCTGGACGTCCGGGACTTCTCGCCCGTGGGCGGCTCCACAGGCGGCTCCTCCGGCGCCCCGATGCGCCCGTCCTACACCATCGACAAGCACGAGGACTACGGCAAGCTCTTCGAGGACCGGACGATGCCCACGGCCCAGGTCCTGGTGGTCCAGGGCAAGTACGTCTTCTCCCAGTCGGCCTCCGGCGTGATGGTCGTGAACGTCCGCCGCGCCCGGGAACGCATCCTCTTCGACCGCTTCCTCAAGGTGCTGGGCCAGGAGGCCCACGTGAGCCAGAGCGCCCTGTTCCCGGTGCAGGTCAATGTGGGCGTGGAAGGGCGGCTGCTCTTCGACGCGAACGCGGACCTGCTGAAGCGTCTGGGCTTCGACATCGAGGCCTTCGGCACCGACACCGTCGTCGTGAACGGCGTTCCGGAGGGCTACAGCACCGAGGCCGGCAAGGTCCATACGATGGTGGGCGACCTCACCCTCATCCTGGCCGACGACCACGGCTCCCTGCCGGAGACGATGGTCCAGTCCCTGGCGCAGAAATTCGCCGTCCTGGGCGCGTCCGGCGGCGAAAAGCTCTCCTCCCCGACGGAGGCGCAGCGCCTGGTGGACGCCCTCCTTTCCTCTTCCAACCCTGAATTCACCTCCTCCGGCCGCCGGATCATCAGCATCCTGCCGCTGGACGAAATCGACAAACGATTCTGATGGCCTTCCCTAGCAATTTCCTCGAAAGGATCCCGCCCGTCACCCGGAGCATCCTCATCGTCAACGTGATCATGTTCGTGGCCACGCTCGTCAACGAGAACTTCATGATCGGGACCTTCGCGATGTTCTACCCCGCCTCCCCGCTCTTCCGGTGGTGGCAGCCGCTCACGCATATGTTCATGCACGGCGGCTGGTGGCACATCCTCTTCAATATGTACACCCTCGTGATGTTCGGGATGGTGGTGGAACGGGCCCTGGGAACGAAGAAGTTCCTGATCCTGTATTTCGTGGCCGGTTTCGGTGCCGTCGTCCTGTACACGGGCGTGGAATGGCTCCAGGCGCAGTCCCTGTCCCCGAACAGCGCGGCGTACATCGACCTGCTCCGGACCCCGGTCGTGGGCGCTTCCGGCGCCATCTACGGCGTCCTCGTCGCCTTCGCGATGCTCTATCCCGAGGCGCGGATGACCCTCATCTTCCCGCCCGTCACCCTGGATGCGAAGTGGATGGTGGCCATCTTCATCGGCATCGAACTCCTGACCGGCATCACCGGCACGCAGATGGGCGTGGCCCATTTCGCGCACCTGGGCGGCGCCCTGTTCGGGTTCCTCCTGGTCCTTTATTGGCGTAAACGCGGCGAATTATGGCGGAGGTAAAGAAACGGCACGGGTGGTTCTCCCGGCTTACGTTCGGGACGGTCTCGCTGGCCCTCGGCGGCCTGCTGGCCCTGAGCTACGTGTCCGTGCTCGTGAATCCCGCGAAGGCCTGGTTCTTCACCATCTTCGGCCTCCTGTTCATCCCGGTGCTGGTTTTGACGGTCCTGTTTTTCATCTGGGCCCTCTTCCGGCGCTCCCGGATGACCGGGTTCCTGCTCGTGATGATCCTGCCGGCGATCTTCCTCATCGGCAAGTACTACCAGTACAAGGCCCCCGAGCCGGAGCGCGAGCCCACGCTCAAGGTCGTCTCCTACAACGTCGGTCTGTTCGCGCACGGGAATATGGGCGACAAGCGCCTGGTCCTGGCCGATTCCGTCGCCGCCTATCTGCGCGGCCTGGACGCGGACGTCATCTGCCTGCAGGAGTTCCATCTTCCGAACACCCTGAATATGGACGCCTGGTTCCGCGACCGCTTCCCGGGCTATCACGCCGAGTATTATGTGCTGACGGGGGAAAGCGGCCACGCCGGGAACGTCACGCTGTCCCGCCGTCCCGTCCTGTACAAGGGGAAGCTGGATTTCGAGAAGTCCACGAACCTGGCCCTCCATACCGACATCCAGCTGGACTCCACGGTCCTGCGCTTCTACAACTGCCATTTCGAGAGCTACAACATCTCCCTGTCCGGCCTGGTGAAGTCCATCGGCCGCCATACCGACGAGATGGTGGAGGATACCGGCCGGAAGATGCGCCGCGGCATCACGCAGCGGCCCCGGCAGGTGGAGGAGGTGATGAAGGACGTGGACGAATGCCCCGTCCGCTCGGTGGTCCTGGGCGATTTCAACGACAATCCGCTCTCCTATACGGTGTACCGCCTCTCCCGCGGCCGCAAGGACTCCTTCGTCCAGGCCGGCAAGGGTTTCGGCGCCACCTTCCGTCACCTGTGGCCGCTCCTGCGGATCGATTACATCCTCTACCCCCGCGACCTCCACGCCGTACGCTGCGAGGTCCCGAAAGTCAAGTATTCCGACCATTATCCCGTCATTTCCACGTACTATGAAACGCGATGAAGCCCTTGCCGAAGCCCTGAAGACCCTCCGCTCCGGCGGCACGATCCTGTATCCCACCGACACGGTGTGGGGCCTGGGCTGCGATGCCACGAACCCCGAGGCCGTGGCCCGCATTTTTGAAATCAAGCGGCGGAGCGAGGCCAAGTCGCTGGTCCTTCTGGCCGCCAATCTGGACCAGGTCGCAAAATACGTGCGGCAGGTTCCGTCGATGGCGGTGGACCTCGTGGAGGTCAATGACAAGCCGATGACCATCATCTATCCCGAGGCGCAGGCCGGGGTGGAGGGGGAGCCCGGCGACCGCTGGCACCTCGCCTGGAACGCCGTCGCCGAGGACGGCTCCGTGGGGATGCGCATCCCGCTGTTCGATTTCTGCCGCGACCTCGCGTTCAAGCTCGGCCGACCGGTCGTGTCCACGTCCGCGAACATCTCCGGCGAACCCACCCCCGCCCGTTTCAGCGAAATCCCGCAGGAGATCAAGGACGCCGTCGACTTCGTCGTCCCGCCCTCCATCGACACCGACTCCACCGGCAAGGCCTCCCAGATCATCAAGGTCGGGATGGACGGCGAGGTGGAGATTATCCGGATGTAATGGAACTCTTCTACGCATACGAGGCCGATGGCCGCACCTGCCGGCTGGACGCCGACGAGTCCGGCCACTGCTGCCGCGTACTGCGGCACCGCGCCGGGGATGAGATCCACGTGATCGACGGAATCGGGACGATGTACCGCTGCCGGCTCACGGACGACAACCCCAAGGGGGCGGAGGCCGAGGTGCTCGAGGCCTTCCCCGGTTGGGGTGGCCATCCCTACCGGCTCACCGTCGCCTGCTGCCCCACCAAGAACAACGACCGTTTTGAATGGTTCGTGGAAAAGGCCACGGAAGTGGGTGTGGACCGCATCGTGCCCACGATCGGCGAGCGCTCCGAGCGCAAGGTCTACAAGACGGACCGCGCCCTCCGCATCGCCCTCTCCGCCACCAAACAGTCCCTCAAATCCCGCATCCCCGAAATCGCGGAACCCGTTTCCGTCAAGGACTTCATCTGTCATTCCGAGCCTGCGGAGCAGGCGAAGGAATCTCTCAAACTCATCGCCTACTGCTTCGAAGGCGACACGAAACGCATCTCCATCCAGGAGGCCCTGCGGAGCTTCGACGGAAAGGATGTCACCATCCTGATCGGCCCGGAAGGGGATTTCTCCCCGGAAGAAGCGCGCCTGGCCGTGGAGCACGGCTACATTCCCGTCCACCTCGGTGCCTCGCGCCTCCGGACGGAAACTGCCGCCGTCCTCGCTGCCACAGCGGTATATCTGCACTTCGAATAAGTGCCGTTTCATGTACATCGGCCTCATATCGGATACGCACGGGGTGTTTTCGCAGGAATTCCGGGAGTTCCTCGCGCCGGTCGACGAGATCTGGCACGCCGGGGACTTCGGGGGTGGGCTGGACCTGGAGACGGAGATTGCGGCGTTCAAGCCGCTGAAGGGCGTCATCGGCAACTGCGACGACCGGCGGCTGCTGGACCGGTGCCCGCTATACCGCTGCTGGGAATGCGAGGGGGTCAAGGTGCTGATGACCCACATCGGCGGGTCGCCCGGCCACTATTATCCCGAGGCCCGGGCGCTCATCCGGCAGCATCGCCCCGACATCTTCGTCTGCGGGCATTCCCACATCCTGAAAGTGATGGATGATAAGTCCGAAAAACTCCTGTACATCAACCCTGGAGCCTGTGGCAACCAGGGCTGGCACGCTTTCCGGACCGCGCTCCGCTTTCATATTGATAGCGGAAAAGTCCATAGTATGGAGGTCTTCGAGCTGAATCGGCGGTAGACTGTAATGAAATTGTAATATCCCTAAATTATAAATATTTTAAAAAATTCTTGCTTGTTTCAAGAATCGGGTGTACCTTTGCCGCCCGAAAGTGTTTTGTTTAACTAGTTAGTAAAAACTCACAACCATGAAAAAGGTATTTATGTCCGCCGCCGTCATCGCGATGATGATCTGCGCCGCCGCTTGCGGGAACAACAATTCCAAGAAGGCCGAGTCCGAGGCTGAGGCCGCCGTCGAGGCTGCCGCCGAGGAGGTCAAGGAAGCTGTCGAGACTGTCGACACCACCGTCGCCGCCGTCGCCGACTCCGTCGTTTCCGCCGCCAACCAGGTCGTCGCCGAGTAAGCGAAGTCCCGCAATCATTGCGATGAGATATTGTCCCGAGATGGAACAATATCTTTTTTTTGTATCTTAGCGGAACGAAAGACGACGGATATGGCTGTGAAAGGATCGACGAAAGCGAAGACCGTGTGGTTCTGCTCGAACTGCGGCAACGAATACTCCAAGTGGATGGGCAAGTGCCCGGCCTGCGGGGAATGGAATACGATGGTGGAAAAGGAGGTGGTCACCGGGAAGCGGCCCTTGTCCGCTTCGGTGTCCGTTCCCGGCGCCGGTCGGAAGCCGATGCCCCTGAAGGACGTGTCCACGACCGCGGAGGACCGCGTGTCCCTCGGGAGCGCCGAGGTGGACCGTCTCCTCGGCGGCGGCATCGTGAAGGGTTCCCTGGTGCTGATGGGGGGTGAACCCGGCATCGGCAAGTCCACCCTCTCCCTTCAGATCCCTCTCAGCTGTCCGTCCCTGAAGGTCCTCTACGTCACGGGCGAGGAAAGCGTCAAGCAGGTGAAGATGCGGGCGGACCGCCTGGGTGGCGATGCTTCCAACTGTCTGATTTACAGCGAGACGCTGATGGACAACATCATCGCCGAGGCGGAGGAGACGGCCCCGGACCTCGTCATCGTGGACTCCGTCCAGACGATGTACTGCCAGAACGTGGAGTCCACCGCCGGCTCCGTGTCGCAGGTCAAGGAGGTCGCCGCCGCGCTGCTCCGCTTCGCGAAGGGCAGCGGCATCCCGGTCATTCTCATCGGCCATATCACCAAGGAAGGCGCCATCGCGGGCCCGAAGGTGCTGGAGCACATCGTGGATGTGGTCCTGCAGTTCGAGGGCGAGAACCGCGGCCCCTACCGCGTCCTGCGGAGCATCAAGAACCGCTTCGGCTCCACGGCGGAGCTCGCCGTGTTCGAGATGACCGGCGCGGGCCTCCGCCAGGTGGCGAACCCTTCCGAACTCCTCATCCCCCAGCACGAGGACGGGCTCAGCGGCACGGCCGTGAGCGCGATGCTGGACGGCAACCGGCCCTTCATGTTCGAGGTGCAGGCGCTGGTCTCGTCGGCCGTTTACGGCACGGCCCAGCGCAGCGCGACGGGCTTCGACGTCCGTCGGCTCAATATGCTCCTCGCCGTGCTGGAGCGCCGTGCCGGCTTCAAACTCAGCCAGAAGGACGTGTTCCTGAATATGGCCGGCGGCCTGCGCATCACGGACCCGGCCTGCGACCTGGCGGTCGTGGTGGCCGTCCTGTCCTCCAACTTCGACTACGCGATTCCGAACGATGTCTGCTTCGCCGGCGAAGTGGGCCTGAGCGGCGAGATCCGGCCGGTCTCCCAGGCCGAACGCCGCGCCGTGGAGGCCGCCCGGCTGGGCTTCAAGCGCATCTTCGTCTCGTCCTACACCCGCTTCGACCGCAAGCCCGAGGGCATCGAGGTCGTGAAGGTATCCGATATTCCCGCCCTCGTCAAATCCCTGTTCCGATGAAAGTTACGATGAGACAGATCAACCGGTACCTGTTCCCGGGGTTGATCCTGATCGGGGTGTTCCTGGCCTTCAACCGCCCGAAGGCGTTCACGAAGGAGGAGCGCGTGATCATCCGCCAGTCCGATTCCGTGATGTACGTGACCGTGTGGCCGGAGGACAGCGCGATTCTCCGCACGCCGTGCGTGGATTTCACCAAGGCCGAACTCCAGTCCAAGGACATCAAGACGCTGATGGCCAAGATGCTGGCCACCGTGCGCGCGCCGCAGCACGACGGCGTGGGCATCGCCGGGCCGCAGGTGGGCATCGGCAAGCGCATCATCTGGCTGCAGCGGCTGGACAAGGAGGGCGGTCCGTTCGAGTGCTACCTGAACGTCCGCATCGACAGTCTCTTCGGGAGCATCGGCAAGGGGCCGGAAGGCTGCCTGTCCGTCCCGCCGATGCGCGGCCTCGTCCCGCGCTATACGGACGTCATCGTCTCCTATGTCCATCCGGAAACGCTTCTGCCGCAGAAGGATACCGTCCACGGCTACACCGCCGTCATCTTCCAGCACGAGTGCGACCACCTGGACGGCCGCCTGTACATCGACCGGGCCGATACGGTCTATGTCTCCACCGCCTGGGAGGCGGAGCGCCGCTCTTTCGACTATTCCAAGCCCGACTGGTGGCCGCTGCCGTAGGCTTTCCCCTGCCAAGTGTTTCTTTCCAGTAAGCGCCGCTCCAGGAGTTGGTGCAGCTGCGACGCGCGCACGCCCCAGCCGGGAACGGCGAGGAAGCGGGGCGGAACGCTCGCGGCGAGCCGGCCGACGGCGAGGTCCGGCCGCAGGCGCGCCAGGATATCGGAGAGCAGGTCGACATACCCGTCCAGCGTCCATCGGACGAACTCCTCCGGCCGGGCGGCGAATTCCTCCGCCATCGGCGTTCCCTTCAGGATTTGTAATTGATGGAACTTGATGCTGTTCAGGGGGAGGGTGTTGATGCGCGCGACATCCTCCAGCAGGGTTTCCTGCGTTTCACCCGGCAGACCTAGGATGAAATGGCCGCAGACCGGGATCCCTCGCGCGGCCGTTTCCCGGACGGCCCGTTCCGCACAGGCGAAATCGTGCCCCCGGTGCACCCGCCGAAGGGTTTCGTTCCGGCAGGACTCGATCCCGTACTCCATCCGCGCGCAGCCCAGCGAGGCGATGTAATCCAGCTTTTCCGCGTCCACGCAGTCCGGCCGGGTGCCGATGACCAGGCCCGACACCGCCGGATGCGCCAGCGCCTCCCCGTAAGCCTCCTGCAGCCGCGAAAGCGGCGCGTAGGTATTGGTGAAAGACTGGAAATAAGCCAGATAGGGCCCGTGCGACCGTCCCCGGGCCGCGTGGAAGGCGATGCCTTCGTCCAGTTGCCGCGCAATACTTTTCCGCGGCGAACTGTAAGCGGGATGGAAAGCGGCATTGTCACAGAAAGAGCACCGGCCGTGCGGGCACGCGAATCCCGCATCCACGACCAGTTTCAGCCCCGGCTCTTTCGCGGCGAGATATCTTGTTCCGGCCCGCTCCATACATCAAAGATAAGATATTTTAAGGACAAAAGGTTGATTCTCAAGAATATTTCCTATCTTTGGAAAGGTGTGTCATTTAATTTCTTACGATCATGGCTGATACAATCAAAAAGGTGGGGTATGCCACCTATCCGTCGGTCAAGCTCCAGGCGATGGAGACCGATCCCAAAACGGGAAAGACCAAGTTTACCTTCATCAAGGAACTGCTCTTCGGCGACTTTATGTCTCCCAAAATCGAAAATGGCGAATATGTGACCGCGCTGGTGGGCAGCGGAAAGAAGAAAGTGGAGTACATCAAGGTCCATTGCCGGAACGCCGACGGCTGGATCAAGCGGTCCGAGATGCAGTTCGATCGGCCGCTCGAGGTCAATTTCATCGACGTGGGCCAGGGGGACGGCTGCCACATCGTCACCCCGGACGACAAGCATTTCCTGATCGACGCCGGCAAGTCGGACAATATGTACCGCTTCCTGAAATGGCGTTTCAACCTGCGGTCTGCCAAGAATGTCGCCCCGCCGTTCACGGTGGTCATCTCGCATTCGGACACGGACCATTACCTGGGGTTCAGCACCATCTTCGCCAAATCGAAGGAAAAGGAACCGCAGATCAAGATCAAGAAGGTCTATCACAACGGCATGATCGAGGGGGCCGGCGCCTCGCTGGGCACGGATATCAAGTACAACGGCAAGAAATATGTCACCGACCTGTGCGACACGGATGCCGATTACCAGGAGCGGATCAAGAACGTGAAGGCCGGCACCTACATCAATATGCTCAAGAAGGTGGACGCCCCCAAGGAAGCCCTCCGGAAGGGATCGGATCCCATCTATGACAAGAATGGGGTGAAGATGGAGATCATGGGTCCGGTGGCCGAGGAAATCGACGGAAAGGCCGCCCTGCCGGATTTCGGTGATTCGGGCAAGACGAAGAACGGCCATTCGGTGGTCGTCAAACTCACCATCGGCCATCTGCGCCTCCTGGCGGGCGGCGACCTGAACACGGAGTCGGAATACCACCTGATCAAGGCTTATTCCGGCATCGACATCGCCGCGCTCAAGAAGGAGCTGGAAGGCAAGCTCAGCGACGAGGACCGGAAGAAGAAGGAAGCCGAAATCGAAGCAGCCGTCCTTGCCGCCCGGGAATCCCTGGGCGTGGACATCGCCAAATCCTGCCACCACGGCAGCGCCGACTTCTCCAGCGAGTTCCTGCAGGTCCTGAACCCCATCGCCACGATCATCTCCAGCGGTGACGAGGAGCCGCATTGCCACCCCCGTCCCGACACGCTCGGCACCATCGGCAAATATAGCCGCGGCAAGCGCTCCCTCATCTTCTCCACCGAGCTGGCCCGCTCGGGCAAGGAGTTCCTGGAACTCAAGGACCTGGACATCTCCGCCCAGAAGAAGAAAGAGCGCGTGGTGACGGTGTACGGGATGATCAACGTCCGTACGGACGGGGAGAAGGTGATCATCGCCCAAAAGCTGGAAAGCGCGGCCAAGGGGCGGAACTGGGACATCCACAAGATGGAGTGGAACGAGAAGATCGGGCAGTTCGAGTACATCTCCGACAAGGAATCCTGATCCCTGCCGGTTCGTTTCACCAGTTATTCAAAGAAAAATGCTTATCTTTGCAAGGTATTTCAAAACAGAAAGAAAGTTATGAATCTTCGTGACATCAAGAAAGACATCGAGTATGTGATCGGTGCATTCGTGGACGACTGCGCGCTGTTCCTCTCCGTCCATCCGGGCAAGAACGCCGACGAGGTGGCGAACCTCATCGACGGCGCCGTGGACCTCTTCAACGAGCTCCGCGACAAGCTGGGCAAGCCGGAAGGCAACAAGAAGGCCTACTACGACGGAATCCGCAAGGAACTCCTCGAGAAGACCGACGCCCTCTACGACCAGCTCAGCGCGGCCGTGAAGAAGGGTCTCGGCGAGTAAGCATACCCCTATACCAAAAGGGTGTCCGGACGGCTGTCCGGACACCCTTTGTTCGTCTCAGGGAGTTGTCAGAACTCCCACTTGTAGCCCACGCCGGCCGTGATCAGGTTCCCGACGTGCCAGTCGAGGGCCTTCAACACGAGGCCGTTCTTCTCCCAGCTGCTGGAACCTTCTCGGTTCGTGTCGATGGACTTGTCCTTGTAGTGGTCCCCGAGGATGTAGAACTCCAGCGCGTGGCGCTTGTCGAACTTCACCGTCGCGCCCAGTTCCACGCGGTAGCGGTTCACGTAGGCGTGCGTGTAGCCCAGGAACTCCTCGTCGAGATAGATATCCTTGTTCTTCTCCGCCGACGGGTTGTACGAACCCTTGTAGGCGGCGTCGTTGAGGGCGTTCCGCACCTCGAAGCCGGCGAAGGGAACCACCTTGCCCCAGCCCTGGTATTTGACCGAGAGCTTGGACTTGAGGGCAAGGGCGTTGCGCGGGGACTGCAGGGTGTTCATCTCGCCCGGCCGGTGCGTGAGGCGCAGCGTCTCCTTGAGGCCGAACTGCCAGTCCCCGGTCTTGAGCGTCCCCGTGAGGAAGAAGTTCCCCCGATGGCGGACGGACCACTCCCGGTAGGTCTGGTCATTTTCGTCGGTCTCATACTTGTACCGGTTGATCAGTTCATACTCCGCCCCCACCTTCAGGAACGGCAGCACCTTGTATTCCAGGCCGATGCCGGTGTGGAAGCGCATAATGTCCTCGGAATCGCCGTAGTAGCGGAACTGTTCGTGGGCGTTCAGGTGCAGGCCTTTCGCCAGTTTGGCGTCGGCCTCCACCGTGGCGCGGGCGCCGAAGGAGACGCCGTCGTCGTAGGTGGTCTGCGCAAAAGCCGCTGCGGGAAGCAGCAGGGCCAGGGTCAGCAGGGTCTTTTTCATTGTTCGACATAGTCTTTGGCCCGCGTGAGCTGGTCGATGGAACCGGTCTCCCCGTGGCCCAGGGTATAGAAAACCTTGATGAACGCCGCGTCCTTGAGGAAGTCCACGTGTCCGATCTCCACCTTGTCGATCTTCAGGCCCAGGCGCTTCTCCAGGTCCGCCACCAGCTCGGCCCGGCGCTCCGGGACGATGAGCTCGATCCGGTCGTAGAGCACCAGCTTGGTGGAGGTATGCTTGGTCACCTTGTCGCTCTCCAGGAACCAGATGAGGGCGATCACGAGGAGGTTCGAGATGACCGTCACCAGCAGCGCGCCCGTGTCCAGGGCGTAGTGCGGATGGTCCGACAGCGCCCCCTCGACCCGGTAGAGCGGCGCGAGGCCGTTCATCGCGGCCAGGGCGATGATGACGAACAGGTAGGTCATCTCCCGGATGGGGACGGTCTCCGTCCGGTACCGGATGACGCCGAAGATGGCGAACAGGCCCAGCGTGAGGCCCACGCCCACCTCCACGTTGCCCATGATGTACAGGAGCATCAGCATCGCGGTGGAGAACACCATAAACGTGAAGTAGTAGTCGCGGCGGCGGCTCTTCCGGTAATAGAACAGGCCCACGATGACCCAGCACACGAGGAGGTTCAGGAAGAAGCGGACCGCCAGTTCGGTGAGGCTCTGGGCGGTGGTCATCATCGCGTCCGTGATGGACTGGACGTCGAGGAAATTTTCGTCGGCGAGGTCGTACTCGCCGAGGTCTTGCAGGAATATCATAGGACGTTGATTTTATGCTGGATGGTCTTTTCGATGAGCCGTACCTTCTCCTTGAACCGGCCGGCGCGGGCCGACGGGTCGGTGAGGGTGACGGCGATGCAGTATTTGCTGATCCGGGCGGGTTTCACCCGGTGGT
>CAMNGM010000009.1 GCA_946538425.1 uncultured Bacteroidales bacterium | reverse complement strand
TGCCCTTGCTGTGGGCATACTCGTTCAGCGCCGGCAGGTCGAAGTCCGGATACGGAGTGATGAAGTCGAAGACGAAGTCCTTCTGGTGGCCGTACCAGTCCTCCCAGCCCTCGTTCCAGCCCTCCACGAGGATGGCGTCGAAGCCGTTCTCCGCCGCGAAGTCGATGTAACGGCGGACGTTCTCGTTGTTCGCGCCGTGCCGGCCGTGCGGCTTGGAAGCGGCGTAGTCCGTCACGCCCAGCTGCACGGAAGGATAGTCATAGGTGTAGGACCACTCGCTCTTGCCGGTGATCATCTCCCACCACACGCCCATATACTTGGTCGGATGGATCCAGGAGACATCCTCGATGGCGCAGGGCTCGTTCAGGTTCAGGATGAGGCGGGAGGCCAGCACGTCGGTGGCCTTCTCGCACACCATCACGGTGCGCCACGGGCTCTTGCAGGGCGCCTGCAGCCGCCCCTTGACGCCCTCGGCGTCCGGGGTCAGGTGCGTCGTGAACACGAAGTTCTTGTCGTCCAGGTCCAGGTTCGTGGTGGGATAGTCCAGCACCTCGGCCTCGTGGATGTTGATGTACAGGCCGTCGGCGGTCTTCATCTGGAGGGCCGTCTGCACGCCGGTCTGGGAGAACTTGGTCTGCGGCGCGCCGCCCGCGGGACGCGGCACGTCCTGCAGCTCGCGCACCTGCGACAGCTTGGACTCCGTGGGCACGAACTCCTGCGTGGAGTAGTCGCCCGGGATCCACCAGGCCGTGTGGTCGCCCGTCATCGCGAACTCGGTGAGCTCCTCCTTGACCTTGAAGTAGGTCAAGGCGTTCTCCAGCGGGAACTCGTAGCGGAAGCCCAGGCCGTCGTCATACAGGCGGAAACGCACCTGCATCACGGCGCCCTTGCCGTACGGGTTGCCCAAGTCGCCGGTGTATTCCGGGTCGGTGACGCTCACGCCCCGCTGCGCTTCGCGCGCCGCTTCGGGCTTCTGCTCGAGGGTCACCAGCAGCTCGTTGTAGTGGTTCCGGATGGACGCTTCCTCGCCCCAGACCGGCTCCCAGGTCTCGTCGAAGGTGTTGAAGGCCGAGTCGGTGAGGGTGAAACCGCCGTCCAGGCTCTCCCGGTCCAGCAGGGCGTAGCCCAGGCGGGACGGCAGGACGACCGCCTTTCCGGCGCGGTCCAGCGTATATTCGGGGACGCCGTCCACCACGGCGAACTTCAGTTCCAGCTGTCCGTCCGGGCTGCGGAGGACGATGGCGTCGGCCGGCATTTTCGGGGCCTTGGGCCCGCAGGCGGCGAGAAGGGAAAGGGCCGCCAGAAGAAGGATTCTTTTCATATCGACAGGTTAATAGCCGTGTAAAGTTACAAAAAGAAATCCTCCCCGCAAGGGCTTGCAGGGAGGATATCTCACGTCAAAGAGGCATCAGAGGCCCGAGAAGGAGATCTTGTGGAGGATGGACGGGGTGGCGTCGCCGCAGTCGTCGGCGACCCAGATGCAGCCGTTCTTGCGGTCCACGCAGATGCTTTCCGGGTTCCAGTTGGCGAAGTCGCCCACGTAGTAGGTCGCGAGGAGCTTCGTGGCGTCGCCGTCGAACAGGTAGATCGTATAGCCCAGGTACTCCGGACGATCCTTGTTGGAGTTGGAGTCGATGACCCACAGCCAGTCGTTCTTCTCGTCGTAGTCCAGGCCCGCGATCTCGGAGATCGTGGAGGTCACGGTGCGGAGGCTCTTCTTCCACAGCTTGGTGCCGTCCAGGGTGTACTCCCACAGGGTCGCCCCCGTCTGGGAGCCCAGGTAGAGGTTCCCCTTGTGCCAGGCGATGCCCTCGATGCCGGAATTGCCCATCTCCGCCGCCTCGTCCACATCCCACAGGGTGGTCTTCGACTGGTACGGCTCCGTGAGCTTGTACACGCGCTTGGGCTCGATGCCCATATACATCGTCCCGGTGGCCGGGTCCATGCACAGGCCTTCCATATCGGCGTCATAGGTCCAGTGCTGGGTGAAGGTGCCGTCGAAGCCGATCTTGTACAGCGCGCCGTTGTCGCCCACGCCCCAGAGGAAGTCGCCGTCCTTGGACAGGCACAGGCCGGAGAGCTCTTCCACATAGGCGCTGCCGCTTTGCAGCTTCTTGGAGAACTCGACCTTGCCCATCACCGGCACCTGCGCCGGGGTCGGCGGTTCGTACTCGTCGGGACGCTCGTACTTGCCGGGCGCGTCGGGCTTGCCGTCCATCGCGTGCTTGACCGCGTGGCGGAGGGTGCCCTCGTCGTCGTCGTGCCGGTACTCCCAGATCATCGCGCCCAGCATGTTGCGGGACTTGAGGTACTCGACCTTCGCGTTGATGGACTCGATGTCCTCGTAGCTCGCGTACATCTTGCCCAAGGCGTCGGCCAGGTACGGGACCTTCGCGACGTCGTCCCAGATGCGGTAGTTCACGCCCTTGACGTCATAGCCGTCGCAGGTGCCCTTGAAGAAGATGTCGTCCAGCTTGCTGTAATCGACCGACGCAGGATACCGGTTGCCCGTCTTGAGCTTGTAGCCGTCCCCGTGGCCGTAGAACGCCAGGCCGAAGTTCATCATCTGGTACGGGATCCCCTGCTGGCCATGGAAGATGTCGTCGATGGCCTCCGCGCAGCAGCGGGAGCCCGTGATGGAGCTCCGGTAGAGGGGCGCGTTGTGGTACGGCGGATTGCCCTCGTCGTAGGTCATCACGTTGATGTAGTCGACATACGGAAGCACGCCGTAGTTGTCGGTGTACTTGCCGCTGTCGGACGCCGCATAGGAGAGGATCTTGTCGGGCATCGCCTCGCGCAGCTCCTTGAAGAGCGTGACGAAGTTCTCCCAGTCCGCGGGGCTGGCCCCGTTCACGTGATCCCCGTCCTTGGCCGCATAGGTGGGATATTCCCAGTCGATGTCGAATCCGTCGATGCCGTACTGGTTGCAGATGGCCACGCACTCGTCCACGAAGGCCTTGCGCTTCTGTGCGTCGCGGGCCATCTGGGACCAGCCGTCGGCGTTCTTGCCCCAGCCGCCCATCTGCAGCTTCACCTTCAGTTCCGGGTACTGCGCCTTGTAGGCGACGAACTTCTGCACCAGCGGGACGGTCTTGCTGTCGATCTCGATGCCCACGCCGTTGTCCTTGTCCACGAACCGCACGTGCCCCACATTGATGTGGGTGAAGTTCCGCACCTCCTCCAGGGAGGGGAACAGGTCGGCCCGGGTGTACTCGGTGTAGTAGATCTCGATGATCGGGGTCTGGCCGAGGCGGGCGAGGCGCTCGGGGTTGTTCACCCACTGGTCGGCCGGATCCGTGGGATCGACCGGCCCGGGGGGCGGCGCATCGGGGTTGAAGGGATCCCCGGAAGGGATCTCCCCCGCGCCGGGCTTGGCATTGGGATTCGGAACGGCCATCCCCATACGGTCGTCCGTGCACCCCTGGGCCGCGAACAGGCCCAGGAGCACGGACAGGAACAATATGCGAGATGTCTTTCTCATAACCGGGGAATTATTCTTCCACGACGCAACGGACGCTGCCGCCGCGGGACATACGCTGCTCGGTGGTGGACACGGACTCGCCGTTGATGTACACCTGATAGGCGATGTTCGCCTCGCTGGAGGAGGAGTAGGAGCTCCAGATGTAGGCGCGCTTGCCCACATTGGCATAGGAACCCTGGTCCAGGTAACCGCACATCGGCAGCACGATATAGCCCGTCGTCCCGGCGTTGGCCGGGTCGGGTTCGACGCCGAGGACGATGACCTTGTTCTCCGTGTCGGCCTTGAAGCCGGTCGCGGCGGACATGCCGCCCCAGAACGCCCAGCTCTTGTCCCGCGTGGAGACGATGTAGCCCGGAGGGCACGGGTCGTACACGGTCTTGGTCTTGCCCCAGAGCTCGGTCGTAGGGACGTCGACCCAGGTCTTGTTGCTGTCGCTGCCCGTCTTCACATAGACGGTCGGGTTCTGGACGGACTCCTCGATGCTGAAGTTCTGCTTCTCGCTGTCGAGGACGATGCTGCCGGTCGTGGCGAACGGGTCGGAAGCGTCCACGGAAGCGACGCCCGGGAACGGGTCCTTGCGGCCCCACTGGTACAGCATCCCGATGGAGGCGCCGTCCGGCTTGGCGTTCGGCGCGGCGGCCACGAGGGCGCCCAGGTTGCGGTCCATCATCGGCACGCCGACCACGCCGCCGAACGTGCTGGCCACCACGGGCGTGGCGGGAATCCAGATGTGCCAGCTCCAGAGGACGGTGCCGGCGGCATCCTTCGCCGCGATGAGGGCGTTGCCGGGGACGAGGGTCGCCGGCGTGGAGAACGAGACGTAACCGTCGGCAAAACCGGCCTTGGCGATCACGGCGCCCGCTTCGGGGGCGGTCGCGGTGTTCACGGTCTCCCAGAGCACCTCGACGGTGGCGGGGGCGACCGCCTCTTCGCTGTTGCCCTTGACGGCCTTGAACTTATAGTCGCCGGCCTTGTCCACGATGTAGCTGTTGGCGCTGGCGGTCTCGCTCAGGTCGACGGCGGAACCCGTCGGCTCGGTGGGCTCGTCCGGAGGAAGGATGGGGGTCTCTTCCGCGGACACGCAGCGGACGGAACCGGCGCGGGACTTGCCGGCCTCGGCCCGGGCGTGGGCGGAACCGGCGCGGACGTTCACGTAGTAGGCCTTCGCGGCCTGGGAAGCATAGGCGGTCCAGTAGGCGCCGCGGTCATAGGCGTGCGTCAGGCCGCCCGGGGAGTAGTCGTCCCGGTAGCCGGCGTACGGGAAGACGGCCAGCGGGTCGCCCAGGGCGAACCAGTTGTTGGCGGCGTTGTCCTGCCAGCCGGTCGCGGCGGAAAGGTCGGAGCTGTGGAAGGCGGACTCGGTGTCTCTCGCCGGGACGCGGTATCCCGGAGGGCACGGGTCGTACATCGTCTTCACCTCATTCTGCCAGAGGGTGTTGTCCGCGAGGTCGGCCGGGAGCCAGTCGCCGTTCTGGGTGAAGCCCAGGACGGTCGGGTTGGCGATGGTCTCCTCGACGGTCATGCAGGATTCGGCGGTGGTGCCGTTGCCGGGCTTGGTGGACACCGCGACGCCGGCGACGGTGGCGTTGTCACCGCTCTTGACGGCCTTCGGGCCCGGGAACGGGTCCTTGCGGCCCCACTGGTAGGTCAGGCCGAAGGACTCGACGGGCGCGGCGGCGTCCGCCGGGGCGGCCACGAGGGCGCCCAGGTTGCGGTCCATCATCGGCGCGGGATAGATGCCGTAGTTCGCGGTCGCGACCTCGGTCGCGGGCACCCAGATGTGCCAGCTCCAGAGGATGACCCCGCCGGCGTCCTTCGCCGCGATGACGGCGTTGCCGGGCTTGAGGGTCTCGGGGGTGGAGAACACCACGTAGCTGCCGGAGAGGCTCACGCTGGCAATCACGCTGTTCGCGGCGACTTCCTCGGCGTTGTTATAAGTCTCCCAGAGGACCTCCACGGAGGCGGGATTGACCTCGATGCCGCTGTTGCCCTTCACGGCCCAGAACTTATACTCGCCGGCCTCGGTCACGAGGTAGCTGTTGGCCGCGCCCTTCTTGCTGAGGTTCTTCGGGCCCACTTCTTCGGCGGCCGGGAGCTGGGCGATCTTGAGGGTCTGGACCACCTCCTCGGTGCCCGCCTTCACGATGTTCACGGTACCCTCGCGGATCTCGCCGGTCTTGTTGTCATCAAGCTTGAGGGTGATGGTGTACGCCTGGCTTCTGACGCTGGCGACGTGGATCCACTCCTCGACGGGCTTGACCTCGAAGGCGATGTTGGAGACGGCGTTGGCCTCGATGACGGCGTCCTCGCCTTCGGCCAGGTAGTCATATTCGGCGCTATACGGCTCGTCGGTGATCTCGAAGCCCTCGGCCTCGAAGGTGAGGTTCACCACGGAGACGAGGCCCACCTTGGAATCGGCATAGGCCATCATCACGGCCGCGGCGTCCAGGCGGAGCGGCGTGACGACGATCTTGCCGTCCTCCACGGCCACGTTGAACTCCTTGGGGCTGTACCCCGCGACCCCCACGACGGTGCCCTCGGTCTTGGCGGACACGGTGTAGGGAATCTCGATGGGATCCAGGGCGCTGAAGGTGAACTCGGTGGTCTCGATGTTCAGCTTGAAAGCCTCGGCGAACGGGATGTTCACCGTGGAACCGTCGGCGAGCGTCAGGACCACGGCCTCGTCGGTGACGGCGAGGTTCGTGAAGATGCCGTCCTGGAGGGTGGCGCCTTCGCTCTTGACCGGTCCGAGGTTGGTCTTCTTGCCGTCGACCTCCACCCAGAGGTTGCCCTCGTCATCGATGGAGAAGACGGGCGTCTGGTACACGGGGATCTCCTCGTCGTCCATCTTGACGGCCTGGCCGTTCACGGCCCAGACCAGCTCGCCCGCGCCGTTGCGGATCACGGAGAAGACGGGACCCTGGGTCGGATCCGAAGGGACGATGTTGAAATGCACGATGTTGCCGTCGGTGTAGGTGACGGTGACACCGGTGGTGCGGCCCGTCTCCGGGTCCTTGTACTCTTCCACCTTGCGGACGAACTTGCCGTCGCCGAGGGCGGACTGCAGGGCGGAGACGTTCGCCTCCAGCTCGCTGACCCGGAGGTCCAGGCCGGCGATCAGTTCCCGGACGCCGGTGTCGTCATATTCCTTGGCGCAGCCCACAGAGAGGAGCGCCAGCGCAACGAGCGTAAAAAACTTTTTCATATGGGTTTGTGTTTATATTAGTTTCAGTTATTCAACGGTGCAACGGACGGAGCCGAGACGGGCCTTCGGCGCGGAGCCGAACGTGTAGGACCGGTCGGAACGGAGGTCGGCGCCGGGACCCTTGGCGTCGTCGGACGCCTGGGAAGTCCAGTACAGGGTGCGGACGCCCACCTTGGAGAGACCGTTCACGGAGTAGTCGTCGCGGTAGCCCGCGATCGGGAACACGGACGCGTCCGGGGAACCCACCTTGAGCCAGCCGGCGGTGAGGTCCACGCCCCAGCCCGCCTGGGCGGACAAGTCGGCGCTCCAGAACGGGTTGGCCGTGTTCTTCTTCGGCACGCGGTAGCCCGGAGGGCACGGGTCGTAGATGGTCTTGTCGGCATCGGCCCAGAACTCGTTGTCCGGGACGAGGCACCAGTCGTTGTTGTTGAGGTGGCCGAGCAGACGCGGGTTCGCGATGGACTCTTCCAGCGAGATCTGGCCGGGAGCCATCTCCTCGGGTACGCCGGCGTAGGTGGCCGGGCTGCTGCCCTTGAAGGTGCCGGCCGCGGTGAACGGGTCCTTGCGGCCCCACTGGTACATCATCCCGTAGGAGGTCGGGCTCACCTCGGCGGAAGTCGCCTCGGCGGCCACGAGGGCGCCCAGGTTGCGGTCCATCAGGTCCACGCCCATGATGCCGCCGAAGTTCGCGGTGACGACCGGGGTCGCGGGAATCCAGATGTGCCAGCTCCAGAGGATCTTGCCCGCGGCGTCCTTGGCGGCGACGAGCGCGTTGCCGGGATGCAGGGTCTCCGGGGTGCGGACGATGATGAAGTCCTCGGCGAAGGCGGCGTGGGCGAGCACGCTCCCCGGCGTGACCTCGGAATTGTCGTTCCAGGTCTCCCAGAGGACCACGGCGTCGTCCACGTCCTGCAGGTAGTTCGTGGACTCGTTGCCATAGACCGCCTTGAACTTGTAGCTGCCGGGCTCGGTGATGATGTAGCTGTTCGCGTTGCCCACGGTGTCCAGGTCCTTGACGTCCTTGGAGAACGGGTTGTCGTAGTGCTCGATCTCGCCGGTGATGTCCCCGAGGTCCACGATCCCGCCGCGGACGATCTCCACGGGCTGGGTGTACTTGAAGATCCGGGTGTAGTCGTCGCCCTCCTTGAACTTGATGACGAACCCGCCCGGGAAGGTCGTGCCTTCCGGCAGGAACACCAGGATCTCCCCGCCTTCCACGGTGCCGTCCAGCTGGAGGAGCGGGTTGCCCACATACTGCCGGTAGAGCTGCTCGCTGTCGGTGATCTTCACCTGGAGGAACTCATACCCGAGGGCGTCCTTCTTGGGGGTGGAGATGGTGTATCCGGCCAGGTCCCCCTCCACGGACATCGACAGGATGCCGCAGATGTTCTGGAACTGGAAAGTGTCGCCGCTGTTGCAGGCGGCCATGATCTGCTGGCCGGTCGTGGAGAACTTACTGTAGAAGAAGCAGTGCTTGAGGTTGTCCGCCACGGACGCCGGATAGGAGGCGTACAGGGTGCTGGTGCAGTCCTCCCGCTGGTAGGGGTACAGGCCGTCCACCGTGACGGTGGCCGACTTGCCGTCGCCGGAGATGTCCCCGGCGCCGAGGGTCACGACCACCTGGTCCTTGGCGTACTCGCCGTGGACGACGATCTGGTCGCCGGCCTTCCAGGCGGTCTTGACGGCCGCGGGCACCTCCCCTCCCTCCCCGACGGTGAAGTCGGGAAGGACGAAGGTGAGCGTGCGGGTTTCGGGCTGGGGTCCTTCGGGGACGGGATCCACCGGATCCACCGGCGTCTCCCGGCAGGAGAAGAGCGGAAGCAGGACTGCGCAAAGGATCGCTATGTTGTAAATCTTTTTCATGATCTCATTCATTTATCAGGTCCTTTGACGGTTATTCCCAGTTCATCGGCGGGGTGTACTCGTACCACTCGAGGACGGCGGAACCGGAGTTCTCGTTGTCCACGCCGATGTACATATTGATGCTCGTACCCCAGGTGACGGTGCGCAGCATCGTCTCGGACGTGTCGAAGCTGCCGGCCACCTCGCCGTTCACCAGGTAGGTGACGTGGCAGTGGTTCGGGCCGCTGGGATCGAACTTGAAGGTGAACTCGATCGGCTGGGTGAAGTCCACGGCCGTGTAGCCGTCGACCGAGGGCTTGTTGCCGTCGCCCGCCACATTGAAGTCGAAGCTGAGCTTGCCGTCGGCCGGCCGGATGTCGGCCTTGAGCTCGCAGCCCTCGCTGAAGCAGAACCAGTGGCGCACGCGGACGCCCGCCTCGGAGGCCGGGTTCTGGGTGATGTTGCTCCAGCGGAAGGTGTAGGTGCCGAACGGCTTGCTGCTGTTGTGCAGCCGGGCCTTCGCGGTGAACAGGGTGCCGCCGAGGTCCTTGGAGAAGGTCGGGGCGTTGGTCCAATCGGAGCTCCAGGAGCCGAGCTCGTCGGCGTTGAACGGGACGCGGACCGGGGTGATCTTGTAGGCCTGCTTCACCACGATTTCCTTCGTCGCGGCGTAGTCGCCCTCGTGGGCCACCACGTTGCGGAGGATGATCACGGCGCTGCGGAGGCCGTCCCCGTCGTTCTGGGTGAAGGAGAGCTGGATCTTGCCGTCGCCTTCGCCCGTCGGGGTGAGGATCTCGAACCAGTCGTCATTCTCGGACTCCTTGGTGACGGTCCACTTGGCGTTGGACAGGACTTCCACCTCGCCGGTGGGCTGGTCGTAGCCGGCCCGGATCTCGTCGGAGAGCGGGACCAGCTGGACGCCGTCCTGGGTGAACTTGACGAGGGCCGCGGCGACGTCGTGCCGGTCGTACACGGTGACCTCGGCGTACCGGAGCTCGGAGGAGTTCTCGGCGGCATTCACCGTGACGACGCCGGTGCCGTTGCCGGTGGCGCCTTCGGTGACGGTCACCCAGTCACCGCCGGTGACCTTGGCGCTCCAGTCCTGGTTGGACTTGATGTGGATGAAGTGGTCGCCGCCGGCCTTGGTGACGTCCTGGTCGAGGTCTTCCTCGGAGATGGTCAGGAAGGCGCTGCCCTTCTGGCGCACGGTGATCACCTTGCCCGTCCAGTAGTCGCTCTGGATCGTGATCTTGTCCTCCCGGTCGTCCAGGTAGGTGTTGTCGTAGTACTGCACGCGGATGACCGTGGCTTCGGCCTTGCCTTCGTGCACGAGGGTCGGGTCGGAGGCGTCACCCTCCTCCTCGCTGATGATGCACCAGTCCGGGTGCTCGCTCGTGACGGTCCAGGGGTCGGTGGACGCCACCAGGATGGTGAACGCCTTGGCCCCCTGGGCCGGAAGGTCGTAGGAATCCTGCGCGCGGTAGCGCAGGTCCACGATCTTCACGGGCTGTTCGTCCTTCGGCTGGCAGCCGGTCACCAGCCCTGTGACGAGGGCCGCGGCGCAGCAGAAGAGCAGGAATGTCTTTTTCATGGCTCGGACGGATTAATAAGCCTCTTCATTGACCGTGATGTCGGCGCTCTTGACGACATACCAGCTGCCGTCGGACGTCGCGCTGTAGAATCCGAAGTAGTAGTTCACCACGTCCGGATTGTAGTAGAACGGGTTGTTGCCGGTGTGGGAGATCTTCTCGGCGCCGTCCACCTTGACCCACATGTCCAGCTTGGTCGGATCCTCGGCATTGGGCTTGAAGCCGTATTCGAAGGTTTCCATCGCATTCAGCTCGGCCTTGGAGACGGAGTAGTAGGTGCTCTTGTAGGCGCTCGTCGCCGCCGCGTCGGCCATGTTGCCGTCGGTGCGGATGCGGATGTTGCCGCCCAGGGACAGCTGGTTGTAGATGTTCACGCTGCCGATGGCGCCCTGGACCCAGAGCTGGCCGGCGTCGCCGAAGCCCTTGTCCCCCATCGTGAGGGTGAGGGTCATGCAGCGGACGCCTTCCTTCAGAGAGACGCGGGTGCCCTTGTCGCCGGAAAGCTTCACGGAGCCGTCCTCGAGCACCTCGCCGTTCTGGACCTCGAACGCGGTGTCCTGGGTGAGCTCGACGCTGTCCGTGGCGCCGGAGGCCGAGACGATGGACACGGCGCCCTTGCGCGGGGCGAAGCGGTTGTTCATCGCGGCGACGACCTTGAAGTGGGAGTCGTCGACCTTCTCCACGGAGAAGCCCGGAACGTCGGTCTGCGGCTCCCAGGACTTGGTGGCGTTGACCTCGATGAGGAGCTCGCCGCCCGCGACCGGCAGGGTGGGATCGGCCGGCGGGACGATGTTGAACGCGGAGCCGCCCTGGCGGACCTCGAAAGCGTGGTCCTCGCCGGCCACCCGCACGGTGACGACCGCCTTGCGGGCGGCATCGTCGTTCGGGGCGGCGGTGACGTTGATGACGGTCTGCTTGCCGTCACCCGCGCCTTCTTCCTTGTCGAAGGTGATCCAGTCCTTGTCGGCGCTCACCGTCCAGGGAAGGTCGGTGCGGATCTTCAGGGCCTGCGAGCCGCCGACGCCCGGGAACTCCCCGGTGATCTCGGTCATCTCGAAGGCGCCCTTCTGGGTGATGTCGAAGGATTCCTCGTCGTCACCGGCGGTCACGGTCACCGTGGCGACGCGCTCCATCACGTCGGAGGCGTCCGCCGTGGCGGTGACGGTCATCGTGCGGCCGTCCGGGTCGGGATTGCCCTTCTCCGGGGAGAAGTGCAGCCAGGAGACGTCGGTGCGGATCTCCCAGGGGACGTTCGTGTTGATGGTGAAGGTGAGCGGGCCGCCCGCCGCGGAGTAGTCCTTGGCGACCGGCGTCACGAACAGCCGGCCCTTCTTGGCCTGGGTGATCGTGACCGTATAGTACTTGCTGATCCGCTCGGCCGCGACGGTCAGGGTCGCGGTGCGATCCTCGCCGCTGTCGTTGTCGGCGAAGCTCACGACCACGTCGGAAACCAGGCTGGAAGCCGAGCTGGACGCCGGGGTGACGGTGACCCAGTCGGCGCCGCCGGAACGGGTGACCGTCCAGGGCGAGTTGGAACTGACGTTGAAGGTGATATTGTCCGGACGGGAAGCCGGCACCGAGTAGGTCGTCAGCGCGTCACAGACCAGCCGGAGATTCGCATACTCCTTTTCGGGAGTCATCTGCGTGTCGATCTCGAACTGCTGGCACGCGGCCGCAGCGCCGAGGACGCAGAGGGTTGCAAAGATTCTGGTTATCGTTTTCATATCTCGATTGTTTTTTATTCCGTGGTTTCCGTGGTTTGGCTCCATCCGGGATTCTGGGGATTGAGGTTGGGGTTGCAGAACAGTTCGGCCTGCGGGATCGGGAACAGGTTCTGGCGGGCCGACCAGGTGCGGTTCTCCACGACCGTCCGCTTGTAGCTGAACTGGCCGCCGCTGCGGGTGATCTCCACCCCGTCGACGCGGCCCTGGGTGGCCTGGCCGATGTCCCAGCGGCGCACGTCCCAGAAGCGGTGGTCTTCGAAGGCGAACTCCACGCGCCACTCGCGGCGCACGGCCTCGCGGAAGGCGTCCGCGGAGGTGGCGCTCACCGCCGGCATGCCGGCGTTCGCGCGCACCTGGTTCAGGGCGTCCAGCGCGCTGACGGGGAAGGAACCGTCCGTCGCCGTCGGGCTGCCCAGATACTCGTTCAGGGCCTCGGCGTAGGTGAGGAGGGTCTCCGCGTAGCGGTACACGATCCACTGGTGCTTGTTCGTCACCGTGTTCTCCGGGGTGAAGCTGGTGCTTTCCTGGATGTAGCGGCGGAGGTAGTACCCGGTCGGGGAGCCCAGGTCGCTGCGGGTCGCGGAATAGTCGCGGCCGCCCACGAAGGTCTCGATCGTGGTGCCCTTGAAGGACATCCCGTTGGCGAGGATCGCGCGGGCGAAGCGCGGGTCGCGGCCCTCGTACGGCTTCGTGATGTCGAAGGCGGGATCGGCGGTCTTCCAGCCGTCGGCCTCGAGGACGATGTCATAGCCGCCGGCCGTCTGGAACGCGTCCACCAGGTTCTGGGTGGGATAGGTTCCGCCGAGGGACGTCCGCTGGCCCTCGGTGAACCGCACCGGGAAGTTGTAGCGCTCGAAACTCTGGCTTTCGGAACGCATGATGGCGAAGACCACTTCCTGGGAGAGGTAGTTGTTCGCCTTCTCGGCGGGATCCAGCTGGTAGATCCCCAGGTCCATCAGCTCTTTCGCCGCGGCGGCCGCCTTCTGCCACCGGGACCGGTCGCCCGAGGGGTTGTGCAGCGGGGATGCGGCGTACAGGAGCGCCTTGGCCTTCACCGCGAGGGCGAAGCCCCGGGTGACGCGGCCGATCTCGTCGTCCAGCAGGCCCACATAGGTGTCGGGCAGCTTGGCGGCGGATTCGGAGCACTCGTTCACGATGAAGTCGATGACCTCGTCGAAGGGAGTCTTGGCGATCTCGTTGGCCTCCTCCGCCGTGAGCATCGTCAGCGGCATCGGGATGTCGCCGTAGCGGCGGGCCAGCTCGAAGAAGAAGTAGGCGCGCAGGACCCTCGCCTGGTACGGATAGTACGCGAGGTGCTCCAGCCAGCGCTGGTACTTGCTGTCATATTTGTACATCGACAGGTCCACGGTCTCGATGGACTCGAGGAACTCGTTCGCCGAGCGGATGCCGTTGTAAAGGCTCCACTTGTCGTCCACGGTGTTCAGCGCGCTCCAGTTTCCGTTGGTGAAGCGCTGCACGCTGGCGTCCGGGTCGGCGTATTCGGCGTCGTCGGAGCCGCAGTCGCGCAGGGCGCTGCCCACGTCGGCGATGTCCTTGCCCGGCATATAGCCGTAGATGTTCGTGAGCATCTTCTGGATGTTGCTGTACGTCAGGTACATATCCTCGCGGCTGTAGTCGCTGGAAGACTCGTCGAAATCCAGGAAGCTGCAGCCTGCAAGAAGAAGTGCGGCGGAAAGTATGCAGAATATCTTTTTCATGGCGATTCCCGGTTTAGAAGGTGAATTTCACGCCACCCCAGAAGGTGCGGAGGGAAGGATAGTAGGCGCCCAGCTGCTCGGGATCGGCGAACCGGATGTTGTCCGTCGAGAAGAGGTTCGTCCCCGTCAGGGAGAGGGTGACGTCGCACAGCTTCATCGCCGACTTCGGAATGGTGTAGGAGATTCCGGCGTTGCGCAGCTTGATGAAGGAGCCGTCCCGGTACCAGAGCGAGTTCGCCTGGTAGTTGTTCGGGTTCTCCTGCGTGGTGAGGCGCGGCATCGTGGCGTATGCCTCGCGGCCGGGGGCCCAGGTGACTTCCCGGTCCAGGAAAGTCTGGGAGATGGTCGCGTTGGACACCAGCGGCTGGTACAGCGGGGAATCCAGGAGGTCGATGGTGACACCGGTCACGCCCTGGAAGTCCGCAAAGACCTTGAAGCCCTTCCAGCCGGCGTGGAGGCCGAAGCCGAAGGTGAGGAGCGGCGTCGAGCTGCCGAACATCTTCACGCGGTCCTGCTTGTCGATGACCCCGTCCCCGTTCTGGTCGCGGTACTTCAGGTCGCCTGGCTTGACGGCGCCGAAGGTCTGCTGCGGGCTGTTGTTGATCTCCATCTGGTTCTGGAAGATGCCGACGACCTCCAGGCCGTAGCGCTGGCCCACGGGATTGCCCTTGTGGTACAGGTAGTCGTACATCTGGTAGGCCTGGCCGTCGTCGATGACCTTCGTGAACAGCCAGCCGCCGTTGGCGTACAGGCCGTACTCGAAGTCCCCGTGCCGGTCGTTCCAGGCGACGGAGAGGTCGACCCCCTTGAAGGTCTCCTCGCCGATGCTCTGCTTGCTCACGTCCACGCCGATCACGCCCGAGATGTTGGACGGGGTAATGAGGATGTTGCGGCGGTCTTCCAGGAAGCCTTCCGCATTGACCATCAGGCGCTTGCCGAAGAGGCCGAGCTCGATGCCGGCGGTCGCCTTGCGGGAGAGTTCCGGGGCGAGGGTGACGGCCGCCATCTTGCCTTCGGTGCGGCCGCTGAAGCCGGTGCCGCCGTTGGCGCCGAAGTAGTAGCTGTTGCCGCTCACATAGTTCTGGCGCCAGAGCTCGTGCTCGAGGTCACCGTCGGAACCGCTGAGGCCCGCGGAGCCGTACACCTTCAGGTACGGGTCGCCGTCCAGGACGATGGCGCCGAGGCTCACGGCCGGATACCAGTGGAAGCGCTTGCCCTTGGGCATATAGGCCGAGCCGGAGTAGTTCACCACGACGTCGGCGAAGAGGCGCTTCTTCCAGTTATAGCTCACCGTGCCCAGGATTTCCTGGGTCTTGGAGGAATTGTTCTGGCCGCTGAGGATCCATGAGCGCTGGCGGTAGGCCGCGTGCGCCTCCACGTGGTGGGCGTCGAAGTTGCGTTCCCAGTTCAGGCGGGCCTGGAGCTCCATCTTCATCTGCAGTCCGTAGAAATAGTGGTCGTAGCTCACCGTCTTGGAGCTCACGCCGTAGTACTTCTGCTCGCTGAGGATGTAGTTCCGGTCGCCCTGGGCGGCCACGGTGCTCACGAGCTCCGAGTACTGCCAGTCCTTGGAGGCGCGCTCGTACAGGAGGCCGATGTAGTCGAAGGCCACGTTCGCGTCGGCGGACAGGCCCGGGACGAGCATTCCGAGGTCCTGGCGGAGCAGGATGTCCGCCAGCACCTTGGTCTGGGACCACTGGCGCTGACCGTTCTCCTGCATCACGGCCACCGGATTGACGTTGCCGTACAGGGAGGTTCCGCCATACACGCCGTCCGCCTGCGTCACGGGGAACGCGGCGGCGGGCAGGGTGTAGAGCGTGCTCTCGATGCGGCCGGAATAGTAGCCCTGGTTGAATTCCGCCAGGCGGGCCTTCACGCCGATCTTCATCAGCGTGGAAGGCGTGATGTTCACGTCCACGTTCGCGCGGATGCCCAGGCGGTTGTCATAGTGGTTCGCGTTGTAGCGGTCGTCGGCGGTGGCCTTCCTGTACAGGAAGTCCTCCTTCAGGTAGTCGACCGCGGCGAAGTAGCGGAAGTTGCGGTTGCCGCCCGTGAAGGTGAACTCGGCCTGGTGGTTGTCACCGTGGTCGCGGAACACCTCGTTCCACCAGTTGACGTTCGGATACGCGTACGGATACTGGCCGCTGTACAGGGCGAAGAGCTCCGCGTCGTTGTACTTGGCGGGCAGGCCGTCCAGCGAACGGGCCTCGTTCACCAGGAAACCGTAGGTATAGGCGTCGGCGAACTCGGGCGCGCGGAACATCGTCTGGAAACCATACTGATAACGGGCCGTCACCCGGAGCGGGGCGTCCTGGCCACGCTTGGTCGTGATGGAGATGACGCCGTTGCCGCCCTTGACGCCGTACAGCGCCGCGGCGGAGGCGTCCTTGAGGACTTCGATCTTGTCGATCTCCACGCCCTCCAGGTCGTCCAGGTCGCGGGGGAAGCCGTCCACCAGCAGCAGCGGGCTGTGGCCGTGCAGGCGGAGGGAGAGCTTCAGCCGGGACCGGTTGGAGTCATAGGTGCTGGAGCTGTTCTTCACCAGCAGGCCGGAGAACTGCCCGTACAGGGCGTTCGCGATGTCCACTTCGGGACTCTTCTCGAAGAGGCCGCCGCCCACGGAAAGGGCGCCGCCCGCCTTCAGCTGGAACAGGTTCCCCAGCTGGACGGAATCCAGCGGCGACACGGTCTCGGCCTCCTGGGCCGAAGCCGCCGCGGCGACGAGAAGAAGCGGAAGCGTTATATATCTAAACAATCTTTTCATATTCGGGCACATTTTAGATTACCAACCCGGATTCTGCGTCATCCCGTAGCCCTTGTTGATCTCCAGGGCGGGGATGGGGGCGAGATACCATTTGGTATCCCAGCTCGTGTACCACTTGCGCGGCGGATAGGCCTCCTTTTCCTTGAAGGTGAAGACGGTCGCCGCGTTGTTGTTGTCACCGAAGGACGTCAGGCCCCGCAGCGGCGTGGTGAACGCCTCGGTCAGGCCCCAGCGGACCATGTCGAACCAGCGGACCTCCTCGAAACCGAACTCGAGTTCGCGCTCCAGGATGAGGGCCTTGCGGAACTCCTCCTGGCTCAGGCCCTCGGGAAGGCCGGGCAGGCCGACGCGGGCGCGCACGGCATTGACCCAGGCATACGCCTTGTCAGACGGACCGCCGTCGGCCTCGTTATAGGCCTCGGCGCAGTTCAGGAGCACTTCCGCGAAACGCATGAAGGGCCAGTGCGGCGGCTGGGAGCGATCGGTGTTCTGCTGCAGGACGAACTTCATCATCAGGAAACCGGTGCAGCCGTCCTGGTGGTACTTGTGGTTGTCATAGCCGCGTCCCACGGAACCGTCGCGCCAGATGTCGCCGGGCACGCCGATGTTCTCATACAGACGGGGGTCGCGGGTCTCGGAGAAGGTGGCGCCGCCGACCTTCAGCGTACCGAGGGGATCCGGCTTGAAGAACGGATACTCGGGCCAGGAGGCCTTGTCTTCCCAGGGGAAGTCGTCCGGGAACGGCTCTCCGTTCGCCCACGGGAACTTGTTCACCCAGTCGAGGGTGGCGCCGCTGCCGTAGGAGCCCTGCACCTCGAAGTGCTTGTCGTGATAGCTGGTGCTGTTGGACTTGCGGATGGAGATGATGCTCTCGGAACTGCCGCGCTCGAAATAGCCCTTGCGATAGGCGAGACGGTAGGCGCGCGGGGAAATGAGGCCCGTCACGGGATCCGGCTGCGCTTCACAAAGCGCATAGTGGCCGTTCGCGAGCTGCTGGCGCATGAACTCGTCCGCGGCGGCCTTGGCGGCCTGCCAGCGGGCGGGGTCGTAGTTGCCGTAGCAGGTGTACTCATCGGCCTGCGGGTGCCACTTGGTATTGGAGTTGAAGGTCGGGGAGGCGGCGAAGCACAGGACTCGGAGCTTGAGGCCCAGGGCGCCGGCGCGCGTCATGCGGCCGTCTTCCGCGGCGCTCACGGCCCAGGGAAGGTCAGGAGCGGCCTCGTCACAGAGCTTCACGATGAAGTCCACGGTCTCGGCGAAGGTGTTGCGAGGATAGGTCATCTCCTCGGCAGGGTCGATGGCATGGTCGATGATCGGCACGCCGCCCACGTAGCGGAGCATGTTCGAATAGGCGATGGCCATGCAGACCTTGGCTTCCGCCTTCTTCTTCGCGAGTTCCGCCGGATCGGCGTCCGGGATGCGGCCGGCATTCTCCAGGAATGCCCAGGCATAGTAGATGGCCTTGTAATCCTTCTCGCTGCCGAAACGGTAGGTCTCGCCGCCCGCATAACCGCTGGACAGGTTGGCGGAAAGACCGCCGGAATAATAGAGGTTGTTCGGACCGTCGCTGTCCGAATGCTTGTTCGAAACGAAGTGGTCGGTGATGGACTCCAGGAAATCGCTTCCCATCTTGGAGTCGAAGTCGGAAACCAGCCCGTACGGGAGATAGTAATAGGCCGATGCCAGCACCTTGTCGGCATCCTTCAGGGATGCGAACAGGGTGTCGATGGTGGCGCCTGAGGTCTCCGGGGCCTGGGACAGGCCGGCGTCTCCCAGTTTCATGCTCTCACAAGCGACCAGGCCCGCCCCCAGGAGGGCGATGGCAATGTATTGGAATGTCTTCTTCATGGTTCGCTCGGTTTAGAAAGTGACACTCAGGGACATGTTGTAGGTCTTGACCAGCGGATACTGGCCACTGGAGGAACTGGACTTCGCTTCCGGGTCCTGCAGGGTCATCTTCGAAAGCGTCCAGAGGTTGTAGCCCGTGAACATCAGGCTCAGGGAACTGATCCCCAGCTTGTCGAACAGCCGGCTGCGGGTGAAGGTGTAGCCGAAGCTGGCGCTCTTCAGTCGCAGGTAGGAGGCGTCCACGGTCCAGAGGGTGGAATTCTCGGAATTCCACGGGTAGTTGTTCTTAGTGAAGCGCGGCAGGGTGCCGTCCTCGCGGCCGGGCGCCCAGGGATTGTCATTGTCAATCCAGGAGTTCTCCGCGAAGATCTTCAGGAGGCCGCGGTGTCCCGAGTTCGTGAACGGAATCCGGTAGTCGGCGTTCCAGACACGGCTCACGTTCGTCGCCGCCACCCAGTTCAGGTTCATGCTGAAGCCCTTGTAGCCGAACTTCCAGTTGGAACCGAACACGTATTCCGGGCGGTTCGGATACCCGTCGTACATCTTGTCCAGGCCGTCGACGATATTGTCGCCGTTGAGGTCCTTGTACATACAGTCTCCCGGGAACACCGCGTTGGAAGGCTGCGGAAGGTCCGGATTCAGGTGCAGGACACCGTCGGCGTCGGTATAGAAGTCGCTCTTCTGGTACAGGCGCTCGAACTGGTACAGCATATAGCGGTTGGTGGGACCACCGGTCTCCCGCTGGTATTCGTACTGGGGCTCCACCTCGCCCTCTTCGATAATCTTGTTGCGGGCGAAGGTGACGTTGCCGTTGAGGTCGTACGTGAAATTGCCGATATGGTCCTTCCAGCCGATCTCGATCTCATAGCCCTGGTTGTCCACGATACCGAGGTTCATGACGGGAGTCTGGTAGGGAATGATGCCGGGAAGGATCGGATCGATCAGGATGCCGGTCCGGTGTTCCCGGAAGATATCCCCGGAGAAATGCAGGCGGTAATTGAACAGGTCGAAGTCCAGACCGACATTGGCCTTGAGCGCCGTCTCCCAGGTCACACCCTTGTTACCCGGCGTGCCGATTTCGTAGCGCGGCACACCGTCGCTCTTGCCCGTGCCGAAGTAATACACGCCGGCATCGTTCCAGACGCCGTCCATGTACATGAAACGGACCTTGGTGTCCTTGTTGCTCTTGTCGCTGCCGACCAGGCCGATGGAGGCGCGGAGCTTCAGGAAGTCGACCCACTTGGCCTTCTTCATGAACTTTTCCTCGGAGATCACCCAGCCCAGGGAGCCGGACGGGAACAGGCCGTACCGGGTCTTGCCCGGGGCGAAGTTCTCGGAGCCGTTGTAACCGGCGGAGAGGTCGACGAGGTATTTATCGGCGTACCCGTAGGTCACGCGGGCCACATAGCCCACGTACCCGTTCGGCAGCCAGCCGTAATACTTGGGATAGTAGTCGCGGGACTGGTTGTACAGCAGCAGGCCGCTCACCGCGTGCTTGTGCGCGAATTTGCGCTTGTAGTCGATGCGGGCCTCGAGGTACCAGCTCTTGTCGTCGTCCGAGGACTCGCCGTAGCTCAGGGTAGGCTGGCTGCCGCTGATCACCGGGACGTAGGTGCGGTCGAAGGCCGGATCGGCCATGTTAAGGCCGGAATTGTCGGCCCAGGAGGCATACTCGATGGTCTGGTGGTAACCGCCGGAGCCGGTGCGCTTCTTGGTGAGCGCCATGTCAGTGTCATAGCTTCCCTTGACGGAGGCACTCAAGCCCTCGGTGATGAAATCGAGTTTCTGCGTGATCGTCATGTCCATCCCGAGGGTGGTCTTGTACTTGTTCTGGTAACCGGACCAGTAGTAGTACTCCCAGCCGTTCCACTTGGTGAGGCCGTCCGGCAGGGCGTCGTAGGAGACGACCGTGACCGGCATCCCGTTCACGATGCCCGGGGAGGCCGTCGGGTGGGCCCACAGCATGGTGAGCATCCAGATGTTGTCGCGGTTGCTGTTCAGCGGCTCGCGGGTGTCGCCGATGACACCGCTGATATTGAACTTCATGTCCGTGGTCTCGGTCAGCTTGAAGTCCAGGTTCGCGCGGTAGTTGTACCGGTTGTACGCGTAGTTGTTGTCGTAGGTGACGTCCGGAATCTGCTTGAGCAGACCGTTCTGGAACATGTAACCCATGGACACGAAGTAGCGGACCTTGTCCGAACCGCCGGAGATGTTGATGTTGTTCTTGGTCTGCAAGAAGGCCTTGCGGAACATCAGCTCGTTCCAGTGGGTGTTCGGGTACATGATCGGGTCGGAGCCCGTCCGGTAGGCCTCGAGGGCTTCGCGGGTGAAGTAAAGGCCGGGATCGGTCTTGCCGTCATTCCATTGATACACATTGTAATACCGGGCGAAGTCGTAGCTGTCGCACTGCTCGATGTAGGACATCGGCATCTGGACACCGGTGATGGAGCTCACGGAAATCTTCGGCTTGCCCGCATCACCGCGCTTGGTGGTGACGATGATGACGCCGTTCGCGCCGCGCACACCGAACACCGCCGTGGAGGCGGCGTCCTTCAGGACGGACAGGCTCTCGATTTCATTCGGGTCCACCGTGTTCAGCGGACGCTCGACACCGTCGACCAGGATGAGCGGTTCGGCATTGGAGTCGGAGAGGGAGCCTACGCCTCGGATGTAGATCTTGGCGTAGTCTTCACCCGGCTGGCCGGTCTCCTGGATGGTGGTGACGCCCGGCATCTGGCCGGCGAGGATGTTGGTCACGTCCGCCACCGGCGCCTTGATCAGCGCCTTGTTGTCGATGGACGTGAGCGCGCCCGTGATGGTCGCCTTGGTCTGGGTGCCGTACGCGACCACGACCGTAGCGTCCAGGGTTTGGGTGTCGTCCCGGAGCACGATCGTGAACGTGCGCTGCTTGCCTACCGTCACCGTCTCGGTGACGTAGCCCAGGGCCGAAACCTCCAGCACAGCAGTCTCACCGGGGACGACAAGCGTGAAGTCGCCATCCGCATCGGCAGCCACACCGGTGGTCGTCCCCTGGAGGGTGACGCCCGCACCGATCACCGGCAGGCCGTCCCCGTCCACGACATTACCCTTGACGGTAATGCCCCGGTTCTGCGCGGAGGCGATCCCTCCCCACAGCCCCAGGAAGAGGCACAGAGCGGCAGCCAGCTTTGAGAATTGGACTACTTTCTGTTTCATTGGGTTTTGTTTATGGGTTATTTCGTTGGTTGTTTCTCGGTTATGGTAGTACGCTGTCCTTTCCGTACAGCGCCCTCACCAGCGGCTTGAGGAGAGCATGGTCGTCCGTGTCGTAGCGGTACTCCCAGAACATCGCGCCTAGCATTCCGTTCGCTTTCACATACGAGCCTTTGGCGTCGACGGACGCAGGGTCGTCATAGGAAAGGACGTTCTTGCCGGACGCATCGACCAGGAAGGGCACCATCGCGGTGGCGTCCCACTGGCGCGTCACGGGCCGGGCCAGGGCCTTGCCTTTGTACAGACCTTTCTCCAGGATGTCGGGAATCTCGTAATACTTTACGGAGTATTCGAAAATCTTCGTCCCCGATGCCGGGTTCTTCTCCGCCTTGCCGTAAAAGGGCACGCCCATCACCTGGCGGTTCTTGGGCACGCCGGCCTGCACGTGGGCGTCGACAGCCTCGTCCCAGCTGCGGTGCGTGAAGCGGCTGGACTTGTGCAGCGGCGAATTGTGTCCGCTGGGGGCCGCGCCCATGTCGTAGGTCATCACATTGACATAGTCGATGTACTTGATGGCCGTCTTCCAGTCCACGTACTTGCCGCTGGAGGAAGAGGCGAAGGAGATGATCTTCGAGGTGCCCAGGGTCTCGCGGAGTTCCTGGAGCACGAGGTTGAAGTTCTGGGTGTCCATCTTGTCCGCGCCGGTCTCGTTGTCCGCCGACACGGTCGGATACTCCCAGTCGATGTCCACCCCGTCCAGCTTGTGCTGGTCGATGAGCTTTTTCACGGACTGGCAGAATTCCGTCCGCTTGGCGTCGCTCTTGGCCATTTCGGAGAATCCGTCGGCGTGGCCGCCCCAGCCGCCGATCATCAGCAGCACTTTCAGCTTGGGGTTCACGCTCTTGAGGGCCACCACCTTGGAGAGCGGGGCCTGCTTGGACTCGGTGATGACGATGCCGCCGTCCCCCGTCTTGGGGTTCTTGAAGCGGCCGTGGGCATAGTTGATGTGGGTCAGGAGCTTCACCTCGGGGAGGACTTCGGTGTACTCCGTAAAGTAGGCCAGCACGATCGGCGTCTGGCCGATGTCCATGCAGAGGGTGCCGGTCTGCGTCCCGGTCCCGGTCCCCGTCCCCGTTCCTGTACCGGTCCCGGTCCCCGAGCCCGTCGAAGGGTCCGTCCCCGTCCCGGTATTGGGCTTGGACGGAGGCACCGGTATGACCAGCGTGTTCGCCGGCTTCTCGCAGGAGGCGACGGCCAGAGCCAGGCCCAGAAAGAGCCCGACCAGGCGGACGAATATGCGGTTGCCGGTCATAGGTCTATTTGATGAGTTTCCGGATGCGGTTGGACAGCTCCGCGTTCTCCATCACGCCCTGGAAATCCTCGGCGTGGGGGCCGTAGGCGAAGACCGGGACCACGATGCCGTGGTGGCCCTTGGTGGAGAAATGGACCTTCACGCTGCGCTCCTCCAGGCTGCCGCCCACGAGGGTGATGCCGCCGGTGCCGTGGTCGGCCGTGATGACCACCAGGGTGTGGCCGTCCTTCTCGGCCCACTGGAGCACCTTGCCGATGGTCTTGTCGAAGTCGAAGAGCTCCTCGGCCATATGGCCCACCTTGTTGCGGTGCGCCCAGTCGTCGATCTGGGAGCCCTCGACCATCAGGAAGAAGCCCTTCTTGTTGTCCTTGCTCAACAGCTCGATGGCCTTCATCGTGCCGTCCTCCAGCACGGGGCCGCGGTCCAGGCACGGGTCCATGTCCAGCGGGGCGAACAGGGCCAGGAGCTTGCCGTCGTGGACATTCGCGAGCTCCTCGCGCTTCTCCACGAAGTTGTAGCCGCGGTCCTTCATCTCCTGGATGAGGTTCCGGCCGTCCTCGCGCTGGTCCCAGAACTGGCGGCCGCCGCCCAGGATGTAATCGACGCCGCTGTCCACGTACTGGGCGGCGATCTCCGCCTCCAGGTGACGGTCCGGGCTATGGCAAACGAAGTCCGCGGGCGTGGCGTCGTTGATGCGGCACGTCACGACGAGACCGGTCTTCTTGCCCAGGGACTGCGCCTTGTGGAGCAGGGTGAAGAACGGTTTCCCGTCCACGTCCTGGCCGATGTAGCCGTATTTGGTCTTCTCGCCGGAGGAAAGGGCGGTGCCGCCGGCGCAGGAATCGGTGATGAGCTTGTCCGTGCAGTAAGTCCGGGAATAGCCGGCCACGGGGCAGTTGTCCAGGTTCAGGTGTCCCCCGTTGAGGGTCCAGCCCACGGTCACGGCCTCCATCGACATCCCGTCGCCGATCATGAAGATGACGTTCTTGATCTTGCAGGACTTGGGCTGGTTGACCACCACGGTCCGGTAGGGAGTCTCGACCTGGTATTTGTCGTCTTCGCTGAACTTGTCGTCCGCGTACTTGGACAGGTCCCGGCCGGTGTCCACCTGCGCCAGCGAGCAGGTGGCCCAGCCTAGAACCAAACCAATCAACAAAACGGTTCTTTTCATATCGTGCATCTTCTAATGATCCAGTTCGATGTGGAATTCCCTCGTCGGCGCCGAGAAGGTGACAACCTTGGTCTCGCCCGGGAGGATCGGGAAGAAATTGTCGCTCCAGGTGAAGGGGACGACGAGGTTGCCGGCGGCGTCCTTCGCCTTGAGGATGTTCATATAGGAGATGACCCCGGACTTGTTCACGAGCGTGACCCGGCCGTCCGCGACGGTCATTTCCACGTCGGCCTTCGGCTGCTTGAAGGCGAAGCCGAGGTCCGCGTAGGCCGTGATCGGGGTGACGTACCAGTTGGTCTTCTTCCAGTCGTACACGTTGTCCTTCGCCGGGAGGACATAGAAGTTGTCCGCGACGGGCGTGTCGCCGTCGGCGAGGGCGAGGGCCACGAAATGCGGCTTGCCGTCGAAGCGCCGGAGGTCGAAGACGGGAACGACTTCCCGGTAACCGACTTTCACCGTCCTGGTTTCCTTGCCGATGGCCTTGGAAGCGGCGTCGAACACCTGCACGGTGGCCTGCAGTTCGCGGGCGTCGGCGCTCTCATTGACCGCGTACACCTTGCGGGTGGCGTAGTCGAACAGGAGCTGGACGGGCTCGCAGGCCTTCTTGGTGCCGTAATAGGCGGCGGTCGGGACGCCGTACCAGTCGTACTGCTGCCAGTACAGGGACGGCCAGGCGGAGTTCAGCATCCACTGGACGATGCCGGTGGCCTTGGGAACGCGGACGCGGAACGCCTCGAACATCGCGCGCGTGCCGTCGTAGTCCACGGCGTGGGCCTTGCGGACGAAGTCATTCAGGCCGTCGAAGCCGCCGTAGAGGCCGCGGATGGTCTCCTGGAGGACCTTCGTCGTGTTCATCGCGGAAGAGGAGGCGGTGCAGTGGTAGTCCCACACGTCGGAGAGCGGCCAGAGGGACTCCGCCGGGATCATCTTCACCAGGGATTCCAGCTGCGGCAGGTTCGCGCCGATGCCGGTCTCCGTGTTCCAGCCGAAGGCGCCGCCCGCCCCGGTGTCCTTGTACCAATAGTCGGCGCCCACATACTCGTACGGGCCTTCCATCTTGGTGCCGGACCAGCCCGCGAGGCTCTGCTGGCTCTTCGCGGAGCAGATGTACGGGCGGTAGTCCTCGCGCTCGAAGAGGGCGAGATAGCGCCGCTCCAGGTCCGGGTTCGGGATGCGGTCGCTGCCGGTCATCCAGGCGATCACGGACGGATGGTTGTGCAGGCGGGTCACCTGGTCGCGGAAGTACGCGAAGGCGAGGTCCTCGACCTCCTGGCCGTTGATGCAGCCCCAGTTCTTGACCTCGGGCAGGCCGCAGTAGTCCTCCCACTCCCACTGGCAGCTGAAGCCGACGAGGGCCATCACGCCCAGCCGGTCGCACAGGTCGTAGACCGTGTCGTCCTTGCCCCAGATGTTCTCGAAGCGGATGAGGTTCATATTCATATCCATCACGTAGCGCACCTGCCGCTCGATGCTTTCGGGCGTGTCGCGGAGGAAGATGTCGTCCGTCCAGCCGCCGCCCTTGACGAGGATGTCCTTGCCATTCAGGGTCATCTGGCGGTAGCCGTCCGCCGTCAGGCGGCTCTCGATCTTGCGGATGCCGAAGGTGGTCTCGTTGCAGTCGGAGACCGCGCCGGCCTCCTCCACGGCGACCGCGAGCGTATAGAGCTCCGGCTTGCCGAGGTCCCAGCTCCACCAGACACGGGGATTGTCGATATGCAGGATCCCGGCCTCGGCCGGGGTCAGGACGATCTCCTTCCGGTCGCCGGAAGCGAGGGAAACCGGCACCCGGACCGGCTTGTCCCCGAGGTTCAGGACGATGTCCGCGTCGACGGGGCGGTTCTCCTTGTTACAGAGCCGCACGCGGACGCGGAGGTCGGCCGTCTGGAAGGTTTCCAAGTCCAGGTCGGGGACAACATACACGTCCTCGATGGAAACGGCGCCCGTGGTGTGCAGGGTGACCGGGCGGGTGATGCCCATCGACTCGTCCAGCGGACGGGGGTTCCAGTCCACGAAGCCGATGTTCAGGTCGCCCTTCTGCGCGCGGCGCAGCTTGACTTCCAGCTTGTTGCGGCCCTTCAGCAGGCCCGTCACGTCATACTTCCGCTGAATGAACATGCCGAAGGTCGTGTCCGCGGAGGCGAGCTGCTTCCCGTTCAGGAAGATGTCGGCATAATAGTCCAGGCCGTCGAACACGAGTTCGGCGTGCTGGCCCTTGCCCGGCTTCCCGGCGAACTCGGTGCTGTAGGTCCAGGGATCGTCGAAGATCGCCTTGTCCACTTTCTCGTAATTCCGCGCTTCCAGCAGGCCTTCGCCGAAGTATCCGGCGTCGGCGAGGGTGCCGGCCACGGTGGAGGGCGCCTGGGCGGCGAACGTTTCGGACGCGCCCTCGCGGCTGAGGGTCCACCCCTCGGCGAGAATCTCGCGGTTCCCGGACGGGACCGTATTTTTCGGGCTGCAGGCGGTCATCGCCACGGCAAGAGTGATTAAAACTATTCTTTTCATCATTTTCATTTCAAATCAAAGATGCCCCGAGGACCGGGATGTTATCGTCGGTACAGATGTCGATGGTGAGCCGCTCGAAGGCCTTCCGGTACGGGAAATGCTCGCGGATGTAGGATTCCATCGCCCGGCGGAAGAAGGGATAGTTGTTCGCGAGACCGCCGGCGAGGGCGATGTGCGTGGGGTCGTAGGCATACATCACCGTGCACATCAGGGCGCCGATGTGATGGCCGAAAGCGTCGAACAGCAGAAGGGCTTCGGGGTCCCCTTCCCGGGCGTTGGCGGCGAGGCTGCGGCTGTCCCAGCCGGCGTCGGTGAAGAACCGCTTCCCGCAGTAGTCTTCCAGGGTGCCGTCCTTGTAGGGCAGGCAGCCCAGCTCGCCGGCGCCGCAGTTGGCCCCGCAGAAGAGCTTGCCGTCGATGACGATGCCCATTCCCACGCCGGTGCCCAGGGTGACGACCACCAGGGTCCCGGGTTTCGCGTCGGCGGGATAGGCGCCGTACGCGCCCATCGCGAAGCAGTTCGCATCGTTGTTGACGGCCACGGGAACGCCGAAGCGCTTCTCCAGGCGCTCCTTGAGCGGGACGACCGACCAGGAAGGGATGTTCTGCGTATCGTAGACGATTCCCTTCTCGATGTCCACCACCGAAGGAACGCCGATGCCGATTTTTTCCGTTCCGACACGGAAAACGCGCTCGATCTGCGCGGACAGGTAGTCCAGCGTTTCGTCGAGGGTCATTTCCGGACGGAAAGAGGGGGTGTGGATCTCCTGAATGATTCTTCCGTCTTCGACCAGACCGAGACTCAGGTTGGTTCCTCCGATGTCAATTCCAAGTGTAGCCATACTATATATATTATGGTTTTCGATGTACTTTTTGGGGTGAGTTTATTAAATATTTTAATATTAAAGGCTTTATCCACCTTGATATTTGCAAAAATAGACACAAAGAGTCAAGAGTAAACGAATATTTGCGTATTTGAGTACACAAAACGCGTCAATCTATTTGCACCCTGCCATTTTTTCGCCATCTTTGGCTTTGGAAAACCAAAACGCCTGACCATGAACACCAAAACGCTGCTTTCCCTCGCCCTGTGCCTGGCGGCCGTCGCCTGCGCGAAACCCTGCCGGGTCGTCTGGACCGAAGGTCCCACCGACCCGGTGTCCGGAAAGACCATCCACACGATGACCATCCAGAACCCGCCCGCCGGCACGGACTGGACCCTCTGGTTCTCCCAGTTCCGCACGCCCGTCAAGATGCAGGAAGGGGCGAAGGCCGAGATCCTCCACCACGACGGCACCCTGTACCGCGTCGCCCCCACGGCGGACGCCGGAGGGGATGAAATGGTCCTCCGCTACGAGGCCCGCGCCCTGGTGAACCAGTGCCGTGCCCCGGAAGGCTTCCACCTCCAGGTCAAGGGCGAGAAGCCCGTTCCCGTGGAGGCGGAATACGTGTTCCTCCCGTCGGAGCCGGTGCATACTTTCGACTATACGCCCGCGGACCTGTCGGCCTATGATATGATCCCCCGGCTGAAGAAAGTCGATTACCTCGGCGGTTCGACAGGCTCACCGACCGGGGAAAGCCGCTTCACTGAACTTGCCGAAGCGCCAGGCGACATTCCCGTCACCTATGTCGACGGACAGAAGCACGGCTGGTACCGGATCACGCTGGACGGTGACGTCCGCATCGAGGCGGCGGACCCGGACGGCGCCTATTACGCCTCCGTCACGCTGGACAACCTCAAGCGTGCTTCGACAAGCTCAGCAACCGGAAAGCCCGGAACGGTACCTTCCGCGGTCGTCGAAGACTGGCCGGACCTCCCCTACCGCGGCATTATGCTGGACGTGAGCCGGAACTTCACCGGCAAGGACAACCTCCTGAAACTCATCGACATCCTCGCCCACTACAAGGTGAACCGCCTGCACCTGCACTTCGGCGACGACGAGGGCTGGCGCGTGGAGATGGACGGTCTCCCGGAACTCACTTCCTACGGCGCCTACCGCGGCATCCCGACCTTGAATGAGGACGGGACCATCTCCGAGCCCGACGCGCTGATGTACACCTACTGCGTCACCCCGGACCGGAACGACACCCGGACCACCGGCAACGGCTTCTACACCAAGGCCGACTACATCGACATCCTCCGGTACGCCGACGCCCGCCATATGCTCGTCGTCCCCGAATTCGACATCCCGGGCCACTCCCGCGCCGCGGTCAAGTCGATGGAATACCGCTACCGCACGACCGGGGACGCGACCTACCGGCTCTTCGATCCCGCGGACACGTCCAAGTACAATTCCGCGCAGGACTACCGCGACAACGTGATCGACGTCTCCCTGCCTTCCACCTACGCGTTCATCGCGAAGGTTTTCGACAACCTCATCGCCCTCCACGCCGAGGCCGGCGTCCCGCTGGAAGCCGTCCACATCGGCGGCGACGAAGTCCCGGACGGCTCCTGGGCGGGCTCCCCTTCCTGCCAGGCGCTGATGAAGGCGAACGGCGCAACCGACATCGACTGGCTCAAGGACTACTTCACGAACCGGGTGCTGGACATCGCGGAAGCGCGCGGGGTGAAGATCGCCGGCTGGCAGGAAGTCGCGCAGCACCTGAAGCCCGCCACCTACGAGAGGGTAAAGCGGAACCTCGCCTTCACGAACTTCTGGGCGGTGTCCCGCGGCCGGGACGTGGTCGGCTACACCTTCGCCAACGACAGGGTCCCCGTGGTCCTCTCCAACTCCTCGAACGCCTACTTCGACCTCGCCTACAACTGGTCCAAGACCGAGCGGGGGCACTCCTGGGCGGGATTCATCGACGAGCGCCGCTCGTTCTCCTTCCTGCCGTACGACCTGTACAAATCCGTCCGCTGGGACGACAAGGGCGCCCCGACGGACCTGGCCGCGGCCAGCGCGGACAAGCCGGCCCTGACGGCCGCCGGCAAGCCGTACATCCTCGGCGTGCAGGGGCAGCTGTGGTCGGAGACCCTGCGCAGTTTCGACCACGTGACCTATTACCTGTTCCCAAAGGCGCTCGGCCTGTTCGAGCGCGGCTGGAACGCCTCCCCGGCGTGGGCGGAGACCACCCGGCCGGACGACCCGGCCTTCGTGGCGGACTTCGACCACTTCTTCTCCATCATCGCGGAGAAGGAGTATCCCTACTACGAGAGCCTCGGCATCAGCTGGCACCGCCATTGACCTTCCGATGATCCGCGTCCTCATCATATCGGACTTCACGGAATCCTTCTCCCACAAGCTCCTCGCCGGCATCGTGGACTACTCCCGCCGCAAGGAGCAGTGGATCGTCCGCCGGATGCCGCCCGAGTACAAGGCGAAGATCGGCATCCCGGGCGTCATCCACGTGGCCAAGGACTGGGACATTGACGCGGTGATCGGCCAGTTCGAGCCCACGGACGACGTCGGCCTGTTCGCCGAGAACGGGATCGTCGCCATCGCGCAGGACTACAAGAAGAAATTCACCACGATCCCGAACATCACGGCCGACTACATCGGCACGGGCCGGATGGCCGCCAAGTTCTTCCTGGACAGGGGTTTCCGGAACTTCGGGTTCTTCGGCTTCAACGACGTGTGCTGGTCGGACGAGCGCTGCGAGGGATTCCGGCGCGAAGTGGAAGCCGCCGGCTTCGGCGACTCCTTCTACGCCTACCGGATGCAGGAGATCGCGATGGTCTGGCACTACCAGCGCAACCGCGTGCGCGAATGGCTCCAGATGATTCCGAAGCCGATCGCCATCATGGCCTGCGACGACAACCAGGGATCGAACCTCATCGAGGCCTGCCACGGCCTCGGCATCAAGATCCCGTCGGAGGTATCCGTGATGGGCGTGGACAATGACGAGTCGCTGTGCAACCTGGGCAGCGCCACGCTGTCCAGCGTGCAGATCGACATCGAGGAAGGCGGCCGGCAGACGGCGGCCCTCGTGGAGAAGCTCGTCGCGGATCCCGCCGCCCCGGCGGAGGACGTCGTGCTGAAACCCGTCAAGATCGTGAGCCGGATGTCCACGGCCGCCTTCGCCACGAACGACCAGCAGATCCTGAAGGCCATCCTGTACATCCACAAGAACGCCCTGAAGAAGATTTCGGTGAGCGACGTGATGGCGGAAGCGGCCCTGTCGCGACGGCTGCTGGAACGGCGCTTCAAGAGCGTCACCGGCAAGACGCTATACGAATACATCACCGACCAGAAGCTCCGGCACTTCGCCGAGCAGCTGGAGGAAACGGACGAACAAGTGATCAACATCGCCCTGTCGATGGGCGAGAACGATACCAAGAGCATTTCCCGCCGGTTCAAGCAGCTGTACGGCTGCACGCCGGTGGAATGGAGAGAGAAACAACGAAAGAACAAGTCAGTATGAAACGGATTTTCCTGGCCGCCTGCCTCGCCGCGGCCACCCTGGCCGCCTCCGCCCAGCAGCCCGACTTCGAGGCGCAGCTGAAAGCGCACCCCGAACTCCTGGCGGGGACGGACTACCTGTGCCCGACCGGCCCGGCGGCGCTCACCAAGGCGCCGAAGGGCTACAAGGTCTTCTATATCAGCCATTACGGCCGCCACGGCGCCCGCTACGCCTGGCAGAGCGACATCTATGACTGGATGAACGCCACCTTCACCGAAGCCGCGGAGGCGGGCAACCTCACGGAGTACGGCCTGGACTACAAACGCCGCTTCGACAGCCTGTATCCGGAGGTCCGCTACCGTGTAGGCGACCTCTCGCGCAAGGGCTGGAAGCAGCAGGAGAAGCTGGCGGAAAGGATGTACAAGAACTTCCCGAAGGTGTTCCCCGACGGGGCCGAGGTCCGCGCGTGGACATCGACCTCCACCCGTTGCGTGATGACGATGTCCGCCTTCTGCCAGGGGCTCAAGGGGATGAACCCGGACATCGACCTGTACGAGAACTTCGGCAAGGTCTTCCTCCCGGCCATCCTGCCCCAGGACAGCGGCAATCCCTTCCGGGACAAGAACTTCGAGCAGACGCCGGTGAAGATTCCCGAGACCTGGCGGCAGTACATCGACCGCACCGTCGACACCAAGGGCATCCTCGGCCGCCTCTTCAAAAGCGTCGACCAGGCCGTGAAGCCGGAGAAACAGTGGGACTTCCTCTCCTACCTGTGGTTCTTCGCGCAGGGGATGAATAGCCTGGACACCGACCTGGATTTCAATGACCTGTTCACGGACGAGGAACTCGTCGACCTCTGGAAGGTGGACAACTTCCAGTTCTACACCGAAATCTGGCCCACGCACAAGGGCTACCAGCCCATCGTGGACGACATCATCGCCAAGGCCGACGACCGCATCGCCGCCGGACGCGTCGGCGCCGACCTCCGCTTCGGCCACGACTACACGATCCTGCCCCTGATGCAGATCCTGGACGTGAACGGAATGGGCCACGACATCCTGACGGCCGACGAAATCCCCGTCTGGAGCCAGACCTACCGGGTGCCGATGGGCGCGAACCTCCAGCTGGTCTTCTACCGCGCCAACAAGAAGCCCGTCCTCTTCAAGGTGCTCCTCAACGGCGAAGAAGCCCGCCTCCCCCTGGAGACGGACAACTGGCCCTACTACGACTGGCAGGCCTTCAAGGCCCGATACGGGAGGTAGGCCGGTCCCTGAGCTTATCGAAGGGCCGGGCCGCAGACATTGGTCATTTCGAGCGGAGTCCCCTGTCATTTCGAGCGGAGCCGCAAAGTTTGCCGGATTAGAGTCTGGATATCAGGTCATCCGGATCTGTCTCTTCCATTTTGGAGAAGGCAAACCACTTCTTTCCGAGGTCTTTCAAAGATGCTCCGATATGGTATACCTGATTGTCGATGACGAGAAAACGATCATGGGATTTGGTGAAGAGGCTCACTGGAATGGGCGGGTATTGGGCGTCGTGCCTGGAAATGTCAAGTTGGAGCTGGCGAGTAATCCGCAATGTATGGATGGATGCTTCTACCCCGGGGCTCCTTTTATCCAGCATAGTCAGTACGGTTTCATCCACATAGTTGTCGATTAAGACGATGCGCCTTGCAGCGGATTTAATCAAGGAGACCACGAACGTATAGGAATCGTATATTTGGCCATCATAGAAGATGCCTTGCTTGGGCTCTAAAGATTTCTCTTCCAGTTTACTATAAATATCTTCAAACTTATGGTCCGACTCCTGTAGTTTATACTCAATCCTCTCCAGCCTTTGGAAAACCTGGGCATTGGATACCAAGAAACGACGCATAGTGACGAATGCCTTGACCACCACTACGCTGGCTTTCGTGGCGACATCACTTTTCAGCAAAGCGGCCAGCATGATTACACCATGTTCCGTAAATGCATAAGGAGCATATTTCGTGTGTTGCCCCCTGCCGTTTTTGGTCGCATTTTGCGACCTTAGAGAATCCCATTCTTCCTTTGTCAGCTGAAACATAAACTCGGGAGGAAACCGCTCCGAATTACGTCGAACCTGTTCATTCAACCTCTTGGTTTCTACGTGATACAGTTCAGCCAAGTCTTTGTCCAAGATAACTTCAACCCCACGGAGTGTGAAGATTCGCTTTTCTGCGGATGTCGGTTGCAACGGGTCATTGTTTGTTACCAGTTCCGCATTTGCACATGCTACGCTTTCCGTTTTTTTCATGTTACATTTCTCCTATCGCCAGTTATCCGTCCTTATATAAACACAATGCGAGCTTGGTACGATATAACCAAACTCGCTTTGCAGACTCGAAGTACTGCGGCTTTGTCAAGACTGTTGTTGCAAATATGGAGAAAGTTATTCGGATTTGCAAGGATTCATTTTCGCCTCTGGTTCCCCGGCCGCATCGGCGCCAACCTCCAGTTCGTCTTCTATTGCTCCAAGAAGAGCCCCCTCCTCTTCAAGGTGCTTCCTCAACGGCGAGGAAGCCCGCCTCCCCCTGGAGACGGACAAATGGCCGTATTACGACTGGCAGGCCTTCAAGGCCCGGTACGGGAGGTAGGCCGGCCCCTGAGCTTGTCGAAGGGCCGGGCAGCAGACATTGGTCATTTCGAGCGAAACCGCAGGCGGAGTCGAGAAATCTTCCCTTTTGCCCCGTCGAATGGAAACGCATGATTGATAGCGCAATACGCGAAATTGCCTGGTCTATTTGGACTAGGCAATTTCTTATAACTTGCTGAAATGCAAGCACTTCCATTCAACGGGCTCTATTGTAAAACCCACTTGTATTTCCCAAACGAGTCTTTCTCTTTCAAACCAGTATACCAAGACTCCACTTCCCAGCGGGCTTTGTACTTTACAACGAGGTATTGAGGCGGATTGCCGACATCGGCCTGACCCCGCGCGAAATCGAAATCATCCGCCTGAGCGCCGAAGGCCTGACGGCGGCGGAGATTGCCGCACGCACTTTCCTGTCCGTCCACACGGTGAACACTCACCGCCAGCAAATCTACGCCAAGATGTGCGTCAAGAACGTCGCTGACATGCTCCGCAAGGCCGGCCAACTGGGAATTCTCTGATACGCTGCGAGATAACGCTGGAGAGGTGCGCTTTTTTATGCACCTCTCACTTTTTATATGGTTGATTGTCAGTGATTTGCGAATCCAGTCCGCGAGCTCGCAACGGCTTTCTGTCATTGATTACGCGCTTTTCCAAGGGTAACTTTGCATCAAGTCAAACCCTTAATACACAGTGCCATGGAAATCAAGAAAACTGAAAAGGCCAGCCTCGAGAACAAGCGGCTGATCTTTGCCGAGCTGGGGCTTGTCGCGGCCCTCCTCGTGGTCCTCGCGGGTTTTGAAAGTTCCACCCGCGCGAAAGAAGTTGCCGTCTTGCAGGGGAATACCCTGATCGATGACGAGGACGACATCCTGGCCATCCCGCTGGATACGCCCCCTCCCGCACCCCAGGCGCCGGCACTGCCGATGCTGTCGGACGAGTTGGAGATTGTCGAAGATGACGTCACCGTCGACCTGGACTTCCAGAGCCTGGACGACACGGATATTCCCGTGGACATCCAGGAATATGTCCGGCAGGAGGTGGTCGAGGAAGACGTGGAAGAGGAAACCCTACCTTTCATCACGGTCGAACAGAAGCCGACTTTCAACGGAGGCGACGCGAACGATTTCGCGAAATGGGTGAACAGCCGCCTGGTTTATCCGGAAGTGGCCAAGGACAACGGCGTCGAAGGGCGCGTGGTGCTTCAGTTCACCATCGGAAAAGACGGCCGGCTCCGGGATGTGAAGGTGCTGAATACGCCGGACGAATCCCTGGCCAGGGAAGCGGTCCGGGTCGTCTCCTCCTCCCCGAAATGGGAGCCTGGCCGGCAGCGCGACCGCGCCGTCAAGGTCTCCTACACCTTCCCGGTCATCTATCGGCTGCGTTAGC
>CAMNGM010000008.1 GCA_946538425.1 uncultured Bacteroidales bacterium | reverse complement strand
GGGTGATTCCCAATCCGAACCTGGTGATGGAACTCTGCAAGCACGGAAACAGGCTAGAAGTGTTGGAACCGGAAGCCTTGCGGACCCAGGTAGCCGATGAATTTCGTAACGCATTGGAAATGTACGAAAGAAACAAATAAGTTTTATATGAAAACAAAAATGTTAACCCTCGCGGTGGCGGCTTTTTCCCTCCTCGCGTGCAACGAAGAATCCATGAAACCACAGAAAGGTTACATCGGTCCGGCTGACCTGAAGATCGAGGACGGCCGGATGACTCCGGAAGTCCTCCTGTCCCTGGGACGCCTCTCCGATCCGCAGCTTTCCCCGGACGGGAAGACCATCCTTTACGGGGTCAGCTACACCTCCATCGCCGACAACCGCAGCGTCCGCAATCTTTTCGTCGTCCCGGTCGGGGGCGGCGCACCGACGCAGCTCACGATGGACGGCAAGAGCATCTCGAACGCCCGCTGGTCCCCGGACGGCGAGTGGATCTTCTTCCTCCAGGGCGGGCAGGTGTGGAAGGCTCCCTTCCAGGCCGGCCGCCTGGGGAAACGCGTCCAGGTGACGGACGTCGAACGGGGAGTCGACGAGTTCTCCCTTTCCCCGGACGCCTCCCAGATAATGTACGTGAGCACGGTGCACAGCGCCGTCGAGCGTCCCGTGGACACGGACCCGCTCCTGGACAAGGCCGATGCGTACGCGACCGAGGACTTGATGTACCGCCATTGGGACCACTGGATGGAGGACATCAACCACACCTACGTCGCCCCGCTCGTCAACGGCATCGTCAAGGAGGGACTGGACATCCTGGGCGGTCCCGACGTGATGTACCAGCTCCCGAACGGGCCTTTCGGCGGAATCGAGAACCTCTGCTGGAGCCCGGACGGCCGTTACATCGCCTACGCCTGCAAGAAGAAGACGGGCAAGGAATACGCCTTCTCCACCGACACCGAAATCTACATCTACTGCATCCTGACCGGCGAGACCACCGTCATCCCGATGGGCGGCGGCTATGACACCGTTCCCGTGTGGAGCCCCGACGGCGGCAAGATCGCCTGGCTGTCGATGGCCCGCGACGGCTACGAGGCCGACAAGGTGCGCCTGATGGTGGCCGACGTCGTCTACGCGCCGGAAGGGGAGGGGCAGACCGCCAACCCTTCCGTGGAGAACATCGTGGACCTGACGGCGGACTTCGCCTACAACGCCGACGGCCCCGTGTGGGCGGCTGACGGCAAGTCCTTGTATTTCAACGCCCTCGTCGAGGGCGTCCAGGCCATCTACAACGTGATCGCCGATCCGGAGACCGCTTTCTTCCGCATCACCTCCCCGAACCTCTGGTTCGACTTCGGCTCCCCGTTCGCCATCCTGCAGGACGGCACCCTCCTCGCCACCTACTGCTCGATGGACTTTCCGACCGAGCTCGTGGCGGTGAAGGACAACTCCATCGACCAGCTCACCTTCGAGAACGCCCACCTGCTCGACCAGTTGGACAAGCACGAGACCGAGGCCCGGATGGTGCCCACGGCCGACGGCGGGCAGATGCTCACCTGGGTCCTGTACCCGCCCAAGTTCGACCCCACGAAGGTGTACCCGGCCATCGAGATCTGCCTGGGCGGCCCGCAGGGCACGCTTTCGCAGGGCTGGTCCTACCGCTGGAACTACTGCCTGATGGCCCATCAGGGCTATGTCGTCGTCCTTCCGAACCGCCACGGCACGACCGCCTTCGGCCAGCCCTGGTGCGAGCAGATCTCGGGCGACTACATCGGCCTGAACATGCAGGACTATCTGGCCGCCGCGAAGATGATCAAGGATGAACCCTATGTGGACAAAGTCGCCGCCTGCGGCGCTTCCTACGGAGGCTACAGTGTTTATTATCTGGCCGGTATCCACGGCGACCTGTACGATTGCTTCATCGCCCACGCGGGCATTTTCAACGAGGAGCATATGTATATGACCACCGAGGAGATGTGGTTCCCGAACTGGGACAACGGCGGCATCCCGCACGAGTACGCCTACGAGGAAGGCCAGGTGGGTCCTGCCGGCGACGGCATCACCTTCGGCGGCATCCAGCAGGCCGGATCGCCCTGGTCCGACGCCCCGAAGGCCGTCCGCCACTACGCCAACTCCCCGCACAAGCTCGTCCGGAACTGGCACACGCCGATCCTGTGCATCCACGGCGGCAGCGACTTCCGCGTCCCGTACGACGAGGGGATGGCCGCGTTCAACGCCGCCCAGATGATGGGCGTCCCTTCGAAGCTGGTCGTGTTCCCGGGGGAGAACCACTGGATTCTCCAGCCGCAGAACGCCCTCTACTGGCACCGGACGTATTTCGGCTGGCTGGACCGCTGGATGAAGGACTAGGAGATCTTCGAGTAGTCCTTCTGCTGATACTTGTCTTTCCGAAGCTCGGCCGCGAGAACCGCGTTGCCGGGCTTTTCCAATGCAGGGTCGAGGTCCAGGATGTGGGCGGCATAGCCGCGGGCGTCGGACAGGATGATCCCGTCGCGGGCGAGGGAGGCGATGTTCAGCGAGATCGGGAGGCCGGACTGCTGCGTGCCCTCGAGGTCGCCGGGCCCGCGCATCTTCATATCCTCCTCCGCGATCTGGAAGCCGTCCTCGGTGGCGCACATCAGGTCCAGGCGCTTCTGGGACTCCTTGGACACCTTGTACCCCTTCATCAGGATGCAGTAGGAGCGTTCGGCGCCCCGGCCCACGCGGCCGCGCAGCTGGTGCAGCTGGCTCAGGCCGAAGCGTTCCGCGCTCTCGATGACCATCACGGACGCATTGGGGACGTCCACGCCCACCTCGATGACGGTGGTGGACACGAGGATGTTCGCCCGGCCGGCCGCGAAGGCGTCCATGAAGAACTTCTTTTCCTCGGCCGTCTGCCGGCCGTGGACGATCGCCACCTGGTACTTGGGCTCCGGGAACTGCTTGACGACTTCCTCGTAGCCGAGCTCCAGGTTCTTGTAGTCGAGTTTCTCGCTCTCGAAGATGAGCGGATAGACGATGAAGGCCTGGCGCCCCCGGGCGATCTCGTCGCGGATGAAATTGTACATCGCGACCCGCTTGTTCTCGCCCACGCAGAGCGTCTGGACGGGCTTCCGGCCCGGGGGCATCTCGTCGATGACGGAGACGTCCAAGTCGCCGTACAGGGTCATCGCCAGGGTGCGGGGGATGGGCGTCGCCGTCATCACGAGCACGTGCGGCGCCACGCCGCCGGCGCCCTTGGCCCAGAGTTTCGCGCGCTGGTCCACCCCGAAGCGGTGCTGCTCGTCCACGATCGCGAGCCCGAGGGCCTTGAACACGACCGTGTCCTCGATGAGGGCGTGGGTGCCCACGATCAGGCCGATGCTGCCGTCCTGGAGCCCCGCGTGGATCTCGCGCCGGGCCGCCACCCCGGTGGAGCCGGTGAGGAGGGCGGCCTTCACCCCGGTCGGGGCGAGGTACTTGGATATGTTGGCGAAGTGCTGGTTCGCAAGGACTTCCGTCGGCGCCATCAGGCAGGCCTGGTAGCCATTCGCCACGGCGATGAGGGACGAAAGCACGGCCACCATCGTCTTGCCGCTGCCCACGTCTCCCTGCAGCAGGCGGTTCATCTGGCGGCCGCCCTTGAGGTCCTCGCGGATTTCCTTGATGACGCGCTTCTGGGCGCCGGTCAGGTCATAGGGAAGGGCCCGGTAGCAGCGGTTGAACGCATCGCCCACCCGGGGCATCGGCAGGCCTACGGCGTTCCGGCTGCGGATGTATTTCTGCTTCAGGAGCGAGAGCTGCAGGTAGAACAGCTCCTCGAACTTGAGCCGGTAGGTGGCCTTCGCCAGGGCGTTCTGGTCCACGGGGAAGTGGATCTGCCGGAGGGCGAAGCTCAGGGGGACGAGGCCCTTCTCCTTGAGGATGTAGTCCGGAAGCGTCTCCTCCAGGGTGGGAAGGACGAGGTCCAGGGCCGACGCGACGAGCTTGCACATCAGCTTGCCCGTGATGCCGCCGTTCTTGAGTTTCTCCGTCGACGTGTACACGCCCGTCAGGACGCCGGCCTGCGCGTTGTCCGGGGCGTCGAATTCGGGATGGACCATATTGACGCGGCCGTTGAAGGCCTGCGGCTTGCCGAAGAAAAGGAAGGTGTGCCCCGGGATGAGCCGGGAATGCATGTACTTGACCCCCTTGAAGAAGACGACTTCCATCTCGCCGCTGTCGTCGCCGATGATCGCCGAGAGGCGGTTGACCAGGTTGTACTTGAGCTTGTCGGCCGGGAGTTCGGCGCCGTTCTTGGCGAGCAGGCGGACCTTCAGGACGGTGCCGACGATCTGTACGTAGGACTGGTCCGGGTGGATGTCAGCGATCTTCTGGACGGTGCTGCGGTCGATGTAGCGGAAAGGATACAGGCGCACGAGGTCTCCCACCGTCGCCACCGCCAGTTCGCTCCGCAGGAGCGCCGCCCGCCGCGGGCCCACCCCCGGAAGGTACTGGATGTCCGTTTCCATCGCCTTGCTCATAATGCAAAAATAATAAATCTTTCGTAACTTTGTCCCTCGTATGGAAAAGATGATCATCGACAACGAAACGTTCTTTGCCGACGTCCTGCGGGTGCTGGAACAGGGAAAGCGGGTGACCATTCCCGTCAAGGGCTACAGCATGCTCCCGTTCATCCGCGGCGGCAAGGACCTCGTCGTCCTGGAGAAGGCCGGCGCGGACCTGAAGGCCGATGACATCGTCCTGTTCCGCGTAGGGCCCCGCGAGGGCGGCCGGTACGTGATGCACCGCATCCTTTCCATCGACGGGGACGCGGTGGACATCATGGGCGACGGAGTCCCGAAAAACCACGAGCACGTGCGCCGGGACCAGGTTCTCGCCAAGGCGGTGAAGATTCTCCGCGGCGGGAAGCGCCCCGTGGACCCGTATGCTCCCGGGCAGCTGCGGCTGGTACATTTTTGGCAGTGGCTGCGCCCTGTGCGCCGGTATATCCTGTTCATCTACCGGCACCTGCCGTGGAACCGACAGTGGATCAAAGAGAATAGAAACATATGAAAATCAAGGAAGGATTCGTCCTCAGGACCATTTGCGGACAGAATGTCGTCTCCGGCGAGGGGACGGCCAATGTCAATTTCTCCAAACTCGTGAGCCTCAACGATACCGCCGCCTACCTGTTCAAGGCCGTGGCGGGGGAGGACTTCACCCCGGAGCGACTCGCCGACCTGCTCACGCAGGAATATGAGGTGGATCGCGAACGGGCCCTGAAGGACGCCGAAGCCCTGTGCGCCCAATGGAAGGAAATCGGAATCGCCGAGTAGGACAGGCAGTTGACGGTCAGTTTTTTGCGCTGCTGCGCTCCGGGCTTTGGAACGAGGTCCCGGATCGGGCGCCGTTTGCCTCCGGTACGGACTGGGAGGCCTTGTACCGCCTGGCCTATGCGCAAACGGTCGTCCCCCTGGTGACCGATGGCGTCAACCGGCTTCCCGGCGAACTGCTTCCGGCGGAACCCGAACGCCTGGACCCTTTCCTGGGGGACCTGATGGCGACCGCCAAGCGGAACCGCGTGCTGGACGCCTTCATCCCGAAGCTTTTCCGGGCGCTCGCCGGCATCCCGGTCGTCCTGGTCAAGGGCCAGGCCCTGGCCGTGGACTATCCGGATCCGGAGCGCCGCCAGCCCGGGGACATCGACCTCCTGCTTCTCCCGTCCTCCTATGAGGCGGCGAAAGCGGTCCTGCTGCCCAAGGCGACGCGGATCGAGGAGGAAGCGGCGGGCATCTGGCACCAGGGAATGCATTTCCGCAGTATCGAAGTCGAGATTCACGGAAGTATCAGTACGCTGATGTCCAGACAATTGGACGGAAAACTTGCAGCGTTGCTTGAGGAACAGTTCGATGGACGCCCCTTCCCCGAGGTCACGCTGGACGGGGCCGGGATTCCGGTGCCGGAGGCGGGTTTCAATGCGGTTTACATCTTCGTCCACTTCCTCCAGCACTATTGGTCCGGCGGCGTGGGATTGCGGCAGCTGGTGGACTGGATGACGTTCGTCTCGGTCCATAAGCGGGACATCCATCCCGTCATCCTGGAGAACCGCCTGCAGGCGCTCGGACTCCTCCGTCTGTGGAAGGTGTTCACCGGTTTCGCGCAGGAGTATCTGGGCTGCCCGGCGGAGAAGCTTCCCCTCGCGGCGGCGCCCGATCCGGCGAAGAACGCCCGGATCTGGCAGTACATCCGCTGCTGCGGCAATTTCGGAAAAAACGTGGACCGTTCCAGGGGCCGGGAGCCCTATCTGGTCCGGAAGGTCCATTCCTTCTGGCGCCTGGTGGTGGCGGACCGGCTGCGGCATTTCCGGGTGTTCCCGCAGGAATCCATCCGCTTCTTTTTAGGGGCCTTCGGTTATGGTTTGCAAAGACTTGCTAAGGGAGAATGAAAGGAATACTTAAATATATGCGCTGGCTCTGGTCGCACTCCGTGGGGGCGCGGGGGGCGATCCTCGTGAACATCCTGCTGGGCTCGTTGACCGTGGGCCTGAACCTCCTGTTCATCTTCCTGTGCAAGCGGCTGGTGGACATCGCCACCGGCGTGGAGGCCGGGAGCCTGGGCCTGTATACGGCCTGCGTCCTCGCCACCGTCGTCCTCCGGATCGTGGTCTCCGCCGTCAACGTGCGGGTGGAGAACCTGACGAACTCCAAGATGAACTTCATCATCCGGAAAGGACTCTATTCGAACCTCCTGTATGCCGAATGGCTGGGGAAGGAGAAGCGGCATACGGGGGATACGGTGAACCGACTCGAGTCCGATGTGAGCACCGTCACGAACGTCATCGTCTCCGATTTCCCGCAGATTTTCACCACCCTGGTCCAACTGGTGGCCGCCATCGTGTTCCTTTGCACGATGGAATGGCGGCTCGCCGCGCTGCTGGTGCTCATCACCCCGCTCTTCATCCTGTTCAGCCGGCTGTTCGTCCGTCGTCTGCGGGAGATGACCCGCGGGATCCGCGAGACCGAGAGCGAGGTCCAGAGCCACCTCCAGGAAAGTCTCCAGCATCGGATGGTGATCCAGTCGATGGAGAACGAGGGCCGGATGGAAGACCGCCTTGACGACCTCCAGGACCGGGAATACGGCCAGATTAAAGAGCGTACGCGGTTCAATGTCATCGCCCGGGCGATGGTGGGCGCCGCTTTCTCCTTCGGCTACATCGCCGCGTTCCTGTGGGGCGTGTACGGCATCTCGCGGGGTTCCCTGACCTTCGGCGTGATGACGGCGTTCCTGCAGCTCGTGGGGCAGGTCCAGCGCCCGCTCGTGAACCTGACCCGCCAGATTCCGTCCCTCATCTATTCCACCACGTCCGTCGACCGGCTTATGGAGATGGAGGATGCCCCCAAGGAGGCGGTGGGCCAACCGGTGAAGCTCGCCGGCCCCGCCGGCGTCCGCGTGGAGGGTCTTGATTACCGTTATCCGGACGGCAAACGGATGATCCTGAAAGGTTTGACCTTCGACTTTCCGCCGCTTTCCCGGACCGCCATCGTGGGCGAGACCGGGTCGGGCAAGAGTACGCTCATCCGGCTGATGCTCGCCCTCCTGAAGCCGGTCGGCGGCCGTGTGGTCCTGTATGACGGGACGCAGGAAGTGCCGGCTTCCGCCGCCACCCGCTGCAACCTCGTCTATGTCCCGCAGGGCAACACGCTTCTGAGCGGCTCCGTCCGCGAAAACCTCCTGATGGGCAATCCGGAGGCGACTGAGGAGGAGATGCGAGCGGCCCTGGAAACGGCCGTGGCCGATTTCGTGTTCAGCCTGCCGGACGGGCTGGAAACCCGCTGCGGCGAAGGCGGCGCCGGCCTCAGCGAAGGCCAGGCGCAGCGCATCGCCATCGCCCGCGGCCTTCTGCGCCCGGGCTCCATCCTCCTCCTGGACGAGTTCAGCTCCTCCCTCGACCCCGAGACCGAGCAGAAGCTGATGGACAACCTCACGAAAAAAGCGGCGGGCAAGACGATGATCTTCATTACCCACCGCGAAAGGATCGCGCAGCTGTGCGAAAGGACCTGCCGGATCGACCGGCTGGCCTGAATCAGCGCTCCAGTCTCATTTTCCCGCTGTGCAGCTCGTCGTAGGCGAGCCGGTTGTTGAAGATGTCGATCGCCGTGTAGATGGCGTGGAGCATCGAATGCGGATCGGCCTCGTCGCGGCCCGCCATGTCGTAGGCGGTGCCGTGGTCGGGCGAGGTGCGGACGACCGGGAGGCCGGCCGTGTAGTTCACGCCATCGGCGAAGGCGAGGGCCTTGAACGGGGCCAGGCCCTGGTCGTGGTACATCGCCAGGGTGGCGTCGAAGCGGCTGTAGTTCCCGAGTCCGAAGAAGCCGTCGGGGGAGTAGGGGCCGAAGGCGAGGATGCCCTCCTCCTGCGCCTGGAGGACGGCCGGGAGGATGATTTCCTTCTCTTCGTCGCCCAGCAGGCCGCCGTCACCGCAGTGCGGGTTCAGGCCCAGGACGGCGATTTTCGGCTTGGGGATGGCGAAGTCGCGCTCCAGGGACTCGTTCATCAGGCGGAGCTTCGAGAGGATGCCCTCCTGGGTGAGGGACGCCGGGACGTCCTTCAGCGGGATGTGGCCGGTGGCCACGGCGATCCGCAGCTGGGGCGAGACCATGATCATCGCGATCTCCTTCGCCCCGAAGGCGTCCTGGAGGTACTCGGTGTGGCCGGTGAAGCCGAAACCCTGGGCGGTCATCGCCCGCTTGTTGATCGGGCCGGTCACCAGGACGTCGATGTAGCCGTCCTTGAGGTCCTGCACGGCCGCCGACAGGGACAGCATCGCCGCCTTGGCGGAGTCAGGGCTGGGCTGGCCGGGCTCCGCATAGAAGTTCTCCGGCAGGCAGTTGACGATGTTGATGCGCTTGACGTGGACGTCCTTCGCCGTATGGATGACGTAGGTGTCCATCTGCTCGATCTCGTGGAGCTGCTTGCGGTAGAAGCCGAAGATCTTGGACGATCCGTACACCACGGGGGTGAAGGAGTCCAGGATGCGGGAGTCCGCCAGGGACTTGATGAGCACTTCATATCCGATGCCGTTGCTGTCACCCTGGGTGATGCCGACGACGAGTTTGGGCTTGTTCATATGTTCAATCCTTGATTTTCAGTGATATATCCGGTGTCTTCCAGGAGGTTTTCCCCGCTTTGGTATGCGGCCACGGCCAGGGTGTCGCAGCGCTCGTTCTCGGGGTGGCCGGCGTGGCCCTTGAGCCAGTTGAAGGAGACGCGGTGGCGGCGGTAGACGGCGTCGAAGCGGAGCCACAGGTCCACGTTCTTCTTCTTGGCGAAGCCGGTGCGTTTCCAGGTGTCGAGCCAGCCCTCGTTGACGGCCTTGACCACGTAGGAGGAGTCGCTCCAGACGTGGACTTCCGCGTTCTCCCACTTGATTGCCTCCAGGCCCTTGATGACGGCGAGGAGTTCCATCCGGTTGTTGGTGGTGAGGCGGTATCCGCCGGAAATCTCCTTCCTCCGGCCCGCGCACACGAGGACGACGCCGAACCCGCCCGGGCCGGGGTTGCCGCTGGCGGCCCCGTCGGTGTACAGGAATATGGGCGGTCGTTTTTCCTCCATGGTCCTACAAAGATAGTACATTCCGCCCAATAATTTGCTTTCCTAAAGGAAAAACCGTAATTTTGCACGATTATCCGACATTTGAAACGTATGAAAAAGATATTTGCAATTTTCTGTTCCGCCAGCCTGCTCTTGGGTCTGCATTCCTGCAGCCCGGAAACGTACAAAAAAATTAACTACCTGCAGGATGTGAGCGGTGAAACCGCCATGACGATGAAGGAGAACCGGGGCATCATCATCCAGCCCCAGGACCAGTTGTCCATCATTGTCACGAGCCGCGATCCTCGGATGGCCACCCCGTTCAATCTTTCCGTCTCCACGTTCTACACCGGGTCGGAATTGTCCGCCTCCGGCGCCAGCCAGCGCATCACGGGCTACGTGGTCGACAATGAGGGCGACATCAACTTCCCCTCCCTCGGCGAACTGCACGTCGCCGGCCTGAACCGCTGGCAGTTGCAGGACCTGATCAAGGACCGTCTCGCCGACAGCGGTCTCCTGAAGGATGCCGTCGTGACGGTCGAGTTCCTGAATTTCAAGATTTCCGTCCTCGGTGAAGTGGCCGCTCCGGGCACCTACAGCGTCACCGGCGACAAGATCACCATCCTCCAGGCCCTTGCCCTGGCCCGCGACCTCACCATCTACGGCCGGCGCGACAACGTCCAGGTCATCCGCGAGCAGAACGGCAAGCGCCAGATCTACGAGCTGGACCTCACCCATTCGGGCATTTTCGATTCTCCGGCCTACTACCTCCAGCAGAACGATGTCGTGTACGTGACGCCTTCCACGGTCCGGGCCGGCCAGGGCGAGATCAACGAGAACTACTTCAAGTCCGGCAGTTTCTGGATCTCCCTGGCGAGTATTTCGATGACGACGATCAATTTCATCATCGCTTTGACCCAAATGGGCAAGCGGGCGAACCCGTAATGAAAACAGATTAGAATATGGCTGAGAACAATCAGAACAACATCCCCATCTATACCGGGCAGGCTGGTAACGAAGAAGAGCAATCCCTGCAGCTGGCCGACCTGTGGGCCCTCGTATGGGATCATAAGTGGTGGTACGTCTTCTGCATCCTGGCAGCGCTCTTCGCCGCCGGCTTCTATCTTTACAAGACGCCCAAGACGTACAGCCGCACGGAAAAAGTCATCGTGGACGAGGACTCGCAGAACTCGATGATGCGCGACCTCACCTCCTTTGCCGGAACCGCCCGCCGGTACACGTCCGGTACCAATGTGGACAACGAGATCGAAGCCTTCGCCGCGCCGGACCTGATGCAGCGTGTGGTCACGCGGCTGGGGCTGGAGACCGCGTACATCGACAACCAGTTCCTCCGCGTCCGCGAACTGTACAAGAACTCGCCGATCGAGATGCGCGCCCCCGAGAACGTCGCCGCGTCCAGCTTCTCCTTTCATATCAGCAAGGGCAAGGACAGCACATATGTGATCCGCGACTTCTTCGTCGGTGCCCAGGAGTTCAAGGGCTACAAACTCAGCGGCCATCTCTCCGATACGGTGGAGACCCCGGTGGGGAAGATCGTCATCTATCCGACCGTCAACTACGACAAGTGGTCCCACGACATCACGGTCTCCTGGGTGAATGCCGCCACCCGGGCCAAGTCCTACTGCAGCCGGCTTTCCTCCGGTCTCTCTTCCAAGCAGTCCTCCGTCGTCGTGCTCTCCCAGAAGGACCAGTTCCCGGCCCGCGCCGAAGCGGTCCTCGGCACGCTTCTGGACATCTACAACGAGGAATGGGTGGAGAACAAGAACCAGTCGGTGCGCAACACCTCCCTGTTCATCAACGACCGCCTGAATGTCATCGAGCGGGAGCTCGGCGGCATCGAGCAGGACATCAAGGACTACAAGCAGAGCCACAACATCACGGACATCCAGCAGGCCGGCACCGCCTATATGCAGCAGTCCAGCGCCTATTCGGCCCAGGGCTTCGAGGCATCCAACCAGCTGGCGATCGCCAAGATGATCAAGCAGTTCATCAACGATCCCGCCCACGTGAACGACCTGATGCCGGCGAACTCCGGCCTTTCCAGCGCGAACATCGAGGCGCAGATCCGCGAGTACAACACGGCCCTCCTCGAGCGTGACCGCTCCCTGAACCTTTCCAGCGAGAACAACCCGTATGTCCAGGACCTGAACAAGAGCCTGGAAATGTACAAGCTCGCCGTGAACCGGTCCATCGACAACCTCATCTCCACCCTGCAGCTGCAGGTGAACAAGATCGAGGCGCAGGAGAACGCCATCCTCGGCCGCCTGTCCTCCACGTCCGGACAGCAGCTGGAACTCCTTTCCATCGAGCGTCAGCAGAAAGTGAAGGAGCAGCTGTACATCTTCCTCCTCCAGAAGCGGGAAGAAAACGAGCTCCAGGGCCTCCTGACCGTCGGCAACACCCGCTTGATCCAGAGCGCGACCGGCAGCAACGCCCCGATCGCCCCGAACAAGATGATGATCCTGCTGATCGCCCTCATCCTGGGTTTCGGCATTCCGTTCGCCGTCTTCTATGTGATGAAAGTGCTCGACACCACCGTCAAGGGCCGCAATGACCTCGGCAAGCTTTCCGTGCCGTTCCTGGCCGAGCTGCCGCAGATGGGCGTCACCGCCAATTACTGGGAACGTCTCCGGCTCAACCGCTTCGACAACAAGAATACCCGGATCATCGTGGAGCACGGCAAGCGCGACTCGATGAACGAGGCTTTCCGCGTCCTGCGTACGAACCTGGACCTGATGATCCACCGCGAAACCGAGACGCAGGCCATCATGATCACCTCGTTCAACCCGAATGCCGGCAAGACCTTCACGATGATGAACCTGGCCGCATCGATGGCGCTCAAGGGCAACAAGCGCGTGGTGATCCTGGACCTCGACCTCCGCAAGGCCACCCTTTCCAAGTCGCTCGGCAAGAACTCCACCGGTGTCGCCTCCTACTTGAATGGCAAGTATGACGATCCGTTCGAGCACGTCGTCAAGGTGCAGGACAATCTCGACCTCCTTCCGGTGGGATCCATCCCGCCGAACCCGGCCGAATTGCTGGTTTCCGAACGCCTCCCGATGCTCATTCAGGCGATGAAAGAGCGGTATGATTACGTGTTTATGGACTGCCCTCCGATCGACCTCGTGGCCGATACCAGCATCGTGGCCCCGCACGCCGACATCACCATCTTCGTCCTCCGTGCCGGTCTGTTCGACAAGCGCGCCCTGCCCACCGTCGAGGAGATGTACAACGAAGGCAAGTACAACCGGATGGCCATCATCCTGAACGCTGTCGACTCCTACAGCGGCCGCCACGGGTACGGTTACGGTTATGGGTACGGTTATGGGTACGGTTACGGGTACGGTAACGAATCCGACGAGAAGAAATCCTGATGTTCGGCCTGTTCAACCGGCGCCGCTCCATTCTGGAAAGCGGACTTTTGAAAGGGGCCGTCGACCAGCACTCCCACATCCTCTATGGGCTGGATGATGGCGTGAAGACGCAGGAAGACTCCCTGGCGATCCTCCGGTATCTGGAGGAGCAGGGAGTCTCCGAGGTCTGGTTTACGCCGCACGTGATGGAGGACGTCCCCAATACCACGGAAGAGCTCCGTTCACGGTTCGAAGAACTGAAGGCGGTCTATGACGGAGGCCTGAAGCTGAATCTGGCGGCGGAGTATATGATCGATACCGTCTTTGAGGAGCGTCTTTCCCGGAAAGATCTTCTGGAGCACGGAAGCGAGGTCGTCCTGGTGGAGACCTCGGCCATCGCGCCTCCCATCAATCTGTGGAATGTGCTGGATCAGATCTTCAAGGCGGGGTACCGCCCGCTGATCGCCCATCCGGAGCGCTATCGCTATATGGACCAGAGCGACTACCGGGAGCTTCATAATATGGGATGTTTCCTTCAGTTGAACCTCCCGTCCATCGTCGGCTTTTACGGGGAATCCGTCCGGCAGCGGGCGCAGTATCTCCTGGACAAGGGCTGGTATCGGATGGTGGGTTCCGACTGCCACCGTTTCCGGGCCCTCGAGACCCAGTATACGGCCAAGGAGCTGAAGAAAGAAACCGTCGTCAAACTGGCCTCCCTGATGGAGGGCGACGACGAGATATAGGCCGGACATCCGGATTCCTGGACAGGAAAACGGGGCCGGTCTTCCTGCTCCGTCCATTCGAAATGGGCGGAGGAATATAAATATATGCTTTTATGAACATACTCGTCACGGGCGCCAACGGCCAACTGGGAACCGAGCTGCGGAATGTTTCCGCGGGAGTTCCCGACCGCTATATTTTCACGGACGTCACCTCGGTTCCCGGGGTGGACACGGTCTATCTGGACATCACCAACCGCGATGCGGTCCGGCTCATCTGCGATTCAGAGCAGGTGGACGTGATCGTGAACTGCGCCGCCTACACGAACGTGGACAAAGCCGAGGACGACTTGCAGATGGCGGACCTGCTGAACCACCTCGCCCCGGGCATCCTGGCCGGCGTGGCGGCCGAGCGGGGCGCGCACCTGATCCACATTTCCACGGACTATGTGTTCCAGGGCGACATCGCCCTGCCGTGCCGGGAGGACTGGCCGGTGCATCCGAACGGCGTGTACGGGGCGACGAAACTGCAGGGCGAGCAGGCCGTGCAGGAATCCGGCTGCTCCTGGCAGATCTTCCGCACGGCATGGCTGTATTCGCCGTACGGGAAGAATTTCGTGAAGACGATGCGGCAGCTCACGGCGGAACGCCCGGCGCTGAAGGTCGTCTTCGACCAGGTGGGGTCGCCGACCTATGCCTGGGACCTGGCCCGGCTCATCTGCCAGGTCATTTCCGGGCGGAAGATGGACAAGGGGGGCATCTACCATTTCTCCAACGAGGGGGTGTGCTCCTGGTTCGACTTCGCCTGCGCCATCCGGGACCTGAGCGGAAACACCTGCGACATCAGGCCTTGCCATTCCGACGAGTTCCCTTCCAAGGTCCGCCGCCCGCACTTTTCCGTGCTGGACAAGACCAAGGTCAAGGAGACGTTCGGGGTGCAGGTCCCGCACTGGTATGAATCACTGAAAAAATGTATTGACAGACTATGAATGTAATCGAGACCGGCATCGAAGGGCTCGTCCTCATCGAACCGAAAGTGTTCGGTGACGAGCGGGGCTATTTCTTCGAGAGTTTCAATGAACGGGAATTCACCGAGAAAGTGGGACCCGTGCACTTTGTCCAGGACAATGAGAGCAAGTCGCGCTACGGCGTGCTTCGCGGGCTGCATTACCAGAAAGGGGAGTCCGCCCAGGCGAAACTCGTGCGCGTAGTGCGGGGCTCTGTGCTGGACGTGGCCGTGGACCTGCGGGAAGGATCGCCTACCTGGGGGAAGTGGCATGCCGAGGAACTGACCGGGGAGAACCACCGGATGATGTTCATCCCGCGGGGTTTTGCCCATGGGTTCGTCGTCCTGTCCGAGGAAGTCGTGTTCCAGTATAAGTGCGACAACTTCTACTGTCCGGCGTCCGAAGGCGGCTACGCCTGGAACGACCCGACCCTCGCCATCGACTGGCGCATTCCGGCCGCCGACATCATCCTTTCCGAAAGAGACAAACATCATCCCTTCCTATATGAAAAGTAGAACCATCCTCATCACCGGCGGCGCCGGCTTCATCGGCAGCCATGTCGTGCGCCTGTTCGTGAACAAGTATCCGGACTACCGGATCATCAACCTGGACAAGCTCACCTACGCGGGCAATCTCGCGAACCTCAAGGACATCGAGGACCGGCCAAACTACCGGTTCGTCAAGATGGACATCTGCGACTTCGAGGGCGTGCTCTCCCTGATGCAGGAGGAGCAGGTGGACGGGGTGATCCACCTCGCGGCGGAGTCCCATGTGGACCGCTCCATCAAGGATCCCTTCACCTTCGCGCAGACCAATGTCATCGGCACGCTGTCGATGCTCCAGGCCGCCAAGGCGTACTGGGAGCCGATGGGGTGGAAGATCTCTCCACGCGCTTCGCTTGGTCGAGATGACAAGGGTGTCATTCCGAGCGGAGCGAAGGAATCCATCCCCTGCCGCTTCTACCACATCTCCACCGACGAAGTGTACGGCGCCCTGGAGATGACCCATCCGGAGGGGATCGAGCCGCCGTTCACGACGAAGGCGTCCAGCGGCGAGCATCACCTGGCCTACGGCGAGAAGTTCTTCACGGAGGACCTCAAGTACCAGCCGCACAGCCCGTACAGCGCGGCCAAGGCCTCCAGCGACCACTTCGTGCGCGCGTTCCACGACACGTACGGAATGCCCACCATCGTCACGAACTGCTCCAACAACTACGGGCCTTACCAGTTCCCGGAGAAGCTTATCCCGCTGTTCGTCAACAACATCCGGCACCGCAAGCCGCTGCCCGTGTACGGCAAGGGCGAGAACGTCCGCGACTGGCTGTACGTGGAGGACCACGCGCGGGCCATCGACCTGATCTTCCATGAGGGGAAGGTCGCCGAAACCTACAACATCGGCGGTTTCAACGAGTGGAAGAACATCGACATCGTGAAGACCCTCATCCGCGTCACGGACCGCCTCCTGGGCCGTCCGGAAGGGGCCGACGACGACCTCGTCACCTACGTGACCGACCGCGCCGGCCACGACCTCCGCTACGCCATCGACAGCACCAAGCTCCAGCGCGAACTGGGCTGGGAACCCTCCCTCCAGTTCGAGGAAGGCATCGAGAAGACCATCCGCTGGTACCTCGACAACCAGGCCTGGCTGGACAACGTCACCAGCGGGGATTACCAGAAGTATTACGAGGAGATGTATAAGGGGAGGTAGATGGAAGGCAAGAAGAAAGCCGCCGTGGTCGGCGCCGGGATTTCCGGTCTGGTGGTGGCCCGATCGCTGCAGGACCGCTACCGGGTGACGGTCTATGAAAAGGAGAACCGCCCCGGAGGCCTGATCCGGTGCCGGGAAGTACAGGGATCCCTGTTCCACATCTGTGGCGGCCATGTCTTCAACTCGCGTCGCCAGGATGTCCTGGACTGGTTCTGGGGTGTTTTCAACAGGGACGTCTCTTTTGTCAAGGCGGACCGGAACTCTTGTATCGTGATGCCTGGCGGATTGGTCGTGGGGTATCCCGTCGAAGATCACCTGTATCAACTCCCCGAAGCCGTTCAGCGAGCCTCCATCCGTGATTTCGCCGCGATGATGGCTAAGCGGGAGGAAATCCGCTCCGCCCATTTTGCCGACTTCCTCGAACAAACGTTCGGGGAGACTCTTTTCAATCTCTATTTCCGTCCGTACAATGAGAAGATCTGGCGGCGTCCCCTGACGGAGGTGTCGCTGGACTGGTTGGCCGGTAAACTTCCGATGCCTTCACCCGAAGATGTCTTCTACCACAACTTCTCGCATCAGGAGGAAAAGGCTTTCGTCCATGCGTCTTTCTGGTATCCCCGACAAGGTGGTTCCCAGTTCCTGGCCGACACGCTCGCAGAATGCCTGGATATCCGGTACGGTTCTTCCATTGACAGGATTGTTCATCGGGACGGGAAGTGGAGGATAGGCGATGAACTGTATGATATCGTGGTTTATACGGGGAATGTCCGGAGGATTCCCGAGCTTGTCGAGGGTGTCTCACTCGATGGCCTGGAAAAGGAATTGCACTCGCTCCTTTCCCACGGGACCACGTCGGTTTTCTGCGAGATCGACCCTGTCCCTTATACGTGGATATACTTGCCTGATGGGGAATATGATGCGCATCGGATCATTTGCACGGGCAATTTCTCGATAAACAACAATGCTCCAGGGCGCCTTACGGCCACGGTGGAGTTCACGGACGAGGTATCCTTGAAGGAAATCGAAGACCAATTAAAGCGTATCCCGCTGCACCCCAAGTATCTGGATCATTGCTACACACCGTGTTCCTATCCGATCCAGACGCAAGCGACACGGGGAGTGGTTCGGGAACTGAAGGAGCGTCTTTCTCCGAATGATTTCTACTTGACGGGACGGTTCGCGGAGTGGGAGTATTACAACATGGACGTGGCAGCCGGAGCCGCCCTGGATCTGGCAAGCCGGTTATAGGATGAAGTTGGAAGGCATCCTCACGCAACGTGCGTGGGAAAAGAGAGTCAGTTTCGATCTGGTCTATGCGTGGGAAGACATCTTCTCGCGCGAGATGGGCATCCGGCTCGTCCCCAGGAACCGATTGGAAGAGGCTTTTTTCCGCCGCCTGCCGGGCCGCCGGTCCGTCCCCACCGGCAAGAAGTGTCTGCTGCTTATGGAGATGGAACCCAGGGCGGAGAATAATGTCTACAACCGGGCGCAGGTAGTCCCTTATTGGATTGATTTCTTCCTCCGGGAACCTTCGCTGCCTTCACTTGTGCGTTCATACAGTGCCTGCCCCGCCATCTTTGTCTCAAGTCGCGAGGCTTACGAGTTCCTCCGGAAACAGGGGACCGGTCTGCCCCTGTTTCATCTGGCCCTTTCCCTGCCGGACAGCATCCTGACTGACGAATTGCCTGAAAAGCAATACGACGTGGCTCTGATGGGGCGGCCTGACGCCGTGCTTGGGGATTTCTTCCGGCGTTTCGTCGCCGAACATCCCTGCACCTATGTCTACCGGAGAATCGAAAACGGCCGTTTCCTGTACTATGACCAAACGGAAACCTGTCTCGGCGAAGTGGACGACCACTCCAAGTTCATGGACCTGATGCGTCGCTGCCGGGTGGGGCTTTACGCAACGCCCGGTCTGGACGAACCTGACGGAAAAACGCACGGTTTCAGCCAGGTGACGCCCCGCTTCCTGGAATACCTGAGCGCGGGCTGCCACGTCCTGATGCGGTATCGGCCCAATCCCGATACGGATTATTACTGTCTTGGGTCTTTCTCTCCCAGCGTGGATTCTTACGATGTTTTCGAACAGGTCTTGACGGACTTTTTACGGCGTCCCGTGGACATGGACCGTTACCGGCGTTATCTTTCCGGACACATCACGTCGGCCCGCGTCCGGGAAATGCAGCAGATCCTTTCAACCCTCTGATCCGATGCCCAGCATTAAGAAGAATTTCTTCTACAACGGTCTCCTGACGGTGGCGAACTACCTGTTCCCGCTGATCACGTATCCGTATGTGTCCAGGGTGCTCGGCGTGTCCAACATCGGTATCTGCAACTTCGTGGACAGCATCGTGAACTATTTCATCCTGTTCTCGATGATGGGTGTCGCCATCGTGGGTGTGCGGGAGATTGCGGCGGTGCGTGAGGACCGGGAGGCTCGAAACCGCGTTTTCTCGGACTTGATTGCGCTGAACGGCTTGACCTCCGGTCTGGCGGCAGTCGCGCTCGCGGCAGCCATATTCGTCGTCCCCGCCCTCGCTGAGTACCGGAGCCTGCTTTGGATCGGTGTCGTGAAGATCCTGGCAAATTTCCTTTGCATGGACTGGCTTTTCCAGGGAATGGAGGAATTCAAGTACATCACCAACCGGACGATTCTCGTGAAATTCCTCTACGTGGCCGGTGTTTTCCTTCTGGTCCGTAAGCCCGAGGATTATCCAGTCTATTATCTGCTTCTCACCCTGATGGTGGTCTTGAACGCCGGCATCAACCTGTCTTATGCCCGTCGGTTCGTGTCATTCAGAAAACAGGAAGTCGATTGGGCGAGGCATGTCCGACCCTTCTTCACGATGGGGCTGTACATGTTCTTGACATCGATGTACACCACTTTCAACGTCACATATCTCGGTTTCGTCTCCGATACGGTACAAGTGGGTTATTACACGAGCGCCACCAAGGTTTTCTCGATGGTCATCGCCCTGTTCACCGCCTTCACGACGGTGATGCTTCCCCGGATGAGTGCGGTCCTGTCCGAGGGCCGGAAAGACGAATTCCTGGGGTTGGTCTCCAAGACTTTCCGCATTCTTTTCATCGTGGGCGTACCGGTCATCCTTCTCTTGCTGGTCGGTGCCGGGGACGTAATCCGCATCCTGTCCGGCAAGGGGTATGAAGGGGCGGTGGTCCCGATGCGCATCGTGGCTCCGCTCATCCTTGTCATCGGAATGGAACAGATCCTGGTGGTCCAGGTGATGATGCCGATGAAGATGGATCGGGCTGTCTTCGTCAATTCTGCGGTTGGCGCCGGCGTGGGCATCCTGCTGAATCTTCTGCTGGTAAGATTCATGCTGGCGCAGGGATCCGCAATCGTGTGGGTGGTGTCCGAGCTGTCCGTTTTTCTGTGCGCCTGGATCGCCGTGTCCCGCAACCTGTCGCTTCGCTTCCCGCTCGGCGATCTGGTGCGGGTGATTGTTTTCCATCTGCCGCTGGTTCCGCTCCTGCTCCTGTTCCTGCCTGTAGGAAATGCATTCTTGCGGCTCGGTTGTCAAGGTGCCGTCACCGGCCTGTATATGCTGGTCGTGAACCTGTTGTTTTTCAAGGACGGTGCGCTGGCGTTGTGGATACGTTCAATTTGGCGGAAGGTATTCGCTTCATGTTAGGAATTGTCATCGTCAGTTTCCGTTCCGATGACCGGACGGTCGCTTTTGTCCGGGAGGAACTCTCCCGGATCCGGATACCGTATCGCCTGGTCGTCGTGGACAATGGCGGCAGCCAAGACTCCAACCTGAAGGAACGGCTTCCGGACGCGACTGTCCTCCGTGCCGAGAACAAGGGGTATGCCGCCGGATGCAACCTGGGCGCCCGTTGGCTTCGGGAGCACGTTGACCCGGATGCCATCCTGTTCAGCAACAACGATCTGCGTTTCCACTCCGACGATGTCGTCGACACGCTTTACAAAGAGCTTTTCCGCCATGACGATGTCGGAGCCATCGGCCCTTGCATCGTGGGCAAGGACGGCCGTCGGCAGAGTCCCGAGCCCTATCAGGGGCTGTGGAACCGCTATGTGTGGATGTATCTTCTCACCCCTTTCCTCTCCCTGGAACGGAAGGTGGAGAAGTTCCGGCTGGATTATTCCGAAAAGGCTTCCGAGGGGTATCATTACAAGCTGATGGGCTCTTTCCTCATGGTCCGGGCCGATGCGTTTTTCGAGGCGGGCTGCTTCGATGAGAACACGTTCCTGTATGCGGAGGAACCCATCCTCAGCGAGCGGCTGTCCGCCATCGGAAAGCGTTGCTGGTTCTGTCCGTCTGTCACCATCATCCATGAACACGGCGCCGTCATCGGCTCCTCGTACAAGAGGAAGGAAATGGACCGGATGCAGTTCCGGAGCATGGCTTATTATTACCGCTGCTACAGGAAGTATCCCGCCTGGGAGATTTCTCTCGTCAGCATGTTGTACCGTTTGATCCAGACCGTCCGATGAGCAAGTACAACTGGGGCGTAGTCAAAAAGAAACGGCGGCTGATCGATGTCTGGCTGTGCGTGCTGATGATCCTTTCGACCAATTTCTTCGAACTCCGGCCGATCACGCGCATCCTCGGGCCGGACGGCGGTTACACCTTCTTCCTGATCACGCTGTTCATCCTCTTCACGTTCTACCGGCGGAAACATATCCGGGAGTACATTTCCTGGATGAATCCTTTCTGGTGGTTCATGATCGGCATCATCCTGTCGTTCATCCCGGCGCAGATCTATTATGGGCAGGGATTCTTGCGGTCCTGCCTGGCGAACCGCCACATGCTCTTTTTCTGCGCGTTCCCTGTATTCATCGCCATCCGGCCCACGGAACGGGAGATCCGCAGCGCGTTGTACGCATTTTCCGTCATCTATCTGGGCGTGGTGCTTGTGGTATCCTTTGTCAACACCAACTTGATCCCGGTCCCGGAGCAGTCCTTTTTCATCAATAACGAGGGAAGTGATTACGTCCTCACGGTCCAGGGATTCCGCTATGTGGTCCTGGGACTGATTATGTCGCTGGACCGGCTGATGCACAAGTTCGGCAGGAAGAACCTGCTCTGGTTCTTCTTCCTGTTCGGCATCATCTTCCTGGTCCAGAACCGGACTGCCCTCCTGGCGGCGGTCGTCATCTCGATGTTCGCCATCTGGGACATGAAGATGAGCGCCCGGAAACTGATGCTGATGGCGGTCATCTTCGCCGCGGCCCTTTTCATGGTGGCCGTGACGGCCAGCCAATGGGGCTTGCTGTACAATGAGACCATCTCCCAGCTGTCCGATCCGGACTACAACCGGATCAAGTCGATGAACTACGTGTTCGCCCATCGCGACGGTTTCATCCGCTACATCCTGGGAGACGGCTTCATCTCCGGGGTGGTCGATCCGGTTATGCAGCGACTGGCCCAGGAGGGTATCTACCATTCCGACGTGGGGCTGTTCGGCACGTGGCACCAGTATGGACTGATTCCCGTGATCACCATCCTCGTGTGCTGCATCAAAGGCTTGGCCGCGAAGAAATCCTTCATCAGCAAGTCCATTGCGATCTACATCCTCGTGGGCGCGGCCACCTTGTCCTACTTCGGTCTGGCCGAGACCCTGATGCTGCTGGCGTTCTTCCAGTATATGTACAATACTGACCGGATCGGCGAACTGCACGACAATGCATTCGATCCCGTCAAGAAAAAAGCCCAGTGGGGCCACTACCGGTCCATCTCACGATGACGCTTGTCAGCCTGTTCCTCAGCCTTGCCGTAGCCGTTCCGGAAGTGATTCCGGTGCGGACCCAAGCCGAGTTCGACGCTTTTCCGGAGAAGTTGGAGAATCTTCTTCCGGAAACGGCTTCTGTCCGGGTGGAATTCGGACCGGGAACCTTCTTCTTCAAGGACAACCATCTGGATCTGAGCGGGTTGTCCTGCGCCGGGGTGGAGGTCGTCCTGTCCGGAAACGACACCCGCCTGGTGGCGGCGGATGGCGGCTCCGCCGTTCCTTTTTCGCCCGGAGACGGCTGGGTGGACCTGGAAAAGGACACTGACGTCAGCCGGATGGGCCCGGTCCATTCGGCGCTGTTCTATCCCATCCCGGCGCTGCGTCATCGGGGGCGTTTCCGGCTCCTCTGTCAGGAACCCGACCTCTCCGAGGAGGAGGCGGCCGATGTGTATATGGTCCTGACCCAATGGTTCCAGGGAGCCTTGTACAAGGTGGTCAAAATAGCTGGGGGAATCGCCCTTCTGGAAAAGGTGGGGGAGCACCCGACCGCCTGGTACACGGAACTCCGTTTCGGCCGCTGCCTTCCCCGGTACCGGATGATCAACCATCCCGTGGACCGGCCGGCGGAAACGCCTCACCGCAGCCTGGCGTCCACCTTCTGCCGGGTCGATGGCTGCCGGTTGGGCGCCTTCCGGACCGAAGGAATCCGTTTCCTGGGAAACAGGGCCGGGGAGCCGCTCTTCCTGTTCCGTGATTTCCAGGCCGATTCCACGGTCGTTTCCGGCTGTTCGTTCGAAGGGATCCGCAGCACCGTGGTGGCATGCGAAGCGACGGACCATGTCCGTTTCCGGGACAATGAAATGGCCCGCTGCTACCGGGGCGGTCTGGCGGCTGATCCGGAGTCGGCCGATGTCCGGGTGGAGCGAAATGTTTTCCGGGACATGGGGCTGGCCTTGACCAATGCGCCGGTTGTCCTTTGCAAAGGCCCCGAGTACCGGATCGAGGATAACGTTTTCGAGGATTTCGCGTATTCGGCCGTGGGGGTCGGGACCCATTTCACGGAGACGGAAGACCCGGTTGCCTCCGGGGTGGTGGAGGACAATGAGATCTATATGACGGAAGCGTTCCGCCGCAAGCCGATGCGGATGCTGATCGATTCGGGGGCGATTTATATCTGGACCCAGAATGCCGGTTCGGTCATCCGCCACAACTATATCCACGACATCCATGGTCATCACGGTAACCGGGGTATCTTCGGCGACGACGGCGTTCTGGGCGTGCGGATCGAGGACAATCTCGTGCTGGACGTGCATCCTTCCATGTGCATCGACTTGCGTAAGCGCCACAAGGTCCAGCGGATGCGCGGCAGCAAGGTGGAAAAGGCCAATGTCGCCAACCGCGTGACCGGCAATGTCGTGAACGGCCGGTGCCGCCTTTACATCCGCAAGGACGACCCCGACAGCTATATCGGAGAGAACCTGACCCTTCCCGACGGCACTACCCGGGAAGAAGCCCTGGAACTTTGGAAACAATGGACAGGCCGATGAATACCCCCGCGCTCGCCATCTTCGCTTATCGGCGTCCGAAGGCCCTGCAGGCGTGCCTGGCGTCGCTGTCGGCCTGCGCCGGCGCGGATGTGTTGGACGCGACTGTTTTCGTGGACGGTCCGGCCGATGCCTCCGAGGATACGCTGGTGGAGGAAACGGCCCGTGCGGCTGCTGCCAGCGGGTTTTTTCGGACGCTGGAGGTCTGTCGCTCCGATCGTCACCTGGGTTTGGGCGCATCCGTCATCCGGGGGATATCCCGCGTTCTGGAAACCCATCCTTCGGTAATCGTCATCGAGGACGACCTGAAGGTGCAACCGGGCTTCCTGCGATTCATTCTGGACGGCTTGGAGCGGTATGCGGACGATAAACGCGTGTTTTCCGTCTGCGGCTACACCAACCGGGTCCGCATCCCGGAAGGCTACGGTTCCGACGCATATTTCGGCCCCCGGAGTTCCTCCTGGGGCTGGGCCACTTGGAAAGACCGTTGGGATTCCGTCGATTGGAACCCCACACCCGCGGATTGGGAGAAATACCGCCGTGCTTTCGCCGCCTGGGGCGGATCGGACTGCCCGGACCTGCTCCGGGATTGGCTGGAGGGGAGGAATGCCTCCTGGGCCATTCGGTTCTGTTTCTCCCAGTTCCTGCAGGGGAAACTGTCCCTGTTCCCGGTGAAGAGCCTGGTCGATGCGTCCGGGGAGTTTGACGGGGCCGGCACGAACTGCCTCCGTTACAACCGCTTCCGCTTCGACCTGAATGACCGTCCGGGCCCATTCCGCTATCCTGATGCGGCGGAGGTCGTCCCCGCCATCCGCCGGTCGGCGCTTCGCTATCATTCCGTTCCCCTCCGCGCCTGGACCAGGCTGCGCAACCTGTTCGCCTGATATGGACAAGCCGAGAATCCTGTTCCTGATGCATATGCCGCCGCCGGTACACGGCGCCGCGGTCGTGGGTGGCATCGTCCGGGACAGCGTGGCGCTCCGCGACCGGTTCGAGTGCCGGTTTGTCAACTATTCCATTTCCCGCACGATGGACGAGATCAACCGGTTCTCGTGCAAGAAGATCACGGTCGTCGCCCGCTTGCTGGGGCAGGTCTTCCGGGAGGTGGTCGGCTTCCGGCCGGATGTCGTGTATGTGACGCCTTCCTTCCGGGCGCTCGGCTTCCTGAAAGACCGGCTTGTGGTCCGTTTCCTGAAACGGAGGGGCTGTAAGGTGGTTCTGCATCTGCACAACAAGGGGGTGGCCGCCTTGGCGGAGAGACCCGGATACAGCCGCTTGTTACGGTCTTTCTTCCAGGGAACAAAGGTCATCCTGCTGTCATGGAAGCTGTATCCCGACATCGCGCGCTTTGTGGACCGCGTCGATGTCCGCCTGTGCCCCAACGGCATCGATCCCGTCCTGGAGACCGTCCCGGTCCGGACCGATTCGGCGGAACCCACGCTCCTGTTCCTGTCCAACGTGATCGGCGACAAGGGAGCCGGCGACCTCCTGGATGCCTGCCGGCTGTTGGCCGACCGTGGCGTGGCATTCCACTGCTGCTTCGCCGGGTCCATTTCACCCGGTTTCCCTGCGGAGTCGCTGGAAACGATGGTCAAGGAACGCGGCCTGGAGGGGAAGGTCAGTTTCTCCGGTCCTTTGTACGGGGATGACAAGAAAGAGGCTTACCGGCTGGCGGACATTTTCGTCCATCCTACCCGGGAAGACTGTTTCCCGCTGGTGATCCTGGAAGCGATGTCAGCCGGCCTTCCGGTCGTGGCCAGCGAGGAAGGCGGCATTCCGGACGAAGTCATGAACGGTACGACGGGGCTTCTGTCCCGCAAAGGCGACGTGGTGGACCTGACCCGTTGCCTGGAAAAACTCCTGACCGACGCGCCTCTCCGGAGGAGAATGGGAGAGGCCGGACGGGAAAGATACGAAGAATGCTTCCGGAAGGCCTGTTTCGAGGATCGGCTGCTGCATATCCTCGAAGGTTGATGAGGGGCTTTGCGTTCAGGTTTTAATTGTCTATATTTGCCCAGGGGGATTGACCGATGAAGGTTTTGATGGTGAATCATACGTATCTGGACGAGGATTCCGGCGGGGTATACGCCTCGCGGGCCTATGCCAATATGTTTGCCGACATCGCCGATGAAATGGCGATGATCTTCCCCGAACACCCCGGGCGTCCCGTGGTGAAACTGTCCCCCCGCATCCGTCTTCTCCCCATCCGGACCGACGGGGGATGGCTTCGGAAATTCCTCCGGCTCCTCCGGACGGGCAGCCCCCACGATTTCGGCGTGGAACGCGAACTGGCTTCGGGCGGGTATGACCTCGTCGTGTTCAACGGAAGCCCCTGCTCGTACGGACAGGTCGACGTGGCGCACCGCTACGGCTGCAAGGTGATCACCATCCACCACAACTTCCAGTTGGAATATGCCTCGGACAACATCCGCTATTTCCGCCGTTTCACGCTGGGATGGGTGGAAAAGGCCGAAAGGGAGTCCGTCTTGAAATCGGACCTGGGCCTGACACTCACCGAGTCCGATTTGGAACAACTGTACAACTATTACGACCCGGCGCATACCTCCCGGATGGAGGTGGGCGGCGCTTTCTTCCTGGATGAGGATGACCGTCTGACACCGGAGGGGGCGCTTCGGCCGACAGAACCGCTCCATTTCGTCATTACCGGAAACCTGTCTTCCGTCCAGACCTGGAAGTCCCTCGAGGAATGGGCCGACGGCTATCTGGACATCCTGCAGGAAGCCGTTCCCGGCATGTCGCTGACTGTCGCCGGCCGCGAGCCATCCAAGGCCTTTGTCGAGGGTTTCGAGAGCCGTGGAGTCCGGGTGGTCCCTTCACCTGTGTCCATGCGGGAAATCCTTCTGCCGGCCTCCTGTTACCTGTGTCCCATCAACCTGGGGTCTGGCATCAAGCTGCGCTTGCTGGACGGGCTGAAAGTCGGGATCCCGGCGGTCTGCCACGTGTCCGCAGCACGGGGATACGAACCCTTTGTTGGGCGCTATGTGTTTGTCTATGAGGATCGTGCGGGCTTTAAAAAAGCGCTTCGGGACGCGATGCATTGCTCGGCATCCCGGACGGAGATCGCCGATGCAACCTATGCCTCGTACTCTTTTGAATCCGGGCGTGCACACATCCTGGAACTGCTTGGATCGTTATGATTGACTATGCCAATTTGAAGAATGGGGAAGGCCGGGCGGCCTTTGCGCTGCGGTATCGCCTGAATCAGGTCCGTACCTGGTGGAAGTTCCACGTCCGGTTTCCCTGGGTCCGATACCGGGGCTTTGTCCGCGTTATGCCGCAGGTGACCTTTGCGAAGAACATGGACGTGACCATCGGGCACAACGTCCAGTTCGGCATCGGGACCGACGTGGCCACCCATGTCCATTTCGGGAACAACATCCTCGTCGGCGGGGGAGTCCGCTTCGTCGGTCGGCGGGATCACACCTTCGATGTCCCCGGCCAGACCATCTGGAAGGGGACTCGGGGCGATCATGCGCCCATCGAGGTGGAGGACGATGTCTGGATCGGGGCGGGTTCCGTCCTCCTTTCCGGCGTGAAAATCGGACAGGGAGCCATCGTCGCCGCCGGCTCCGTGGTCACGAAAGATGTCCCCGCCTGCGAAATCTGGGGCGGCAATCCGGCTGCGAAGATCCGGGACCGTTTCCCGGACGAGGCAGACAAACAGAAGCACCTGGCGTTCTTGTCGGAATGAACCTGTACATCTCCACATACCTGGCCACCTATCGCCTGGACCTGTGCGAAAGGTTGTCCCGGGACTATGGCTTTGCCATTTATCACTATTATGGGGCCGACGTCCCGAAGGACGTGGAGCCCTTTCTGGGTGCGTATACTTTCGAGAATCACAGGCTTCCGGTCAAGAAGGTCTTGGGGAAGACCTATGCGGCAGGTTTGCAGGACCTGCTTTCGCGCCTGAGACCCTCGGTCGTCTTTATCCAGGAATTCTCCCTGATCACCCTGCAACTGCTCCTGTTGCGCAGAAAGTTCGGTTTCCGACTCGTTTCCATCTGCGACGACAACGTGGATATGATTGCCGGGAACGATTTCTCTCGGATTCACAGGCTGGCCCGGCGGTGGGTTCCCCGTCTTCTGGACGACCTGATTCTGACTACTCCGGAAGCGGTGGCCTGGTATCAGTCCCGATTCGGGAAAGGACGGTTGATGCCGCTCCTTCCTGACGAGTCCTTGTACCGGGCGCGTTTGAAAGGAACCATCCCCGCCGCCCTCCGCTTCCGCCAGGAGGTGGGGGCGGAAGGGAAACGGCTCATCCTGTTCGTGGGACGCTTGGTGCCGGAAAAGAATCTCCCGGTCCTGCTGCAGGCCTGCGCAACGCTGCGGCAGGAAGCCTGCCTGGCTGTCGTCGGGACTGGGCCCATGGCGCAGGAATGGCAGCGGGATGCCGAGGGTTTCCATTTCGTCGGCGCACGGTATGGACTGGACGTGCTGGCCTGCTACCAGGCGGCGGACGTATTGGTCCTTCCCAGCATACAGGAAGCCTACGGTGCCGTCGTGGGGGAGGCGCTTATGGCAGGCTGCCCCGCCGTCGTGTCGGAAAGGGCCGGTTCCCACGTCCTCATTCAGGAAGGGAGCAACGGCGGGGTCTTTTCCCCTTCCGACCCTTCCGCCCTGGCCGCTGCCCTGCGATCCGTCTTTTCCACTTTCCCCGCCCATGACGGATCGACCCTCCGGAAAAGCCTGTGTTTCGAATCATTCGACCGTTCCTTCCGTCGTTTGATGGAGGATCTGAACCTTTGACGATGTCATGAAACGGATCGTCCTTCTTTTACTCCTCTTGGGATGCGCTGGCCTGGCCGGTGCGTTCCCCGTCCCGGAAAAAGGCGTTTACCGGGTCGAAGGTTCCGTGGACCTGAAGGGGGCGACGGTTACGTTGGAGCGCGGCACGACGCTGGACTTGACGCGGGGGAGCTTGCATCATGGAAAAGTGGTCGGGAACGAATCCCAACTGGCCGTGACGGGCGATGATGCGGTGCTGGACGGGGTGATCCTGGAAGGAAACTGGTGCGGGAAAGTGGAGGACCGGTGGTTTTCCCTCGAGGGGAACAGCGCCTATTGGATTGTATCCAATGTGTTCAAGTTCAACGAGGTGACCTTCTACCGGGACGCCTATTGGCTCGAGACCTGGATCCCGATCCTCATCAACCGGGACCGGATGACCGTCCATGGGAATGGCGTCAGACTGTATCTCCCTTCGGACAAGGGAGAATCGGAGCAGGGAAAATGGGGAGCCGCGTACCGGAAAGAGTGCCTGTTCAGCAATCCTGTCCGGGAAGGTCCCGGAGAATCCTTTCTTTTCGAGGACATCCATATCGAGGACAATGCCGCCGCCATCGGAAAGCCCGGCTGGGGACAGGACATGAACGCGTTCTATATCTATAACTATTTCCAAGTCATCGGACATGAAGTCGTGTTCCGCAACGTCTCGTCCGACGGAATGGGCAGCCTGGAGAAAGTATACAACCTCTGGCAGCCCATCGACCATCTGGAGATGGACCGCTGTTCCGTCAGGACCGGACAGTTCGCCTTGGAGGTGTTCAATCTGGACCAGGAAGGCTATCCGGGGGGCAGTTGCGGCGAAATCCTTGTCCAGGGATGCGAGTTCTACCAGTATCCCTGCCAGCCCTATGTGGGGTTGCTGTCCGTCGTCGGCGAGAAACCGACGGAGGAGATGCTCATCGAGAACTGCGTTTTCGACGCCTCCGAGAAGGATGGCAACCTGGAACTTTCTTCGGTCCTGCATATCGTCCTGAGGAACAATACGATGATTAACCAGTTCGTGAACAGTTACCCCCTGGCGATGATAGAACGGTACGATATCCTGGACAACACGTTCCATTTCCGGAAGCGCCGGTCGGGCGACAGTTTCAGTTTCGGCGGGAGAGAGATCGAATTCAAGAACAACAGACTGGTCTATGAAGACGAGGATGTGGGCTTCATCACCTTCAGCCCCACCATCCGTTCCCTGGAGATGGTCCGGAACACCTTCGATTTTTCGGCCGTCCGGACGATGACCGGACACCGGACCGCCCTGGCCCTGTCCGGGTTCTCCCTGTCCGGAGGGAAGTTGCGCATGGTCTGGAACAAAGTGGTTCCGCCTTCGGCCCAGGGCTCCCACCGTTTCATATTCAGGCTTCCCGAGCGCATGGAAAGCAGCGTGGGAAACCGTTTGCAAGGCGTGCTCGTCCAATGAAGAAGATACTTGTCAGCGCTTACGCCGTCTGTCCTGATTCGGGCAGCGAACCCGGAATGGGATGGAACTGGTGCGCCGGTCTCGCCCGGGAGTGTGAACTTTTCATCATCACCGAGGGCGAGTTCAGGGAGAAGATCGAGGTGGCCCTCAAGACCCTTCCGCAGGCGTCCAATATGCATTTTTATTACAATCCGGTGTCGGACCGCGTCCGGAAGATGTGCTGGAACCAGGGGGACTGGCGTTTTTATCTCCATTACCGGAAGTGGCAGGAAAAGACCCTGGAAATCGCCCGGGAGATCTGCCGTACGCACGCCATCGATGTCCTTCACCAACTCAATATGATCGGGTTCCGGGAACCGGGATATCTCTGGAAGATCCCGGACATCCCTTATGTGCTCGGGCCCACCAACTGCAAGTTCGAGTATCCGCTTTCCTACTGGAAGGATGCGCCGCTTTCCGAAAAGGTCCGGGTATGCCTGAAGGAAGTGATTTCCAGATGGCAGATCCGCCATTCCGTCCGCCTGCGCAAAGCCATCCGGCGCGCGGGGGTCGTTGTCACGGCTTCGAAGGATGCCCACGACCTGTTCAAGAAGTACCTGCGCGTCGAATCAGTCACCATCAACGAAACGGGTTCAGATACCGGTTCGCATCCTCGGGAGACCCGGCCCTCGGGCTTTCTGGACATCCTCTGGGTGGGCCGGTTCAACCTGTACTCCAAGCTTCCGGCGCTGGCGGTGCGGGCTTTGCATCGGGCGGGGAGTCCCCGGCTGCGCCTCCATTTCGTCGGCCCCGGGAACGATGCTCCGTTCCGCCGTCTTGCCGCCGAACTCGGGGTCGAAGGCTCTTGCCGGTGGTATGGCGCCGTCAGCCACGGGGAAGTGCAGGAGATGATGCGCCGGATGGATGTTTTCCTTTTTACCAGCGTGGTGGAAGGAACCCCGCACGTGGTGCTGGAAGCTTTGTCCAACGGCCTGCCAGTCATCTGCTTCGACACCTGCGGCCAGGGCGATATCGTCGACGGTCGTACCGGTGTGAAGATTCCCTTGAGCGATCCGGGCCGGAGCGTCGCCGATTTCGCGGATACCTTGAATGCCCTGGACCGGGACCGTGCCCGCCTGCAGGCGATGTCAGAGGCTTGCTACAGTCGTTTGCAGGAATTGTCCTGGGATGCAAAGTTCCGGATGATGTTTGGATTATATGAGAAAATCTGTTCGTTATGAATATTGTCGAGACGATCAAGACCCAGATGGCCGAGTCGGTCCGGGTCAAGCAGCGGATGCTGGAAGACGATGAACTCGCTGCCAAGATCGAGGAAATCGCCGGGATTATCGTGGATGCATACCGTTCCGGGAACAAGACGCTGTGGGCCGGGAACGGCGGAAGTGCGGCCGATGCGCAGCATATGGCCGGGGAACTGGTGAACAAGTTCTCCTTCGACCGGCCGGGGTTGCCGGCGCTGTCCCTTTCTACGGATACTTCCATCATTACGGCGGTGGGAAATGATTATGGGTTCGATCGGCTTTTCGCCCGTCAGATCGAGGCGCAGGGGCGGCCGGGGGACGTGTTCATCGGCATTTCCACCTCCGGGAAATCGCCGAATCTGGTGGGCGCGCTCGCCGCTTGCCAGGCGAAAGGAATTACCAGTGTCGCCATCGTGGGCGCCGGCCCTTGTCCGATGGATGATTATGACCACGTGATCCATGTCCCCTCCCGTTCGACACCCCGGATCCAGGAGTGCCAGACACTGATCGGCCACATTCTCTGTTATCTTGTAGAATCTAACCTGTTTGGCGCATGAACACGACGGCCCTGATCTTGCTGTGCGCTTTCATCGCCTCTGCGCTCCTGGGAGCGATGGTCATTGACCTGGTGCTCATCGTCACGTATAAGCGCCGCCTCTTTGACAAGCCGGAGGTTCGAAAAGTGCATTCCGCTCCTGTCCCCAGGCTGGGGGGCGTATCCTTTCTGCCGGTTCTGATGATTACCCTGGCGGTCACGGTGGGGATGATGTACCACCTCGGACTGACCCGGTTTTTCGAGCAGGAGTATTATGTCTTGATCCAGCTGGCGGTTCTGCTGGGCTCCGGTATGCTGATGTATATCGTGGGCATAGCCGACGACCTGGTGGAAGTGAATTACCGGCTGAAGTTGCTTTTCCAGTTCATCGCCTCCTGTATCATCGTCGTTTCGGGCCTATGGATCAAGAATTTATGCGGGTTGTTCGGAGTCCATTCTCTCCCGGGCATCATCGGTATGCCGTTGTCCGTCCTGCTGATTATGTACATCATGAATTCCATCAATATGATAGACGGCATCGACGGCTTGGCGGCGGGACTGGGAATCTTGTCTCTGATTACCCTGACGGTCATCGCATATGCCGAGAATCATTTCCTGCATATGCTTATCGGGGTTTCGATGCTGGGCGTGGTGGCCGTATTCTGGATTTTCAATCTGTTCGGAAGCCGGGAACGTTCTACGAAGGTGTTCATGGGTGATTCCGGCTCGCTCACGATCGGACTGATTCTCAGTTTTCTCATCATCAATGCCAGCGATTTCGGTGAAGGAAACCCGTCCTTGAACGGATACTATATGGCGATCGGTTTCTCGACCCTGATTATCCCGATGTTGGACGTGCCCCGTCTCGTCTTCCTGCGTCTGGCCCGTCACCAAAGCCCCTTCCAGCCGGACCGGAACCATATCCATCATCTGCTGTTGCGGTGCAGGCTTTCCCAGCACGCGTCATTGGCCGTCCTTTTGGGCGTGGATGTCGCGCTGGTCCTGCTGACCGTTCTTATCGGCCGGAAGATGAGTGTTACGGCGGTGTTCTGTATCGACATGCTGGTCTGGTATGCTTTTACCGCAGTCGTTTCGGTGCTCCTTAAGCGGAAGGGGAGAGCTTCTCTTTCAGCACAGCCCACAGAAACGCCGGGCCGCTGACGAAGATGCGGCGCCACATCCGGCGAGGTTCCCGGATGAACCGGTACAGCCACTCGACATTGTGACGGAGCCACCATTCCGGAGCTCTGTTGACCGTGCCGGCGAAGAAGTCGAAAACGGCACCGATGGCACCGGCGTGGCAGTGGATTCGGAGGGCGTCCCAATGGTCGTGCAACCATTTCTCCTGCTTGGGCGCCGTCATGCCGATCCAAAGAAGGTCCGGGTCCGCGTCGTTGATGGCATTGATGATGGCTTGGTTGTCCTCCTCGGAGAAAACGGATTTGAAGGGAGGGGAGTAGGTTTTCACGCGGATGCCGGGATACTTGGTCGTCGCCTTTTCCCGGATCCGCTTCAGGACTGCCTCGCTGCTGCCCATGAACAGGCAGGTCCCGCCCCGGCGTTCCAGCCGGTCCATCTCATACAGGAACAAGTCCGTCCCCGCAATCTTCTGCTCGGGGGCGTTTTTCATTTTCAGCCATCGGCAGGCCTTGACGATGTAACTGCCGTCGGGCAGGAGCGCGTCGGCTTCCAGCAGGGCGCGGGCGAATTCCTCGTCCTGCTGCGCCAGCACGAATGAATGCGTGTTCACCGTGTCGATGAGGAATTTCCCCTCGGGCCAATCCCGCATCTCCGCCTGCGAGCGGACCAACTTGAGATCCTTGATTTTCATGACAGAACGTCTTTTGGGCGCTGTTCGCCCCGGAAGATGAAGGCGATGATTCCGGGATAGGCCCGGTTCCAGAGGTAAACCAGCGGGATGCAGCAGATCACAGAGGCCGCCGCAAGCAAAATGGAGGAGCCCCACGCCCCGTGTATCTCCGTCTTGCTGATTCCCCACACCAGCCCGGCCGCAAATGTCAGGATCCTGGCGATGGGGGGATGGAAGGCAAGGATGGGCAACGTATTCCGGCCCAGCCATTCCAGCACACTGTTTTTCCCGATCAGCAACGATATTCCCAGCCAGAGGGCGATTTCGATGAAAGGAATCGTGTAGAACCAATGGGGGGCAGGGTGAGTCAGATAGCTGATGTCGGTTTGTTTCCCCAGGTCGCAAATCCAGGGATACAGCCAGATCGTGAACACGACCGGGGGAATGAGAGCCAGGAGTACTTGGCTTTTCTTCGCTCCACAGACCGCATCGCTTTCCACCAAGGGCTTTCGCAGAAGATACCCGGTCGTGAAGAAGGGAATGGCCAGCAGCGCGTTGTTCAAACTGAAAGGAAGCACGTACAGCTTGTATTTGGCCAGCAGAAGGCCGATGGCGGTCAATGCCGCCAGCAAACCGCCTCGGATCCACCAGGATTTCGTTCCCTTGATGACGGCATAGAAGAGCAGCTCCAGCGCCAGCAGTCCGATGACGAACCACAAGACGGCGGCGGGGTAGATCCAGTGTGTGTTGTCACTTCCCCAGAACAGTCCGAGCCATCCGTCCCAGGGGGAAACGGCAATGGTCCTGTGCGAGCGTTCGATCATCAGCCAATACAAGTAGCACAGCAGGTAGAATACCACGTAGGGAACATACAGTTGCTTGATCCGGCTGACAAAGAACCGATTGAACGAAGGATACTTCGCCGGATTCATCAATAATCCGGATATGAAGAAAAAGAGAGCGATGTGGAAGCTATAGAGATAGCCGCTTCCGTAGCGCATCGAATTCGCGTGCGCAAAAACGACGAACACGATTCCGATGCCCTTCAGCACATCCAGGTAGTGTATCCGGCTCCCTTTTCCCGTATCCGGGGTGATGATTCCTTCCATAGAGGATCGATTATCCGTTTACAAAAATACATATAAAAATGCATTCTTCCGAGAAGCGTTTTCAGTCAATAATTCGTATCTTTGAAAAATAAACCTGACCGATATGAAAGGAATCGTCCTCGCCGGCGGCAGCGGCACGCGCCTGTACCCCATCACCAAGGGAGTGTCCAAGCAACTTCTGCCCATTTATGACAAGCCGATGATCTACTATCCGGTGTCCGTGCTGATGATGGCCGGCATCCGGGAAATCCTCATCATTTCCACACCGCACGATCTGCCGGGCTTCGAACGCCTCCTCGGGGACGGGTCGGACTTCGGGGTGAAATTCTCCTATGCGGAGCAGCCTTCGCCGGACGGCCTCGCCCAGGCCTTCATCATCGGGCGGGAGTTCATCGGGGACGATACGGCCTGTATGGTGCTGGGTGACAATATCTTCCACGGCGCAGGCTTCGAAGCGCAGCTGCGGCAGGCGGTGGTCGATGCGGACCGCGGCCTGGCGACCGTCTTCGGTTACTGGGTGTCCGATCCGGAGCGCTACGGCGTCGCGGAATTCGATGCGGAGGGGAAGTGCATCTCCATCGAGGAGAAACCCGCGCATCCCAAGTCCAATTACGCCGTGACGGGCCTGTATTTCTATCCCAACAAGGTGGTCGATGTCGCCGCCGCCGTGAAACCGTCCGCCCGCGGCGAACTCGAGATCACCTCCGTCAACCAGGCTTTCCTGGCCGATGGCGAGCTGCTCGTACAGACCCTCGGCCGCGGCTTCGCCTGGCTGGACACCGGCACCCACGAGTCGCTGGCCGAAGCGTCGACCTACATCGAGGTCATCGAGAAACGGCAGGGCCTGAAGATCGCCTGCCTGGAGGAAATCGCCTTCCGGCACGGCTGGATCACCCGGGAAAAGCTCCAGGAAGTCGCCTTCCCGATGCGCAAGAACCAATATGGGCAGTATCTTTTGAACCTGGTATGATGTCATTCCGAGCGAAGCGAAGGAATCTTTTCCTTCTTTTGGTCGCCTTGCTGACGGTTTCCTGCAACCGTCCGGACATCCTCACGACCTTCGTCGGTACCTATTCCGACGGCTTCTATGCCTATGATTTCGACCAGCGGTCCGGGCAGTTCGTCGGGGAGGGCCCCGTCGCCAAGGCGGAGATGCCCAATCCCTCCTATCTGGCCGTGAGCGGCAACAAGGTGTACGCCGTCTCCGAAATGCCCGACGCCCGCGCCTCCGTCTGGGCCTGGCGCTGGGGCGGCAACGGATTCGAACTCGTGGGCTCCCAGCCGACCGGTGTCATTCCGGTTGAGGTTCCAGGTCAAACCGGGAATGACGTCATGCCCGGCTCCGACCGGGCATCCGTCCCTTTCCTCGGCGAAGACCCTTGCTATGTCTCCACCGACGGCACCCTCCTGGCCGTTGCCAACTATTCCGGCGGTACGCTTGCGACCTACCGGCTCCGGCAGGACGGCAGCATCGCCCCGCTGGACTCCCTGCTCC
>CAMNGM010000007.1 GCA_946538425.1 uncultured Bacteroidales bacterium | reverse complement strand
GCTCCAAGCCGACCAGCTGGCGCAGGCGCATGTTCACGATTTCGGTGGCCTGGATGTCGGTGAAGTCCCAGCGGTCCATCAGGATCTGACGGGCTTCGTCGATGGAGGCGGCCTCGTAGCGGATCACGTGCACGATCTCGTCGATGATGTCCATCGCCTTGAGGAGGCCTTCCAGGATGTGGGCGCGCTTGCGCGCCTTGTCCAGCTCGAACTTCGTGCGGCGGACCACCACCTCGTGGCGGAAGTCGACGAAGTTGCGGAGGATCTCCTTGAGGGAGAGGGTGCGCGGACGGCCCTTCACGAGGGCGACGTTGTTGAACGAGAAGCTCGACTGGAGCGGGGTGTACTTGAACAGGGTGTTCAGCACGACGCCGGAGTTCACGCCCTGCTTGAGGCGGATCACCACGCGGATGCCCTCGCGGGAGCTTTCGTCATTGATATAGGAGATGCCTTCGATCTTCTTTTCGTCGGCGAGCTGCGCGATCTTCTCGATCATCTCGCGCTTGTTCACCATATAGGGGATCTCGGAGACGACGATGGTCTCGTGGCCCTTGTCGTCCACCTCGATCTCGGTCTTGGAGCGCACCACGACGCGGCCGCGGCCGGTCTCGTAGGCTTCCTTGATGCCGCTGCGGCCCATCACGATGCCGCCGGTCGGGAAGTCGGGACCCTTGATGTACTGCATCAGTTCGTCCGTGGTGATCTCGGGATTGTCGATGTAGGCGCAGATGGCGTCGCAGCATTCGCCCAGGTTGTGCGGGGCCATGTTCGTGGCCATACCGACGGCGATGCCGGACGCGCCGTTCAGCAGGAGCAGGGGGGCCTTCGTGGGAAGGACCGTCGGCTCCTGGAGGGTGTCGTCGAAGTTCAGGTCCATGTCGACGGTGTCCTTGTCCATATCGGCGAGGACGTCCTCGGACATCTTCTCGAGCTTGGCTTCGGTGTAACGCATGGCGGCCGGAGAGTCGCCGTCCATCGAACCGAAGTTGCCCTGGCCCCACACCAGCGGGTAGCGCTGGTTCCACCACTGGCCCAGACGGACCATCGCGTCGTACACGCTGGAGTCGCCGTGCGGGTGGTACTTACCCATCACGTCACCCACGATACGGGCGGATTTCTTGGTCTGGCCGTTATATCTGACACCCATCTCGTTCATACCGTAGAGCACGCGGCGCTGCACCGGCTTGAGGCCGTCCCGGGCGTCCGGAAGGGCGCGGGACACGATGACGGACATCGAGTAGTCGATGTACGCGGTGCGCATCTCGTGGTCGATCTCCACCGGTTGGATCAGCCCCGTCGACTGGGGCTCCTCCACCGGATTCTTCTCTTCGTTGTTATCCATTGTTTCAGTCCTATCTATTAACTTGCAAATATAACAATTTTTCTCGATTCGTCCAAGACTGACAAAATGTCCGAAAGCGCTTTTCCGCACGATTGTTGATACCGGGGAATTTACTTATCTTTGTTCCCTATGATACAGATATCCGACCAACTGAACGGCATCATCAAATACGCCCGCGAAGAGGCGATGCGCACCGGCAGCTACGGCATCGGCCCGGACCACCTCTTCCTCGGGATCATCCGCCACGAGGAGAACACCGCCTTCCAGGTGCTCCAGGGGCTCGGCATCGAACCCGCCGAGCTGAAATCCTTCATCGACGGCAGGATATTCACCAACGAGACCATCCCCTACTCCGAGATCGACCACATCAATTTCTCCCGCCAGGCGCAGAACGTGCTGAGCATCACGGTGATGGAGGCCACCCGGCTGAAGAGCCCGGAGGCGGCCCCGCACCACCTCCTGCTCGCCCTGTGCCGCACCACGGACAGCTATGGCCAGGCCTTCCTCCGCAGCCGCGGGGTGGACTACGGCCGGATGCTTTCGTTCATGGAGACCGAGGGCCTGCTGAAGATCCAGCCGCAGGAACAGCAGCCCGCCGGAGGCGACAGCGAGGAGGAAGGGGAAGAAGGCGAGGCCCCCAAGCAGAAGGGCATCGACATCGAGGAATTCGGCTACGACCTCACGAAGGCGGCCCGCGAAGGGAAGCTGGACCCGGTCGTGGGCCGCGACATGGAGATCGCCCGCGTGATCGAGATCCTGGGGCGGCGCAAGAAGAACAACCCGATGCTCATCGGCGAGCCCGGCGTGGGCAAGTCCGCCATCGTGGAGGGCATCGCCCTCCGGATCGCCTCCGGGGACATCTCCCCCGCCCTCGCGAAGAAGCGCATCCTCTCGCTGGACATCGCCTCGGTGGTGGCCGGCACCAAGTACCGCGGCGACTTCGAGAAGCGCCTCAAGGCCATCATCAAGGAGGCCCAGTCGAATCCCGACCTGATCCTGTTCATCGACGAGTTCCACACCATCGTGGGCGCCGGCGGCGCGTCTGGCAGCCTGGACGCGGCGAACATGCTCAAGCCGGCCCTCGCCCGCGGCGAACTCCAGTGCGTGGGCGCGACCACGATGGACGAGTTCACGAAGATCGTGGAGAAGGACGGCGCGCTGGACCGCCGCTTCCAGAAGATCGTCGTGGAGCCCACGGACGTCGCGGAATCCATCGAGATCCTCCGCCACCTGAAGCCCCACTACGAGGAATTCCACCACATCACCTATACGGACGAGGCCGTGGAGGCCGCCGTCCGGCTCACCGACCGCTACCTCACCGACAAGTCCCTGCCGGACAAGGCCATCGACGCGATGGACGAGGCCGGGTCGATGGTGCGGCTGAACCTCGCCCGCAAGAAGGGCGGCAGCGACACGGTGACGGCCGACGACATCGCCTCGGTCGTATCCAAGATGACCGGCATCCCGGTGAACAAGGTCGCCGAGTCCGAAGGGAACCGCATCCTCCGGATGAAGAAGCGCCTCCAGTCCCGGATCATCGGCCAGGACGAGGCCATCGACACGGTCGTGCGGGCCATCCAGCGCGGCCGGGCGGGGCTCAAGGACCCGCACCGCCCCATCGGCACCTTCCTGTTCTTCGGGCCCACCGGCGTGGGCAAGACCCAGCTGGCGCGGTCCCTGGCCGAATACCTGTTCGATTCGGAGGACAACATGGTCCGGATCGACATGAGCGAATATATGGAGAAGTTCTCCGTCTCCCGGCTCATCGGCGCGCCTCCGGGCTACGTCGGATACGAGGAGGGCGGCCAGCTCTCGGAACGGGTGCGGCGCAAGCCCTACTGCGTGGTGCTGCTGGACGAGATCGAGAAGGCCCATCCCGACATCTTCAACCTGCTCCTGCAGGTGATGGACGAGGGGCGGCTGACGGACAGCAACGGACGCGTGGTGGACTTCAAGAACACCATCGTCATTATGACCTCCAACGTGGGAAGCCGCGAAGTGGAGGAATATGGGAACGGGATCGGTTTTGCGACGGCGGGAAGAAAGCTGGAGAACGACCGGAAGAACGTGGTCGCCAAGGCCGTCAAGAAGGCGTTTCCGCCGGAGTTCATCAACCGCGTGGACGAGCAGGTCTACTTCAACTCCCTGTCGAGGGAGGACATCGAACGCATCATCGACATCGAACTCAAGGGGCTCAAGAAGCGTTCGCTGGAGGCGGGCTACCGGATCACGGTCACCCCGTCGGCGAAGCGTTTCGTGGCCGAGGCCGGCTATGACCCCGCCTACGGGGCCAGACCGCTGAAGCGGGCCATCACCAAGTATATCGAGGATCCCGTCGCCGAATTCATCATCTCCGACCGCATCCTGGTCTCCCGCTCCAAGGAGGAGCTGGCGGACGTTCGGGAGGTCAAGGTAGGCCTGTCGGCGGATAAGGAGTCCATCGCCGTGACGCTTAAAGCTCAGTGACGCCTTCCACCTCGAGGCCGAGGTCGTCGATGAGGTCCTTGAGGGCCTGGAAAGTAACGTCGGAGGAGAGGAAGGAACCGAGGGCGTCGATGTTGTAATCTGTGTTTCTCATGGCTGTACCGTTTTGTTTTCTGAGGCAAAGGTACGGCCATCTTGTGCCAAAGAACGGTACATTATGAAAAAATTAGTGATTTTTGACCTGGACGGGACCCTGCTCGACACGATCGAGGACCTGGGGAACGCCACGAATTACGCGCTGCGCACCCTCGGGTTCCCCGAGCGGCGGCGGGACGAATACTACCGGTTGGTGGGCCGCGGCATCACGAACCTGTTCAAGGGCGCCGTCCCGGCGGGCTGCGACACGCCGGAGACCATCGGCCGGATGCGGGAGCTGTTCCTGGCCCATTACGGGGTCCATCTGTGCGACCGCACGCGCCCCTACCCCGGCATCCCGGAGCTTCTGGAGCGCATCACCGCCCGCGGCGTCCGGATCGCCGTGGCCTCCAACAAGTACCAGGAAGGGGCGGAGGCCGTCATCGGCCATTTCTTCGGACAGTTCGCCTGGACCGCCGTCCTGGGCCAGCGCGAAGGCTTTCCCATCAAGCCCGACCCGGGCATCGTGGACCAGTGCAGGCAAGCCGCGGGCGCCGAAAAGGAGGAGGTCCTGTACGTGGGCGACTCCAATGTGGACATGCAGACAGGCCTGGGCGCCGGGGTCGATACCGTCGGCGTCACCTGGGGATTCCGTTCACGGGAAGAGCTCGCCGCGTTCCACCCCACGGCCGTGGTGGACGCGCCGGCGCAGTTGGAGGAACTGATCCTCCGATAGGCGGCGCTAGAGCGTCGCCATCCGGTCCAACGCGATCTCCGCAAGCTTGCGGATCTGCGGCTTGTAGTCCGGGTTGGAACTCTGGAGATAACGGTTCGCGATGGCGCAGCACACGGTGCAGGCGTGGTGGCCGAGCAGCGTGCAGAGGCCCGCGAGCGGGGCGCTCTCCATCTCGAAGTTCGTGATGCGGCGCTGCGCGCCGCCCGCCTCGAATCGGAAGGACTCGATGCGCTCCAGCATATCCGGCATCGCGAGCGGGGCGCGGACCACGCGGCCCTGGGGGCCGTAGAAGCCCGGCGCCGAGATGGTGACGCCCGGGACCGTGACGTCCTTCATCAGGTCGACGATCTTGTCCGACGCCTTCACGAAATAGGGCGACGGAAGGGTCTTCTCCCAGTCCATATGGGCCTTGAAGGCCTCCTCGACCTCGGGAATGGTGACCTGGTCGCGGCCCGCGTACCAGTTCATCACGCCGTCGAAGCCGACGGAATAGTGCGAGAGGATGTAGGAGCCCAGCGGGATGTCCGCGTGCAGGGCGCCGGAAGTGCCGATGCGGAGGATGTTCAGGGCCTTGTGCACGGGCTTGACCTCCCGGGTGGCGAAATCGACGTTCGCCAGGGCGTCCAGCTCGGTCATCACGATGTCGATGTTGTCGGGGCCGATGCCATGGGAAAGGACGGTGATGCGCTTGCCGTGGCGCCGCCCCGTGACGGAGACGAACTCGCGGGAGGCGTGCCGGAACTCGATGTCTTCCAGCATTTCGGCAATCATGTCGACGCGGCCGGGATCGCCCACGAGGATGACGTTGTCGGAGAGTTCTTCCGGCTTGAGGTGGATGTGGAATACGGAGCCGTCGCCGTTGATGATGAGTTCGGATTCAGGGATTCTCATGGCAAAACAATGATGTGATGGAAGACAAATATAGTTTTTTCCGCCGATTTATCCTATATTTGTACAAACAATCGACTTATGTGGCAGCGCATCCAAACCCTATACCTGGCGGTATCCACCGCCCTCCTGTTCATCCTTTTCTTCAGTGACGCCTACTCCGTGACGGCGCCCGACGGGATGCAGTACGTGACCTACCTGCAGCTTCGGAAGCCCTATTTCGGCATCCTGCTGGGCATCCTGTTCGCGATGACCGCCCTCGCGCTCGTCACCTTCAAGGTCCGCATCCTCCAGATGCGCCTGTCGACCCTGGCGGGGCTTGTCGCCCTGGGGATGACGGGCTGGCTGGCGTACTTCTACTTCTCGGCGCCGGAGAACGTCGCCTTCAAGTGGACCGTCATCTTCCCACTCGTCGCCGCCATCTGCGACTTCCTCGCGGCGCGCGGCTGTTTCCAGGACCAGCTGATGGTGGAAAGCGCCTACCGCATCCGCGAATCGCGGAAGCGGGACCGCAAAAAAAAGAAGTGAGCCGTCCGGCCCACTTCTTTTTTTTCATCTACTTTTCCGAAGGTTTCCCCGGATCGGGAATCACCGCGAACGTGAGTTTGCCGCGGCAGCACAGCTTGCCGCCCACTTCCAGTCTCGCCGAGCAGTGGAAGATGCCCGCCTTGGTGTCGTCCAGGTGGCAGGTGACTTCGCACAGGTCGCCCGGACGGACGGTGTTCTTGAACTTCACGTCGTCGATGCCGCGGTAGAGGGCCAGGTGGCCCGGCAGCACCTCGAGCATCAGGCGCGTGCAGCTCTGCGCCATGATTTCGCAGAGGATGACGCCCGGGACCATCGGGTTTCCGGGGAAATGACCCCGGCAGAAAAACTCGTCTTCACGGATGCGATACCGGCCGTGACCGGTTCCGTCCGGGTCCTGCCACACCTCGTCGATGAGGAGCATCGGCTCCCGGTGGGGGATATGCTGCTTGATTTCTTCTCTGTCCATCTTATTCGGCGTATTTGCGGAAAGCGACGCAGGCGTCGTGACCGCCGAAACCCAGGGAATCGGAGATGCCGAGCGTGATGTCGCTCTTCACGGCGACGTTCGGCGTGTAGTCCAGGTCGCATTCCGGATCCGGGCAGTCCAGGTTGATGGTGGGCGGGATGATGCCGTCCCGGAGGGCCAGCACGGTGGCGATGGCCTCGGCGGCGCCGGCGGCGCCGAACATATGGCCGGTCATCGACTTGATGGAACTGATGTGGGCCTTGTAGGCATAGTCGCCGAGGGCCACCTTGTAGGCGATGGTTTCGGCGACGTCGTTCAGGTGCGTTCCGGTGCCGTGGGCATTGATATAGAGGTTGTCCTTCTCCGGGTCGAAGCCGGCCTCCTCGAGGGCGAGGGTGATGGCCCGGGCCTGGGTGGAGCCGTCCGGACGCGGGGCGGTGGCGTGGTAGGCGTCGCAGGTGTTGCCGTAGCCCACCATTTCGCCGAGGATCGCCGCACCGCGCGCCAGGGCGTGGTCCAGCGACTCGAGAATCAGGATGGCAGCACCGTCGCCCATCACGAAGCCCTGCCGGTTCGCGTTGAACGGGAGGGAGGCGTATTTGGGATCCGTGGCGCGGGACAGGGCCTTCGCGTTGGCGAAGCCGGCCACGCCGATCGGGATGGAGGCGTGCTCGGAGCCGCCGGCGATGATGGCGTCGGCATATCCGTGCCGGATGGCGCGGTACGCCTCGCCCAGGCAGTGCGAAGAGGTGGCGCAGGCCGTGACGATGTCCAGGCACGGGCCCTTGGCCTGGTGCTTGATGGCGATGTGGCCCGCGGCGATGTTGGAGATCATCGTCGGGATGAACAGCGGGGAGACCCACTTGCCGGTGGGATCCTCGACCATCTTGGCCGTCTCGCGGTACTGGATCTCGAAGCCGCCGATGCCGGAGCCCACATAGACGCCCAGGCGGAACGGGTCGATGTTCGCCTCGTCCCCTTCGGTCTTCAGCCCGGAAGCCTGCATCGCCTGATAGGCGGCGGCCATCGCGAACTGGGTGAACTTGTCCTGCTTGCGGACGAAAGCCTTGTCGATCTCATAACGGTCCGGATCGAAGTCCTTCACTTTTCCCGCGATCGTGACGGGCATATCCTTGAAATCCTCGACATAGTCGATGCCGCAGACACCGTCCACGAGGTTCTTCCAATAGGTATCGAGATCGTTTCCCACGGAGGAAATGATGCCCATACCGGTAATTACTACTCTTTTAGGTTCCATAGTTCAGTACAACAGACTGCAAATATACGAAATAATCCGCAATTACCACTCCACGAGGGCGGCCGCCGTCAGCAGTCCAGCGCCGAAGGCACTGAATATCAGCTTGTCTCCCGGCTTGAAAAGCCCCTTGCGCTTGCATTCGTCCAGCAGGATCGGACACGAAGCGGACGAGGAATTCCCGTGGTCCCCGATATTGGTCGGGAACTTCTCCTCCGGGACGCCCAAGCGGGCCCGGATCCCGTCCACGATGCGGAGGTTCGCCTGGTGGATCATGAAGTAATCCACGTCCCCCACGCCCAGGCCGGCTTCCGAAAGGACCGCCTTGATGTCCTCGACGGAAGCGGTGACGGCGAAGCGGAACACTTCCCTGCCCTGCATCTGCAGGGGGATGTCCGTCTCGGTCTTGGTGACGAACGGGGTCGGCTGCAGCGGACGGAACTGCCAGATCTTGTCCGGATCGGGCCGGGCGCCGATGCGGACCGCGCGGACGCCCTCCCCTTCCGAGAGGACGACCGCCCCGGCACCGTCCCCGAACAGGACGCAGGTGGCGCGGTCCTGCCAGGAGGTCATTCGGCTGGGCTCCTCGGCGCAGACGACGAGGACGTTCTTCACCTTCCCCACCTTGAAGTAGGAATCGGCGATGTCCAAGGCGTAGATGAAGCCCGGACAGGCGCAGTTGATGTCGATGCAGGGACAACGCAGGCCCACGGCCGCGGCGATGATACAGCCCAGGCCCGGGGTCAAATACTCGTTGACTACGTTGGAACAGAGCAGGAGGTCGATGTCCTCCGGCTTCTTGCCGGCGTCGGCGAGGGCCTTCAGGGCGGCGTCGCGGCCCAGGTCCTCCAGGCGTTCGTCGGAAATGACGTGGCGGGAGCGGATTCCCGTGCGGGTCACGATCCACTCGTCGGTCGTGTCCAGGAAACGCTCCAGGTCCCCGTTGGTGACGACTCTCTTCGGCAAGGCGCTTCCGGTACCGATGATCTTCATATCAGAAATAGGTTTTAGTATCGGATGCAAAATTAGGCGGTCCGGACCGAATTCGGAAATAAAAGTGGTGAAAAACGGGCGTACGCGGGCGCATCTGGGGCGAAATCGCGTAAAAAGGGGTGAAATCTCGTTTTTTTTCCGTATTTTTGTTTTTTATCTGATGGAAGAAGGCAAGAAAAAATACATTCCCGGCTACCTGCGGGAACGCTACCAGCTGCTGGGCACGGTCACTTTCGCCGCCCTGTTCTCGGTGGTATTCCTGCTCGTGAGCATCCCCTTCTCCAACAACGCGTGGTTCCGCCTCGGGAACAGCACGTTCTTCGGCTTCACCGCCATCTTCGCCTTCCTGTCCCTGAGCATCCTCATCATCAGCCGCGTGGTGATGTACAAGACCCGGAACCGCCTGCCGATGACCTACTGGGGCTACGCGCTCTGGTGCCTGTCGGAAGTCCTGCTGATCGCCGTCCTGTACACCGTCTTCACGGTGACCATCGCCCAGCCCGAGGACCAGAGCGGCTTCATCATCTTCCTCAACGCCCTCGTGTACGCGTTCGTGTGCCTGGGCGTCCCCTTCCTCGTCGCGGCGATGTTCTTCACCATCATCGACCAGAACCGGACCATCCGGCTGATGAACATGCGGGATGTGGTCACGGAAGAGACCCCGGCCGAAGGCGCCTCCGACCAGAAGTTCACCCTGTTCGACAACAACGGCGTCCTCAAGCTCTCGGTGTCCAGCGCGAACCTCTACTACGTGGAGTCGGACGACAACTACATCAAGGTCTGGTACTCCGACAACAAGGGGGACCTCCAGACCTATATGCTCCGCTGCCGGCTGAAGACGGTGGAGGAGAGCTTCGCGGGCTCGGACCTCCTGCGGTGCCACCGGAAGTTCATCGTGAACATGGGCAAGGTCAAGGTCCTCCAGAAAGTGGGCGCGACCTACGAGATCACCCTCGACAACGAGGCCATCGCCCCGATACCGGTCACGAAGACCTACATCGAGAACGTCCTGAAAGTCTTCCAGGAAAAGGAATAGATTCTCACGTCGGTCTTACGACCTCCTCAGAATGACACGGTTGTCGGCCTACGGCCTTGGTCGAAATGACAAGGGTCCTGTCATTTCGAGCGCAGCCCGAAGGGCGAAGTCGAGAAATCTACTTATTCGTGAGTCTTGAATCTATCTTCCGCGAGCTGTTCCCACTTGGTGCCGGGACGGCCGTAGTTCGCGTACGGGAAGATGGAGATGCCGCCGCGGGGGGTGAAGAAGCCGGTGACCTCGATGTACTTCGGGTCCATCAGCTGGATGAGGTCCTTCATGATCGTGTTCACGACGTCCTCGTGGAAGTCGCCGTGGCTCCGGAAGCTGAACAGGTACAGCTTGAGACTCTTGGACTCCACCATCCGCGCGTCGGGCACGTAGCTGATGCGGATCTCCGCAAAGTCGGGCTGGCCGGTGATGGGGCACAGGGTGGTGAACTCCGGGCAGTTGAAACGCACCCAGTAGTCGTTGCCGGGATGCTGGTTCGCGAAGGTTTCCAGCACTTCGGGCGCATAGTCCTGGCTGTAGGCCGTCTTGCGGCCCAGGCTCTTGAGGTTTTCGGAATCGCGCGCCATATTATGCCTCCTCCCCGGCTTCCTTCAGGCGCTCGGCGTTCTCCGCGATCTGGAGCTGGTCGATGCATTCCTGGATGTCACCGTCCATGAAGACGGGCAGGTTGTACATGCTCCAGCCGATGCGGTGGTCCGTCACGCGGCCCTGCGGATAGTTGTACGTACGGATCTTGGCGGAACGGTCGCCGGTGGAGACCATCGTCTTGCGCTTCGCGGCGATGCCGTCCAGGTATTTCTGGTGCTCGAGGTTGTACAGGCGGGTGCGGAGTTCCTCCATCGCGCGGTCCAGGTTCTTGAGCTGGGAACGCTCCTCCTGGCACTGGACCACGAGGCCAGACGGGATGTGCGTCAGGCGCACGGCGGAATAGGTGGTGTTCACGCCCTGTCCGCCCGGGCCGGAGGCGCAGAAGAGGTCCTTGCGGATGTCGGCCGGATTGAGCTCCACGTCGAACTCGCCGGCTTCCGGGAACACGGCCACGGAGGCGGCCGACGTCTGGATGCGGCCCTGGGTTTCCGTCTGGGGGACGCGCTGGACGCGGTGCACGCCGGATTCGTACTTCATCACGCCGTACACGCCGTCCTGGCTGGAGGAGAGCTTGAACACGATCTGCTTGAAGCCGCCAGCCGTACCGGGAGCCTGGTCGGTGACCTCCAGCTTCCAGCCCCGGCGCTCGGCGAAGTGCTGGTACATCCGGAACAGGTCGCCGGCGAAGATGGCCGCCTCGTCACCGCCGGTGCCGCCGCGGATTTCCACCATCGCGTTCTTGGAGTCGTCCGGATCGGCCGGGATGAGGAGGAGCTTGATGTTCTGCTCCATCTCGGGAAGCTTGGGCTCGATCTCCGCGACCTCGTCGCGGGCCATCTCCCGCAGGTCCTCGTCCTTCTCGTTCATCAGGATGTCCTTCGCCTGGGCGAGTTCGTCCAGCATCCGCTTGTACTCGAGGCCGGCCTGGATGATGGGCTGCAGTTCCTTGTAGTCCTTGTTCAGCTGCACGAACTTCTTCATATCGGCGATGACGGCCGGGTCGGCGAGCGACTCTTCCAGTTTCTTGTATTTGTCCTGAAGGCTCAGCACCTTCTCCAGCAATGTGTTCTCTGCCATGGGAACTCCTTTTGAATTAGTCTGCAAAGATACGGAAAAAACTCCGAATTACCATATCAGAGCCCTTTGGCCTTCCCTTCGTCCCAGATGGCGTCCATTTCGGCGAGGGTCAGGTCCGCGAGTTTCTGGCCGCGGCGGAGGGTTTCCTCCTCCATATACGAGAAGCGGCGGCGGAACTTGTCACAGGCGCCGCTGAGGGCGGCTTCCGGGTCGATGCCGTACAGGCGGGAGGCGTTGATGACGGCGAAAAGCAGGTCTCCGAACTCCTCCTGCATATGCTTCGGATCGTCTTCCAAACAGGCATCCTTCGCCTCCCCCATCTCCTCCTGCACCTTGGGCCAGACATCCTCCTTCTGTTCCCAGTCGAAGCCGCAGCCGCGGGCCTTCTCCTGCATCGACAGGGCCTTGAGGATGGCGGGCATCGCGTCGGGGATGCCGGCCATCACGCGCTTGTTGCCGTCCTTTTCCTTCGCCTTCACGAGTTCCCAGGTGTCGGCGATCTCCTTCGCGGTGGTGGGCTTGCCGGCCTCGGGGCCGAACACGTGCGGGTGGCGGAAGACCATCTTATCGCATACCTTGTTCAGAGAGTCGGCGATGTCGAAGGAACCCTCCTCCTCGGCGATGCGGGCATAGAAGACCATATGGTACAGCAGGTCGCCGATCTCCTTCGCCGTGCCCTTGCGGTCCCCCTTGAGGATGGTGTCGCTGAGTTCGTACACCTCCTCCTCCGTCATCGGCCGGATGGTGTCGATGGTCTGCGCGGCATTCCACGGGCACTTTTCCCGCAGAAGGTCCATCATATCAAGCAATCGGCCGAAGGCGGCCACCTTTTCTTCTCTGGTATGCATTTTATTCGTAAAATTTTTACAAATATACAAAGAATCTGCTTATCTTTGCCCGGGTAGCCTATGAAGCCCTTGACATTCATATCGGCGGACGAAGCCGTCCGCGGCGTCCGGAGCGGGGATCACATCCACCTCTCCAGCATCGCCAGCGTCCCCCACGTCCTCATCGACGCCCTGTGCCGCAGGGCGGGCGAGCTCAAGGACCTCCATTTCCACCACTTCCACACCGAAGGCCCCGCCCCCTACGGCTCCCGGGAGTACGAAGGCGTGTTCTTCGACCAGGGCTTCTTCGTGGGCCCGAACGTGCGGAAAAGCGTCCAGGAAGGGTATGCGGACTATCTCCCCGCGCACCTTTTCGAATCGCAGGCGATGTACCGCAGCGGCGCGCTCCCCTGCGATGTCGCGATGGTGCAGGTGTCCGAGCCCGTCGACGGAGTCGTCTCCCTCGGCACCTCGGTGGACTGCTCCGTCGCCGCCCTGGAAGTGGCCCGCCTGAAACTGGCGGTGGTCAATCCGAACGTCCCCTTCTCCTACGGCGAACCCATCCCGGTGGAGCGTTTCGACGCCCTTGTCCGGGATGACACCCCGCTGATCACCAAGGACTACGTGCAGCCCACGGACATCGACCGGCTCATCGGCCGCAACTGCTCGGAGCTCGTGCCGGACGGCGCCTGCCTGCAGATGGGCATCGGCTCGCTGCCCAACGCCGTCTGCTCGGAACTCGCGGACCACCGGCACCTCGGCCTCCACACGGAAATGTTCGCCGACGGCGCCCTGGACCTCATCCGGAAAGGCGTGATCGACGGCGCCGCGAAGAAGATCGACACCGGGAAGGTCGTCGCCTCGTTCCTGCTGGGTTCGCAGGAGGTGTACCGCTTCATCGACCGGAACCCGGCCGTCCTGATGCGGGAGATCGCCTACACGAACGACCCCTGGATTATCGCGCAGAACCCAAACGTGGTGTCCATCAACTCCGCCACGGAGATCGACCTCACCGGCCAGGTATGCGCCGATTCCATCGGCACGCGGATGTATTCCGGCACCGGCGGCCAGCTGGACTTCGTCCGCGGCGCCAAGATGTCTCCCGGCGGCAAGGCCATCATCGCCCTGGCCTCCCGCACCGCGAAACTCGCCCCCAAGATCGTCCCCACCCTGAAGCCCGGCGCCGGCGTCGTCACGCCCCGCGCGGACGTGCAGTGGGTCGTCACCGAATGGGGCGCCGTGAACCTGTACGGCAAGTCCCTGCAGGAGCGGGCCCGCCTGCTGATCTCCATCGCCCATCCCGACGACAGGGAACAGTTGGACCGGGCCGCGTTCGAACGGTTCGGTCCCCACTGGCACAGTCTCTCTCTAAAGCGTCGAATCCAGTAGACTCATTATCAAATAATTACATAAAAGTGCCCGGGAAATCCTTCCCGGGCACTTTTGCATATTTAACGATTAGTCAACAACTTACATTCGACATAACCGCATAGGCTTACGCCTCCGCGACGCGGAAGGCGTCGAGGTCCTCGGCCTTGAAGGCACGGATGTACGCGCTCTTTCCGCTTACCGTTTCCTCGGCCATCTGCGTCATCACGCGGGCGGACTTGGCGAAGAGTTCCGGCGCCGCCGTGGCGTCCCGCTGCAGCAGCAGGGCCATCACGATTTCACCGGTCATATCGTATAGGCGACGGGCCAGGAAATCCTGGACCTCCTGATTCTCGAAGGCTTTCACGGCTGCGATGGAGGCATCGTAGATGTCGGCGAGGGTCGCGACGCGGGCGCGGAGCGGCTCCATCCCGGCCGAGACGGGCTCCGCCAGCAAACCGCGGATGATCTCCGAATAGGTTCCGTTCGTGATGTAACGGACGGCCGCCACGACCTGGAGCTGGGTCGTTCCTTCATAGATGTTGAAGATGCGCGCGTCGCGCATCAGGCGCTGGCACTTGTATTCCATGATGAAGCCGGAACCGCCGTGGACGGACACGCAGTCGAAGGCGTTCTGGTTCGCATACTCGGAGCTCATTCCCTTGCACAGCGGGGTGAAGGCGTCGGCCAGGCGGCTGTACTTCTTCATCTCGGCGCGCTCCTCCGGGGTGAGGGCGCGGTCGCGCTGGATGTCCTCCAGGCACTTGTACACATCCACGTGGGCGGCGGTGTGGTAAAGCAGGGTGCGGCTAGCGTCCAGCTTCGCCTTCATCCGGCTGAGCATGTCGTACACGCCCGGGAAGTGTTCGATGGTCTGGCCGAACTGGGCGCGCTCGGAGGCGTACCGGGCCGCCTCGTTGTAGGCTTCCTGGCTCAGGCCGGTGGACTGGGCGCCGATGCCGAGGCGGGCGCCGTTCATCAGGGCCATCACGTACTTGATCAGGCCGAGGCGGGTGCTGCCGCAGAGTTCGGCGCGGGCGTTCTTGTAGGTGAGCTCGCAGGTCGGCGAGCCGTGGATGCCCAGCTTGTGCTCGATGTGGCGCACGTCCACGCCGCCCTGGCGCTTGTCGTAGATGAACATCGACAGGCCGCGACCGTCGCGGGTCCCCTCCTCGCTGCGGGCGAGGACGAGGTGGATGTCGGAGTCGCCGTTGGTGATGAACCGCTTCACGCCGTTCAGCAGCCAGCAGCCCTGCTCCTCGCTCCAGGTCGCCTTGAGCATCACGCGCTGCAGGTCCGAACCTGCATCGGGCTCGGTCAGGTCCATCGACATCGTCTCGCCGGCGCAGATGCGCGGGAGGAACTTCTGCCGCTGCTCCTCGGAGCCGAACTCGTACAGGGTGTCGGCGCAGCTCTGCAGGCTCCAGATGTTCTGGAACGAGGCGTCGGCCGCGCTCACCAGTTCGGAGCACATGCTGAAAATGACATTGGGCAGGTTCAGGCCGCCGTAGCGGCGCGGCTGCGCGACGCCGGTGAGGCCGGCCTTGCGCATCGCCTCCATATTCTCGACGGTCTTGGAAGCGTAGATCATCCGCCCGTTCTCGAGGTGCGGGCCTTCCAGGTCCACGCTCTCGGAATTCGGGGCGATGATGTTGGCGGTGATGTCGCCCACCACCTCCAGGATGCGCCGGTAGTTCTCGATGCAGTCTTCATAGTCTACGGGCGCCTCCGGATACAGGTCCTTGTCGGCGAATCCCTTTTCCCGAAGCTCCACGATCCGGCGCATCAGGGGATGCTGCAGATAGAAGGCGATTTCGGGATGGTCGGTATAGTAGTTGGCCATGGCTTACTTGCTGTTTTTCTTGTAATACTTGATGAGCTTCGGAATCACTTCCTCCACCGTGCCCACGATCACGTAATCCGCGATCTTGTTGATGGGGGCGTCGGGATCGCTGTTCACGCTGATGATGATGCTGCTGTCCTGCATCCCGGCGATGTGCTGGATCTGGCCGCTGATGCCGCAGGCGATGTACACCTTCGGATGGACGGTCACGCCGGTCTGGCCGATCTGCCGGTCCGCGTCGCAGAAGCCGGCGTCCACGGCGGCGCGGCTGGCGCCCACCTCGGCGTGGAGGACCTTCGCCAGGTCGAACAGCATCTGGAATCCTTCCTTGGAGCCCATTCCGTAACCGCCGGAAACGACGATGGAAGCGCCCTTGAGGTTGTGCCGGGCGGCCTCCACGTGGTGGTCGAGGACCTTCACGACATAGGCTTCCGGGCTCACGTAGCGGTCCACGTCCGGATAGACCACTTCCCCGCGGGCCTCGCCCGCGTACAGGGCCTTCTGCATGACGCCGGAACGGACGGTCGCCATCTGCGGGCGGTGGTCCGGATTCACGATGGTCGCCACGATGTTGCCGCCGAAGGCGGGACGGATCTGGTACAGGAGGTTCTTGTAGGACTTCCCGGTCTTGACATCGTCGAAGTCGCCGATCTCGAGCTGCGTACAGTCGGCAGTGAGGCCGCTGGTGAGGGAGGAGGACACGCGGGGGCCCAGGTCCCGGCCGATGACTGTCGCGCCCATCAGGCAGATCTGCGGTTTCTCTTCCCGGAACAGGTTCACGAGGATATCGGTATGGGGAGCGGACGTGTAGGGGAACAGGTCCTTCCCGTCGAAAACGAACAGCTTGTCCACCCCGTACGGGAGGATCTGGGACTCCACGGCCCCTTTGATGCCGGTACCGGCCACCACGGCGTGCAGTTCGACGCCCAGCTCGTCCGCGAGCTTGCGGCCCTTGGTCAGGAGTTCCTGGGAGACCTCGGCCACGACCGTGCCCTCGATCTCGCAATATACGAATACGTTATCCATAGTCTTAGCCGATGATCTTTTCACTGATGAGTTCCTGCACCAGGCCTTCGACATCCGCGTCGGAGGCGGTGAGGGTCTTGCTTTCCTTGGCCTGGAAGACGATGTTCTGCACCGACTTCACGCGGGTCGGCGAGCCGGCGAAACCGCACTGGGACGGATCCCCGTCCACGTCGGCCACCGTCCACTGGGTGAGGGTCAGGTAGGGCCGCTCCGCGTACAGGGCGGCGTGCGGGTCATCCGCCGGCCGCTCGGAGGGGCAGGTCGCCCACTTGTACTTCATCACGAGCCGCACGTTCTGCGGGCGGCAGGGCGCCGCGGTGCCGTTGACGGTAACCACGAGGGGAAGCGGCGCTTCGACGGTCTCGACGCCGCCGTCGATGGAACGGAGGATGGTCGCCTTTCCGTCCTTCACGTCCAGGATCTCCTGGGCGTAGGTGACCTGGGTCATCCCCAGCTTCTCGGCGACCTGCGGGCCCACCTGGGCCGTGTCGCCGTCGATGGCCTGGCGGCCGCCGAGGACGAGGTCCACGCCGCCGATCTTGCGGATGGCGGTCGCGAGGGCGTAGGAAGTGGCGAGGGTGTCGGCGCCGGCGAAGAGCCGGTCGGTGAGGAGGTAGCCGGTGTCGGCTCCCCGGTAGAGGCCCTGGCGGATGATCTCGCCCGCGCGGGGCGGGCCCATCGTCAGGATGGCCACGGTCGAGCCCGGATTCTTTTCTTTCAGGCGGAGGGCCTGCTCCAGGGCGTTCAGGTCGTCGGGATTGAAGATGGCGGGCAGGGCGGCGCGGTTCACGGTCCCTTCGGCCGTCATCGCGTCTTTGCCCACATTGCGGGTGTCCGGGACTTGCTTGGCCAGGACAACGATTTTCAAAGTCATTTAGGATTCAGGTTTCAGTAAATGGTTGGGAAAAGGGGGAACCTCTATTTGATGAGGTTCCCCAGGATGCTCCGGGTGAGTTCCCGGGTGATGGTGTTCGTCGCGGACTTGGTCGCTTTCTGGACCGCCTTCTTGGTCGTGGAGGTGCCGCTCTTTTTCTTGGTGCCGGTGACGGAGTCGGCCACGGAGGCGGCAACGACGCCGGTCACGGCGGTGATCACGGACTTCAGGACCTTGGAAGCGATGCTGTTCTTCTTTTTCTTGGACTGCTCCTTCTCCGCCTTGGCCTGTGCCTTGGCCTCGAGGGCGGCCTGCTTCTCGGCCTCCTTCTGCGCCTCGAGCTCGGCCTTCTGGCGCTCGGCCTCGGCCGTGGCGGCGACGAGGATTTCGTAGGCGCTCTCGCGGTCGTCGACCTTGTCGTACCGGCCCCAGAGGCGGGACTGCTTGATGATCTGCGCGCGCTGATCCTCGGTGATGGCGCCGATCTGGCTCAGCGGGAAGAGGATCTTCGCGCGTTCGACCATCGACGGGGCGCCCTTCTCGTCCAGGAAGGAGACGAGGGCCTCGCCGGTCTCCAGCTGGAGGATGGCTTCGTAGGTGTCGAAGGCCGGGTTCGCCCGGAAGGTCTCCGCGGCGACCTTGACGGCCTTCTGGTCCTTGGGCGTATAGGCGCGCAGGGCGTGCTGGACCCGGTTGCCGAGCTGGCCGAGGATGTTCTCGGGGATGTCGGTCGGGCTCTGGGTGACGAAGTAGATGCCGACGCCCTTCGAACGGATGAGGCGGATGACCTGCTCGATCTTGGCGGTCAGGGCCTTGGAGGTGTCCTCGAAGAGCATATGGGCCTCGTCGAAGAAGAAGACGAGCTTGGGAAGGTCCATGTCGCCGACCTCCGGGAGGGTGCTGTACAGCTCGGAAAGCAGCCAGAGGAGGAAGGTGGAATAGAGCTTGGGCTTGAGCATCAGCTTGTCGGCAGCCAGGACGTTCATCACGCCCTTCCCGCCCTCGCACTGGAGGAGGTCGAAGATGTCGAAGGAAGGACGGCCGAAGAACAAGTCCGCGCCCTGGTTCTCGAGGCCCAGGAGGGCGCGCTGGATGGCGCCGATGGAGGCCGCCGACACGTTGCCGTACTGGGTGGTGAAGTCCGCCGCGTTCTGGCCCACGAAATTGAGCATCGCGCGGAGGTCCTTCAGGTCGTCCAGCAGGAGGCCGTTGTCGTCGGCGATCCGGAAGACGATGTTCAGCACACCGGTCTGCGTCTCGTTCAGTTCCATCAGGCGGCCCAGCAGGTCCGGGCCCATATTGGAAATGGTCGAGCGCATCGGATGGCCATGTTCGCCGTAGACATCGAAGAAGCGGACGGGGCAGCTCTGGAACTGCGGGTCCTCGATGCCGAACTCCGGCAGGCGCTTCTGGATGAAGCCGGAGAGCCTGCCCGCCTGGCTGATGCCGGAAAGGTCGCCCTTCATATCGGCCATGAAGCACGGCACGCCGGCCTGGCAGAAGGTTTCGGCCAGCACCTGCAGGGTGACGGTCTTGCCGGTACCGGTGGCGCCGGCGATGAGGCCGTGGCGGTTCGCCATCTTTCCGACGATGGAGATGGGGCCGTTTGCAGAGTGGGCTACGTACAGCCCGCGTTCTTTATCAAGCATTGCTATCTGTTTTTACGATATTTCCAAAGATAGAAAAGAATTGCCGAAATGGCAAATGTGCCGAGGGCGATCCACGGGATCAGCGTCTGCGGAAGGCCCAGGCCGATCTTGTCCACGAGGATGAAGGTCGTGCACACGGAAGTCATGAAAAGGGCCGGAAGCAGGGCGATCAGGTAGTACAGGCCCGGCTTGTTGCGCACGAGGTACACGGTCGCGGTCCAGAACATAAACACCGACAGCGTCTGGTTGCTCCAGCCGAAGTACCGCCAGATGACGTTGAATCCGTTCGCATCGGCGATGTTGTACCACAGCAGGAGGCCCGAGAGGACGAAGAGCGGAACCGCGATATACAGACGCTTGCGCATCGGTTTCTGGTCCAGGTGCAGGAAGTCGGCGATGATGAGGCGGGCGCTGCGGAAGGCCGTGTCGCCGCTGGTGATGGGCGCGGCGACCACGCCGAGCACCGCCAGGATGCCGCCCAGCACGCCGAGCCAGCTCTGCGAGACCTTCGTCACCACGACCGGGGCCGATGCCGTGAGGTCGGAACCGACCTCGGCCGCACCGCCGTCGAAGAAGAAGTACGAGGAGACCGCCGCCCAGATCAGGGCGACGAGGCCTTCCGTGACCATCGCCCCGTAGAAAATGGGCCGTCCGAGCTTCTCGGACGTGATGCAGCGGGCCATCAGCGGGCTCTGAGTGGCATGGAATCCGCTCACCGCGCCGCAGGCGATGGTGATGAACAGGCAGGGGAAGATGGGCTGTCCTTCCACGCCCACCGAGGGGCCGCGGTTCTGCAGGCCCTGCCAGAACTCCGGCAGGGAGGGCCACTTGACGAGGAGGCACACCATCAGGGCGACCGCCATGAACAGCAGGGCCGCCGCGAACACCGGATAGATCCGGCCGATGATCTTGTCGATGGGAAGCAGCGTCGCGACGATGTAGTAGGCGAAAACGACGAACACCCAGGTCATCACCGACCACTGGCCGCCGTCGCCCACCATTCCGCCCAGGATGACCGCCGGGCTGTACACGAACACGGCACCGACCATCAGGAGGAGCAGGACGGAGAAGACGAGCATCACCTTCTTGGCGGTCTCGCCCAGGTACCGGCCCACGAGGACGGGATAGCCCGCCCCGCCGTGCCGGATGGAAAGCATGCCGGACAGGTAGTCGTGGACGGCGCCCGCGAAGATGCAGCCGAAGACGATCCACAGGTAAGCCGACGGGCCGAACTTCGCGCCCATGATGGCGCCGAAGATGGGACCGGTGCCGGCGATGTTCAGGAACTGGATCATATACACTTTCCAGGCGGGCATCGCGATGAAGTCCACGTTGTCGGCCTTGGAGACGGCCGGGGTCACCAGATTCGGATCGGGGCCGAAGACCCGGTCCACGAAAGACCCGTACAAAAGATAGCCGACCACGAGCGCGGCCACGCTGATGAGGAATGAGAACATAGTCTTTGCTAAGCTTCCGGTTGTTCGAAAAACGTGAAATGCACCCGGCCGTACACCTTCTCCTTCTTGAAGCGGGGGTGCTCCCGGAAGGAGTGCTCCCCGCCGTGCTCCAGGATGAAGTAGCAGCCGGGATGGAGGATATCCTGCGCGAAGACCCGGTCCGGGATGGATTCCAGGTTCTCCAGGGCATAGGGCGGATCCGCAAAGATGATGTCGAACTTCTCCCGGCAGATGGGGAGGAAGTCGAAGACGTTGTCCCGGACCATCGTCACGTTCGCAAGGCCCAGGCGCTGCGCCTCGGTCTTGATGAACGAGGCGTTCTCGCGCGCCATCTCCACGCAGTACACGCGCGCGGCGCCCCGGGAGGCGAACTCGAACGAAATGGCGCCGGTCCCTCCGAAGAGGTCCAGCACCTTGAGGTCCTTGAATTCGTATTCGTTGTCCAGGACGTTGAACAGGCCCTCGCGGGCGAAGTCCGTGGTCGGGCGCGCCTTGTATCCCGCCGGCGGCAGGATGGTCTTCCCTTTCAGGCGTCCACCGATGATCCTCATAGTTCGACGACCGCCTTGAAATAGCGGTACAGGGAAAGCTCCGCCTCGGGCGTCAGGGGGGTCCGGAAACAGACGGTCGTGACTTCCGGATTGAGCTGGAGGCGCTTCAGGGCGAGGAACAGGAAATACTCGGCCGTGGTGAAGTCGGGCGCGGCGTACACGTTCGCGAGCTGCAGGCTGCGGCCCTGCGCGACGGACAGATGCAGCCAGCCGTCCCGGTAGGAGGCCACGACCTTGTTGTAGTCCTCGCAGGCGGGCAGCGCCTTGAGGATGTAGTACATCTCCGGAAGGACGGGGGCCGACGCGCCGGAGGCCGTCAGGACCGTCTGGGAGAGGACCTTGGACAGGGACTCGCCGATGGAGTTGGAGAACAGCAGGACGGCCCCGAGCTCGGGAATACGGACATAGCCCGTGGCATCGGACGGCTCGAGGGCCACCACGTCGGACAGCAGGGTCCGCACCGCCTCGGGCCGGAAAAAGGATTCCGGGACGAGGGTGCACTTGGGCGTGAGGAGGGAGATGTCCACCTCGTCGTACCGGCGCTGGAACTCCGGCGTGGTGAAGAGGCGGTCCGCGCTGAGCCAGGCGGAAGCGCGGACTTCTCCACCCTCCCGTACCTTAAAAGAATATCCACTCAAGGAGACTTGAATGGATATTCCTGAAGTCGTTGTGCGCGGACTGTCCATCGCGGAAGACTACTCCCAGTTACCGGCGTTGTTGTTCGGCTGGTTGACGGAGCCGACCTGCAGGCCGGTGTAGCGGTTCTGGTCCTCGCATTCGGCGTCGAGGTTGATGCGGAGCTGGTTGTCCATTCCCTTGAGGAGGGCCTTCCAAGGCATACGGGCCTCGAACAGCGGCACCTGGACACCGGAGACGGTCTTCACGATCGCATCGGTCTCGACGGGCATCTTGCCGGAGAACGGGATGTACTTGAGGGAGTCGACGCAGAAGTCGGGACGGTTGTTGAACAGAGTGTCCTTCACCGCGATCGGGGTGCTGACGGAGAACACGAGCTTCTCACCCTTGCGGTAGAGTTCCATGAACTTCGCGTTCTGTTCCTCCTTGCTGAGCTTCTTGAAATTCCGGTCGTTCTTGTAGCGGTTGGTGTTCTCGACGGCGAGGGAGTCGTCGTTGGAACCGACCTGCATGATGATGTCCATCTTGCCGGTGTTGTAGAAGTTGATCAGGGAGTCGATGTCCGCCGTGTAGCGGTTGTTGACACCCTTGAAAGCGACCTCGAGGGTGCGGATGTCCTTGAGGCGCTGGACGGCGACTTCCTGCCTGCGGGCCTTTTCCTTGTTGAAGTTAACCGGCTTCATGATGCTGCGGTAAATGCCATAGACACAACCGACAGCGACCAGCGCGAGGAGGATCTCGACGAGGATTTTGACAATCTTGTTCATTATTTCAGTGTTTTATAATTTGTCCAAAGTTCCGACAAAGTTATAAAAATCATTTATGAAAAGCAATATATTTTGTATTTTTGCATCGCAAAAGAACAGATTGCTTTGTACGGAATCGAAACGGAAAGCATCCGGACGCTGGACGCGCTGCTGGACAGCTGCGGCACGGTGACGGTCACGGCCCATACGCACCCCGACGGGGATGCGCTGGGCAGCGTGTCCGCCCTCGTCGCATACCTGCGGGAGCGCCGGGGGAAGGACGCCGTCGCCGTCCTCCCCGACTCCCCCGCCGCCACGGTCCGCTTCATCGTCCCGGACAGCGTCCCGCTGCTGTGCCACGACGCGGAGCCAAAGGCCTGCCTGGACCGCATCGCGGCAAGCGACCTGGTCATCCTGCTGGATGCCAACGGCTTCTCCCGCACGGAGGGCCTGCAGGAGGCCTTCGAAGCCTCCCCCGCCCCGAAAGCGCTCGTCGACCATCACGTCGGTCCCGAAGCGGACCGCTTCCGGGTGGTGTTCTCCACCCCGGACGTCTCTTCCGCGTCGGAGCTGCTGTACTACGTCCTGCTGGAACTCCCGGACATCGGCGGAGACGCCCGGCGGCTGCCCGCCGACGCGGCCCGCGCCCTGCTGACCGGGATGACCACCGACACGAACAACTTCTCGAACTCCGTCTACCCCGGCACCTTCCGGATGGCCGCGGACCTCATCGCCGCCGGCGTGGACCGCGACGCCGTCCTGTCGGACCTGTACAACCGCTACCGCGAGAACCGGGTCCGGGTGATGGGCTACCTCCAGCACGAGGTCCTGCGGATCACCCCGGAAGGCCTCGCCTACATCATCGCCACCCGGGACATCCTGGACCGTTTCGGCGTGCAGGAGGGCGAGACGGAAGGGCTGGTGAACATCCCCCTGTCCATCGACCGGGTGAAGATGAGCATCCTCCTCAAGCAGGAGAAGGACCATTACCGCGTGTCCATCCGCTCCAAGAAGGGCTGGTCGGCGCGGGATTGCGCCGTGGCCCGCTTCCACGGGGGCGGCCACGAGAACGCCTCCGGCGGCAAGCTGGGGTGGCCCGCCGACATCCCCGGCCCCGAAGCCGCCGCCGCCTACCTTGAACAAGTATCCCGAGACTGCCTTCTATGAAAAAGAGCACCCGCATCCTGATCCCGGCCCTGGTCCTCGCGCTCGCCGCCGGACTCCTCCCTGCCTGCAACAAGGAGGCGGTCCAGCTCGCCTACGACAGGCAGGAGACCAACATCGCCGGCTTCGTGAGCGCCCAGCTCAAGGCCGACGAAACCGCCACCGTCACCTACAAGGACGGCGTGGTCCGCGTCGTCCTGCACGACACGCTCAGCCGGGAAGGCCTGATGGCCGACACCCTGCGCGCCGGCGGCACGGTGTCCTTCTACTACGCCGGCTACACCCTCACCGGATCCAGCGTCAGCGCCTCCAACCTGTTCGCCACCAACCACCGGCGCACGGCCGACGCGGCCGGCTGGTCCATCTCCGACACGACGGCCTTCCACATCCGGACCCTCGTGCTGGACGACCAGCTCCTGGAGGGTCTGCAGCGCGGCCTGGAAGGCGTCCGGAACCAGGACGAGTGCTATGTCCTCTTTTCCGGCAAATATGCCTACGGGTCCAAGCCGCAAGGCACGATTCCTGCAAGGTCAGCCCTGGTCTACCACATTTGGGTGAACAGCATTTCCAACGATTAAGATGAAAACCATGAACCATATCCTCCCTAGACTCGCCCTCCTGCCCGCAGTCGCCGTTCTCCTGGCAGTTTCCTGCAACAAGAACGTCAGCGAAGGAGCCAACGTCGCCCTCAAGCGCCAGTTCGACGCCTGGCGCGCCATCCACTATCCCGACGCCGTGGAAAAGGACGGCATCTACATCATCGAAGACACGCCCGGCACCGGGCTGGAATGGCGCGAGAACCTGCCGGTCAACTTCCTGACCTATACGATGCGGGAACTGGACGGAACCGTCACCTACAATTCGGACGAGCAGTGGGCCAAGCAGCTGGGCACCTGGACCCGCACGGGGTATTACGGCCCCCAGGTCGTGCTGACCGGGAAAGACGCGAGCTACGCCGGCCTGGACGCCCTGCTGGACGGGATGCGGCAGGGTGGCGTCCGCACGGCCATCGTGCCCTCCTGGATGATGACCTACAGCCGGTACGACACCCTGGACGAGTACCTGGAGACCGCGACCGACGTCCCCGCCACCATCTACACCATCAAGTTCCTGGACCAGACCGAGAGCCTCCACGACTACGAGTTCCGGCAGATGAAGGAGTACGCATCCCGGAAATGGAACGTGACCGACACCCTCTCCACCGCCGCGGTGTTCTTCAAGTCCTTCACGCATTTCGACGTCGACCCCGTCGAGATGCCCAACGACACCACCGTATACATCAACTACACCGGCCGCCGCATCTCCGACGGACAGGTGTTCGACACCACCATCGCGGACACCGCCAAGGTGCACCACATCTACAATCCGTCCAAGACCTACGCCCCCGTTCCGGTCTCCTGGGCCGAGAAGCCCACGGAGATCAAGCTGAACGGCAACACCACGGTGGGCGGATTCGCGCACGGCCTTCACGCCATGCACGCCGGCGAGAAGGCCTCCTTCTGCTTCGGCTACAACCTCGGCTACGGCAGTTCCGGCTCCGGAAGCCTGATCCCGGGCTACGCCGCGCTGCAGTTTGACATCGAACTGGTCCCCGAACCCTAGCCTATGGCAGGCAGCATCCCGACCGAACTGGGCGTCAAGCCCGTCAACCAGCTGATCCGCCAGTACGCAGTCCCCGGCATCATCGCGATGACGGCGTCCTCGCTTTATAATATGGTGGACAGCATCTACATCGGGCACATCGCCGACGTGGGCTCGCTGGCGATCTCCGGCCTCGCGGTCACCTTCCCCCTGATGAACATCTCCACGGCGTTCGGCACCCTGGTGGGCGTGGGCGCCGCGACGATGATTTCCGTCCTGCTGGGCCAGAAGAACTACGCGGTCGCCAACAAGGTCCTCTCCAACGAGGTCACCCTGAACATCATCACCGGCCTGGTCTTCACGTTCGTCTCGCTGATGTGGATGGACCCGATCCTGCGCTTTTTCGGCGCCACCGAGGCCACCCTCCCCTTCGCCCGGCAGTACATGACGGTCATCGCCATCGGCAACGCGGTCACGCACCTGTACTTCGGCCTGAACAGTGTCATCCGGTCCTCCGGAAATCCCAAGATCGCCATGGGCCTCACCCTGTTCACGGTCATTTCCAACGCCATCCTGGACCCGATCTTCATCTTCACGCTGGGAATGGGCATCCGGGGAGCGGCGCTCGCCACCGTGCTGTGCCAGTTCATGTCCCTCTGTTACACGATGTGGTTCTTCCTGGACCAGGACAAGTTCCTCCACCTCCCCCGCAGCCGGAAGATCTTCCGGATCGACTGGCGCATCGCCAAGGACTCCCTCGCCATCGGCATGGGCCCGTTCCTGATGAACCTCGCCAGCTGCATCGTCGTGCTGTTCATCAACCAGCAGCTCGTCAAGTGGGGCGGCGACCTCGCCCTCGGCGCCTACGGCATCGTGAACCGGATCAGCTTCCTGTTCGTGATGATCATCATGGGCTTCAACCAGGGGATGCAGCCCATCGCCGGCTACAACTACGGCGCCCGGCAGTTCGCCCGCGTCCGCGAGGTGTACGTGAAGACGGCCGGCTGGGCCACCCTCGTGTGCCTGCTGGGCTTCTTCATCTCCGAGGCGGTCCCCGGCCTCACCGTGAGCATCTTCACCCCGGATCCCGTCCTGCACGACATGGCGGCGCGGGGCCTGCGGATGATGAACCTCGCCTTCCCGATCGTCGGGTTCCAGATGGTCACCACGAACCTGTTCCAGTGCCTCGGCATGGTGAACAAGTCCATCTTCCTGTCCCTGTCGCGGCAGCTGCTGTTCCTGCTGCCGTGCATCTACATCCTGCCCCCGCTGCTGGAGTCCGAGACCGGCGTGTGGTACAGTTTCCCGATCTCGGACACCATCGCCGCCATCGTCACGGCCTTTTTCGCCGTCGGCCTCCTGAGGAATCTCGGACGGCTCAAGGACGGAGACGACCCGGCCATCCTCGGAAGCAAGATTTAGCATGGCAAACACGATCATCAACGTAGGCAGACAGTTCGGCAGCGGCGGCGGATACGTCGCCCAGGCCGTCGGCAAGAAACTCGGCATCCCCGTCTATGACAACGAGCTCATCTCGAAGGCCGCCGAGGAAAACGGCTACTCGAAGAGCGTCTTCGAGGGCGGCGAGCAGCGCAAAAGCCTGTTCTCGATGTCCAGCTTCTTCTCCTCCGGCCGTCTCGGCTTCGGGGAAACGGGCTATGTCAATGACGACATGCTGTTCAAGATCCAGAGCGAGATCATCCGGAGCATCGCCGAGAAGGGCGACGCCATCATCGTGGGCCGCTGCGCCGACTACATCCTCCGCGACCTGGACTGCCTGGACGTGTTCGTCTGCGCGCCGATGGAATTCCGCATCCAGCGCCTCGTGCAGAACGAGGGCCTGGACCCGGACGAGGCCGAGGCCCTGATGCGCCGCAAGGACCGCACCCGCGAGGCCTATTACAATTTCTACACGTTCGGCGCCTGGGGCAAGGCCGACAACTACGACCTGTGCGTCGACAGCTCCATCCTGGGCATCGACGGCACCGCCGACTGCATCATCGACTTCGGCCGCCGCGCCGGCAAAATCCGGTAGCTGTCCTACGGAACGAACCTTATTTGTCATTTCGAGCGGAACGAAGTGAAGTCGAGAAATCTCATACTCCTCCTGTCCTTGTTCCTGCCCTGGCTCGCCGCCGCGCAGGGACGGGGCCTCAACGACCGCATCACCAACGACCTGTCCCGCCTGCCGGCGATGGACGCCGTGGTGGACAGCTTCATGACCCGCTGGTCGCTCCGGGGCGTCTCCCTGTCCGTGATGCGGAACGACTCCCTCGTGTACGCCCGCGGGTACGGCCGGGCGGACGCGTCCAGGCCGATGACGCCGGGCACCCTCCTGCGGATGGCGTCCGTCTCCAAGCTCATCACCGCCGTGGGCATCATGAAACTGCAGGAGCGGGGCAAGCTCGTGCTGGACACCCCCGTCTTCGGACCTTTCGGCATCCTGGACGGCTATGACCGGTACATCACCGACGACAACTACTACCTCATCACGGTGGAGCACCTCCTGCGGCACCAGGCCGGCTTCACCCAGAAGGGCGGCGACCCGATGTTCTCCACGCCCTCGATGATGCGGGCCATCGGCACATCCCAGGCCCCCACCCAGGAGGAGCTCACCCGCCACCTTCTCCGCCGCCCCCTCGCCTACCTGCCCGGGACGGACCAGGAATACTCCAACTTCGGCTACCTGCTCCTGTCGATGATCATCGAGAAGATCACCGGCGAGACCTACGAGGCGTGGACCCGGCGCGAAGTGCTGGGGGCGGCCGGCTGCACGGACTTCCACATCGGCGGGAACTTCTACGAGGACCGCTTCCCCGGCGAGACGCGCTATTATATGCACAAGGAGGCCAAGCCCATCAACTCCTTCGACGGGCGCGGCCAGGTGGAGCGCTGCTACGGCGGCAACGACATCCACGGCCTGTCCGGCGCCGGCGCCTGGATCGGCTCCACCCCGGAGCTCGCCCGCTTTGTCGCCTCCATCGACGGCCTCCCCGCCGTGCCCGACCAGATCAACGCCTTCTCCCTGTACCAGATGACCGCGCGCTTGTCGGACGAGATCTTCTCGCTGGGCTGGGTGGACTGCACGGTGGAGGGCGAATGGACCCGGACCGGCTCGTTCTCCGGCACCTCCGCCCTGGTGAAAACCTTCCCCGACGGCGAGACCTGGGTCCTCATCTCCAACACGTCCACCTGGATGGGCTCCCGCTTCTCGCGCGAGACCGGCGCCCTCTGCAAGAACCTCCGCGCCCGTTTTTCGGCCCAGCTTCCGGAGCGGGACCTCTTCGCGGACTGATTTCTACACTTTTTTGACTTGAAAATGATAGGTTTCCGGACGGAAAATCCGTAACTTGCACCTTGTCAACAACAAGGTGATTATGAAAAAGCTTTTCCTGACCCTTTTCACCGCGGCCGTCTGCCTCTCGGCCTGCGGACCCAAGACCACTTACAAGTATCCCTTCCAGGATCCGTCCCTGAAGATGGAGCAGCGGATCGAGAACCTCCTTTCCCTCCTGACCCCGGAGGAGAAGATCGGCCTGCTGATGAACAAGTCCATCTCCGTGGACAGCCTGGGCATCCCCGCCTACAACTGGTGGAGCGAAGCCTGCCACGGCATCCGCGCCGACGGCTACACCGTGTATCCGCAGCCCATCGGCCTGGCCGCCGCCTTCGACCCGGAGCAGGTCTATGAGATCTTTTCCACCGTCTCCGACGAGGCGCGCGCCAACTGGAACCGTTCCCAGCGGGAATGGAACGTGGACGACCAGGCCCGGTACTACCCCGGCAACCCGGAACTGTCCTTCTGGTGCCCGAACATCAACATCTTCCGCGACCCGCGCTGGGGACGCGGCCAGGAGACCCCGGGCGAAGACCCGTACCTGACCTCGGTCATCGGCCTCCAGACCGTCCTGGGCATGCAGCAGAAGACCGGCAAGTACTATAAGACCCACGCCTGCGCCAAGCACTACGCCGTGCACAGCGGTCCGGAACCGCTCCGCCACAGCATGGACGTGTCCGTGTCGATGCGCGACCTCTGGGAGACCTACCTCCCCGCCTTCAAGACCCTGGTGGTCGAGGGTGACGTCCGCGAAGTGATGGGCGCCTACCAGCGCTACGAGGGCGTTCCCTGCACGATGAGCGACCGTCTGCTCGTGGACATCCTCCGCGACAAGTGGGGCTATGACGGCCTGGTGGTCACCGACTGCGACGCCATCAACAACTACTTCAACCGCGGCCAGCACATGACCCACCCGGATGCCATGCACGCCGCCGCCGACGCCCTCAAGCACGGCACCGACCTCGAGTGCGGCCGTACCTTCCGCAACCTCGGCGACGCCCTCGAGCAGGGCCTGATCACCGTCGAGGACCTCGACCACGCCCTCGTCCCGGTCCTCCGCGGCCGCTTCGAGCTGGGCATGTTCGACCCGGACGAGATGTCCCCGTGGAAGGACCTCAAGCCGGAGGTGATCTCCAGCGAGGAGCACCACCAGCTGGCCGTCGAGGCCGCGCGTGAGAGCATGGTCCTCCTCAAGAACAACGGCATCCTGCCGCTCTCCAAGGACATCAAGCGCATCGCGGTCGTGGGCCCGAACGCCGACGACGTGGAGCTGATGAACGGCAACTACGGTGGAACCCCGATCGATGCCCACAAATTCTCCATCCTCACCGGCATCCGCAACGCCTTCCCGAACACGGAAGTGGTCTATGACAAGGCCTGCGAGCTCGTGGACGAGTACAACACCATCAACCACATCGCCGACTTCAACGGCGGCGAAGGCCTCCTGGTGGAGTTCTTCAACAACAAGGAATTCAAGGGTGAGCCGGCTGCCAAGGGCAACTACAAGGAGCTGAACTTCAGCACCTTCGGCGGTTACGGCTTCGCCGACGGCGTGAACACGGACAATATCTCCGTTCGCGCCACCGGCCAGTGGACCGCCCCGTTCACCGGCAACCTCAAGTACGTCGTCAACAGCGACAACACCTACAAGTTCACGGTGAACGGCAAGGTCGTGGACGAGCAGAAGACGCCCGCCGCCGGCGCCGGCCGCCGCGGTTTCGGCTTCGGCCGTCGCCGCCAGGTCGAGTACAAGGAATTCCCCGTCGTGGCCGGCAAGACCTACGACGTGAAGATCGAATACGTGAAGGGTTCCTCCCCGTTCGCGATGTTCAGCGCGCAGCTGTGCGAGCGCAACCTCCCGGACGTCGAGGCCCTGGCGAAGCAGTTCGGCGACGTGGACGCCTGGATCATGGTCGGCGGCATCTCCCCCGCCCTCGAGGGAGAAGGCGGCGACAAGGTGGACATCGAGGTCCCGGCCGTGCAGCAGCGCCTGCTGAAGGGCCTGCGCGCCACCGGCAAGCCGGTCATCCTGGTGAACTGCTCCGGTTCCGCCCTGGCCTTCGCGCCCATCGTGGACGACTGCGACGCCATCCTGCAGGCCTGGTACGGCGGCGAGGGCGGCGCCCAGGCCGTCGGCGAAGTCCTGAACGGCGACTGCAACCCTTCCGGCAAGCTTCCCGTCACCTTCTACGCCTCCACCGACCAGCTGCCCGACTTCCTGGACTACAACATGGAAGGCCGCACCTACCGCTACTTCAAGGGCACGCCGCAGTATCCGTTCGGTTTCGGCCTGAGCTACACCACCTTCGAATACGGCCAGGGCAAGCTCTCCAAGTCCTCCGTCAAGGCCGGCCAGGGCGTGAAGGTCACCGTTCCCGTGAAGAACACCGGCGACCGCGCCGGCGACGAGATCGTCCAGGTCTATGTCAAGGCCCTCGACAACCCCGACGCCCCGATCAAGTCCCTGAAGGGCTTCCAGCGCGTGTCCATCGACCCGGGCAAGACCGCCAACGTCACCATCGACATCGCTCCGGACGCCTTCGCCTACTATGACGGCGACGACGGCCTCGAGATCAAGCCCGGCAAGTACCAGCTCCTGTACGGCTCCTCCTCCGCCGACGCCGACCTGAAGGCGCTCGACTTCGAGGTGAAGTAAGACCGATCAGGCCGCATTCATCGAACCGTCTCCTCGTCCTCGAGGAGGCGGTTTTTGTCGTAGCGGTGGATTCTGGCGGAACCGGCGAGGATGAGGTAGCCGTTTTCGGCGAGGGAGTCGAGCTCGTTCTCGCCGGGGTAGACTTCGGTGGGGGCGATGAAGGCGGTGCGGCGGCGGATGTCGGCGACGATACGGCTGTCTTTGGCGATGCCGCCGGTGAGGAGGATGACATCGACCTTTCCGTCGACGGTGGTGGCGAGGGAGGCGATGTATTTCGCGACGTTCAGGCCGAAGGCGTCGAGCCAGGTGTCCACCTCCGGCTCCCGGGGCGCGCGGCGTTCCAGTTCGCGGAGGTCGTTGGTGCCGAAGAAGGCGACGGCGCCGCCCCGGCCCAGGACGCGGTGCTTGACTTCCCGCTCGGACAGGCCGCTGCGGAAGCACATCTCGATGAGGGGAAAAGCCGGGCAGGAGCCGGCGCGCTCCGGTGTGAAGGGGCCGTCGCCGCCCAGGCCGTTGTTCGTGTCGATGACCTGGCCGTTCCGGTGCAGGGTGACGGTGATGCCGCCGCCCATATGGGCCACGATCGCGGTGATGTCGTTGGTTGTATGCCCATGCTCACGGAGATAGCGGCGCACGACGGCGCGGGAGTTCAGGGCGTGGAAGAAGGCGCGGCGCGGGAAGTCGGGAAGACCGCCGATGCGGCACTCCGGGAGCATCTCGTCGGCCATCGGCGGATCCGCGACGTAGGCCAGGCAGGCCGGGCCGCCCATGCCCCGCTCCCGGCGGAAGGCCGTCACCTCGGCGGCGATGTCGTCGGCGATCACAGCCGACAGGTTGCAGGGATGGATGCCGTCGCGCCCGGAAAGGAGCACCTCGCGCATATCGGCATTGACCTCATACACGCCGGTCACGGCCGGGGCGAACAGGCCGCCGCGCGCCATCACGATGTCGATGTCGCCGAGGCCCACGCCCGCCTCCCGGAGGAAATCCATCACGATTCCCCGGCGGAGCGGGCCCTGCTCCAGCACACTGTCGAACCGCAGCACCTCCTGGGCACTGAGTTCCAGATTCCGGACCAGGACGGGGTTCCCGTCCACATAATACCCCACCTTGGTCGATGTCGACCCCGTATTGATGGCGAGTACCTTTCCTTTCATGCTTTCCTCTTTCGGTTCAGGTTTACGCAAAATTACCCACCCCCGCGCGTTCCGCCATAAAAGAGTGGCGAACGCCCGTCTTTTGTGGCGAAAAGGGGTTAAAAGGGGTGAATATTTTCCGTATATTTGTCCTATAAGCATCAGACGGAACCGACCCATATCCCCTTTCTCCTATGCCGGGAAAGGATTCGTGTCCTGCAAGGACGGCATTGTCACCATTTCCACGACCGACCTGACGGAAAACCGCTCCGTCGCCTTCTCCGTGGCGGACGGGAAAGTGGAGGTCGCCACCCGGAATGTCAAGGAAGAGCGCCTGAAGGCGACCGAGCGGGACGAAGCGGACGAGCTCGGCGATTTCGCCGAGGAATTCGCGCAGGCGCAGCGCCGCATCATTCCCCGACGGAAAACCCTCACGGAGGGTGACCGGGTGACCGTCACGGACATCCGCGAGGATGCCGAAGACCATCTCTGGTGCAAGCCCGTCGGGGAGGATGCGGAGGAGATGCCGCTCTTCAACGATGACCTGGTCGCCGGGACCGATGTCCGGGACCTTCTCCCGTATCTGTACGCAAACGACTTCATTGCAGGCGCCCGCGTAGAGTCTGATGCGGACGGCATCGGCATTTCCATCCGGGAAGCCTACCGGGCATTTGCCGTCCAAGGCGCGGAAAGCGCCCGCCGCAACAATCTGTTCTTCAAGGGACGTGTCCTGTATGTCGATGAGAGCAAGCAGCGCATCTTCTGGATGACCGCCGGCGGTTTCTTCGGCATCTCCCGGATCCGGGAAGGGTATCAAGCCGACGACGAGGCCGTCCTGTACGTGGTCAGCGTCCAATTCCGCCAGGAGGACTTCTACATCAATGTCGATGTGGACGAAACCGGCGGCGCCGGCCAGACCGTACAACCCTTCGACGAAGAGAGTCTCCTGGAAGGGTTCATCCAGGTCGAAGCGCCGGCGGAGGCAGAATCCCGGCCGGACGGCTCGGAGCGGGTCCTGAAACTGTTGAAGGAGCTGGAAGAGCTCACCACCGTCGGCGCCCTGGAGCGCTACCGCACGCTCCTCGCCGCCCGTTTCCTGGCGGAGGCCGTGCAGAACCGGGCCCTGGCGGACCAGCTGGCCCAGCGGGCCGACATCCTCCAGCGGAAGATTCTGTACGCTCAGGGAAAGCCGGTCCGCGCCCTGGACAACGCACCCGCCGAGGTAGCGTGCCTGTACCCCGGAGCCGTCCCCGAGGCCTTCATCGGCGAGCCCGGCCTCGCGGGCCGCATCGCGCACCTGCTCACCGCAGCCAAGACAGCCCGCGAGGAACCCGATGTCGTGTCGGTCAAGTCCGACACCGTCCGTCGACGCGTGTGTCACCTGCTGGGCGTGGAGGACGCTTTCCGCGCCTCCGGCGCCCGCGTCACGGGCAAGTACGGCCTCGGCGAAGGGAACGAGGTGGAGTTCAAGTCCTCCTACGTGATGCGGAACGACGGCCGCGGGCCCGACCTGGAATACCAGGGTCGCGGCCAGGTGTTCGAAGCCGTGTGCGGCTTCCTGAACGCCGCCGGCGGCGTCCTGTTCCTGGGCGTGAACGACTCCGGCGACCCCATCACCACGCCCGGCCGCGGCCTGGACGGCGACATGGCCTGGTTCATCGCCAATTATAGCCGGGTCAACGCGCGGGGCCAGCGGCTGCTCGGACACCCCGTCCCGAAGGCCGATACCATCGACCATTTCGTCCTCTTCCTCCAGCAGGAGAAGAAGGTCTATTTCAAGGACACCCTGCAGGACAACATCACCATCGAGCCCACCGAGGACGCGGATGCCATCCGTATCACCGTGAAACCTGCGGAATACGAGATCGCCTACCTGTATAAGGACCGCACCTGGGCCGAAGGAACCGCCTATGTCCGCGACGGCAACCAGACGCTGCCGATGACGGAGGAAGGCAAGCGCCGGCGCCTGATGAGCCTCAAGCGCGTGGACCGGAACATCTCCCACCTGGTCCGGCTGCAGGAAGCCATCGACAAGAAACACAAGGTGTACCTCCGCGGGTATGCGAGCGGGAACAGCGGCGAAGTCCGCGACCGCCTCGTGGTGCCCATCAACCTTTTCTATGACGACGAGAAGGTGTGGTGCTTCGACCTGGAGGACCGCAACTTCAAGCAGTTCAACCTCTCCCGCATCACCGAGGTGGACACCGACGTCCCCGACCCAGAATACAACCACGACTTCAAGCCCTGCCAGGCCGACGTCTTCAGCTGGGTGGACAAGGACCACGACTACCCCGTCCGCCTCCGGCTGGACGTGATGGCCTACAACTACCTGGTCGAGCACTTCGCCGGCGCCCGCCACCTCCCCGACTCCGAACTCTACCAAGAGGATGACACGCACTGGATCCTTGACACCACCGTCCACGGCCTCGGCCCCCTCCGCTGGTACTACCTGATGCTCGCCGACAAGATCGAAATCCTCGACTCCCCCGCCGCCGAAGCGTTGAAGGAGGAGGTGAGGAGGTTTGTGGAGAAGTGGCTGGCGTAGGCGGGACGGCAGAATCATAGAATTTCTATTATAGAATTTGTATAATTGCTCCGATTCCGCTATCTTTGCGGAAAAAGAAGAGCGATGAACCCTTTCTATATCACCGGCATCATTCCCCCGGCCTACTTCTGCGACCGGAAGACGGAGACCGACTGGCTGGTCCGGACAATCACCAACCAGGCGAACGTGCTGCTCACCTCCCCCCGGAGGATGGGCAAGACCCAATTGATCCGCCATTTCTACGAGCGTCCGGAAATCAAGGGGCACTATCACACCTTCTACGTGGACATCTATCCCACGACCAGCCTGCACGAGTTCGTCCTCTTCCTGAGCAAGGAAATCTATTCCGTGCTGGTCCCCAAGGGGAAAGCTGTCTTGGACGGATTCCTGTCAGTATTGCGCTCATTGACAGGGAGCTTTACCTACGACCCGGTTTCGGGCGTTCCCTCCTTCGATGTCAAACTCGGGGACATCCAAGCTCCCGAACTCACCCTCGGGGAGATCTTCGACTACCTGGAAAAGGCCGACCTCCCCTGCATCTTCGCCATCGACGAATTCCAGCAGATCGACCGGTACCCGGAGAAGAACGTGGAAGCGATCCTCCGCTCCCACGTCCAGACGATGAACAACTGCCGTTTCATCTTCGCCGGCAGCAACCGCCACATCCTCGAGAACATGTTCCACTCCGCCGCAAAGCCCTTTTACAACAGCACGGAGCAGCTTTATCTGGACAGGATCGCCCGGGAGAAGTATGTGGCATTCATTTGTGCCAAGTTCCGCGAGGCCGGGCGTGAGATCCTCTCCGGCGCCGCGCAGCTAGCCTACGACCTCTTCGATGGGCATACTTATTATGTCCATAACCTCCTGCACCACGTCTTCGCCACCGTCGCCCCGGAAAAGAAGGTGGACGAGAACGACGTATTGTTTGTCCTGGAGGCCCTCCTGGAAGAAAAGTCCCACGCCTTCGCCGGCCAGCTGAGCCAACTCAATTATGGGCAGAAAGAGACCTTGGTGGCCATCGCAAAAGCAGGAAAGGCGACCGGAGTCACCTCCGTCGCCTTTATCAAGAAGAATGCTTTGAAGTCGCCCAGCTCCGTCCAGTACGCCATCTCCACCCTGCTGGACAGCAAGATCCTCACCTACGAGCAAGAGGGCCGGGCAAAGACCTACTCCCTGGAGGACAGGTTTTTGGAGATGTGGGTGAGGAGGGTGTATTGAGGAGGGTCCTTTCAGATAATAAAGCCCTCATTGTTTCCCCGAAAAACCCTACCTTTGTAAAAACACTGAAACTATGATCGACCAAATCCTCACCTTCAACGCCCAATTCGTGGCGGATAAGGGGTACGAACCCTATGTGACCGACAAGTTT